>NZ_MRCI01000001.1:2726465-3052931 GCF_001922575.1 Neptunomonas phycophila | reverse complement strand
GCGAAGTGGAACCACCTGATCCCATCCCGAACTCAGTAGTGAAACGCTTTAGCGCCGATGGTAGTGTGGGGTCTCCCCATGTGAGAGTAGGTCATCGCCAAGCTTTTATACCGAACCCCTGATTGCGTTGCAGTCAGGGGTTTTTTTATGGTTATTGCTTTTTTAATGATGCTTTATTTGTTTTGTGTCTACTGCTTGTCATAAATTCAGGTTTATACTGCACTGCAGCAATATAAATTAGGAGGCAGGTATGAGCTTTTCAATAGCGGGTAAGCGCGGCATCATATTAGGCATTGCTAACCGTCACTCCATTGCCTTCGGCTGTGCAAAAGTGCTTCATGAGCTGGGTGCGGAGTTATGTATTACCTACCTTAATGAGAAGTCTAAACCTTATGTTCAACCGTTAGCTGATGTGCTGTCCCCTGCTTTGTTTTTGCCGTGCGATGTATCTAATCCGGGTGAGTTGGAGGCGGTTTTTGAAGCGGCAGAAAAAGAATGGGGCGCAATAGATTTTGTTATTCATTCTATCGCGTGGTCACCACTTGCAGAGCTACAAGGCCGGTTAGTTGATACATCAGGGGATGGATTCAGTAAGGCGGTAGATATCTCATGCCACTCATTCATACGTTCGGCAAAACAGGCCGAGCGGCTCATGAAAGAAAGAGGCGGAACTTTAATAACTATGAGCTATTACGGGGCGGATAAAGTGGTTGCTCATTACGATATGATGGGACCAATTAAAGCCGCTTTAGAGTCATCAGTTAGGTACTTAGCCGCTGAGCTGGGTGAATCTAAAATTCGAGTACACTCCATTTCACCCGGACCTATGCCTACTCGAGCGGCGTCTGGATTGGCTGAATTTACGCTGCTGATGGATGCGGCAATAGAACATTCCCCCTTACACCAATTAGCGACACCGGATGATGTAGGCCATATGGTTGCTTTCTTAATCAGTGATTGGGCGAAAGCACAGACAGGAAGTCTTATTTATGTCGATGCAGGGCACCATATTATGGCATAAAAAAGCACCTGCTCCTTGGAAAGAGGTCTATGTCGCTTCATACTAGCGCTCGTTGTATAGACTACTTTTTCAGGGAGTGATTAATGCTAGGCCACGCAAGGAAGTTAACAGCTTTTCTACTAATTAGTTTCGTTAGTATCTTTTTGATCGCTTGTAATGGTTCAGGTGATGAGACGTCGTCATCCACTAGTGTGGTATCAGAAGGGCCACAGGTTACTGCTGAGGCTTTACCAAAGAGTACAGGCACGAGTTTAGCTGTTAATGATCAAGCCGCGGGCAGTAATCAGGTTACAAGTACCAATGAAGAGTCAGATGACCCCGCTGATTCTTTATATAAGCAGTCTGATTTTGTGGTTTCTGATGTAAGTGCACAAACCTATCAAGGCCGGCTTGCCGCGGCAGTCACGTTTAGTACCCCTTTGCCCTCCGATCAGTTGTTTAATGATTGGCTAAGTGTCACCACCGATGATCAGGAATCACTGAGCGGAGAGTGGGCCGCTAACGATACTCGCACCGTCCTATATTTCCCGGGCTTATCTCCTAATGAAACCTATCATATCACTGTGCGTAAAGGCCTTCCCTCTGCTTTTGGTAAGTCGCTAGAGTCAGATAAAAGCGTCTCTTTTACAACCGATACCTTAGAGCCGATGATCGGTTTCTTAAATCAAGGTAACTTATTAGCTCATCAATTAACCAAAGGCTTACCCGTCCTTACCGTTAATGTTAGTCAGGTGGATCTTGATTTTTATCGTATTCCTGAAAGTAAATTGTACGATTTTTTGAGTGAAAATAGTGGGCGTGGTCAATTAGATTTTTGGCGTGTGCGTGATTCCCTAAAGCAATTTGATTTGGTGTACACAGGGCGTTTTGATCTTAAAGTGTTAGAAAACCAACAAGCCACGCGCTATATCCCTGTTAAATCAATAGCACCTCTTCAAAAGCCAGGGGTGTATCTTACTGTGATGAAGCCTGCGGGAAGTTACGACTACCAATACCCATCCACTTGGTTTGCAGTAACTGATTTGGGGGTTCAGTTAAAAATCTTTAAAGATCAGATCGATGTACATGTTAATTTACTGGCCTCTGCCGATGAAAAAGAAGGCGTTCACGTTACCTTGCTTGATGCTGAAGGTGGTGCGCTGGCCGATCAGGTGACTAATAAAGAGGGCGTTGTAAGCTTTGAGCGGTCTGCATTGAAAACGGAACCTAAGCTATTGTTAGCGCAGTCGGGTAAAGACACGACTTTGGTTAAGCTTTTTGGGCCTGCATTGGACTTGTCTGAGTTTCCAGTTACAGGGCACGCCTCTCATCAACAAACATTGTTTCTTTATAGTAGTCGTGATTTATACCGGCCTGGTGAAAGTGTAACAGTCAGTGGATTGCTTCGGGGAGCTGACGGCGACATGGTTAATGGCGCTACATTAGAAGCTTCATTGCAGCAACCGGATGGCCGGATTGTCGCTACTAGGCGGCTAGCTGCGTCAGCACTTAATTATTATGAAGTGACTTTTCCGATTACAAATGATGCACCGACTGGGCAATGGCGAATCACCATGACGTTGCCTGATAGTCGAGTTGTTGAGTACCCAATACAAGTTGAAGATTTTTTGCCTGAAAGGATGACGCTTGATTTAAAAGCCCCGGAACAATTATCACTCGACAGTCAATATAAGTTAGAGGTTGATGGACAATACCTTTATGGGGCTCCGGCTATTGGTAATAAGCTGCAGAGTAAGCTGATAGCGTCAATGGAACCTCACCCATTTAGAGCGTTTGAGGCATTCCATTTTGGGGATATACAGCAAACCGAATTGGATCGACAAGTTGATCTTGATCCGCTTGTATTGAATGGAGAGGGTAAGGCGACGGTTAGTGTTCCTTCGTTTTGGCAAGAGGCTAAAGTCCCACTGCGCTTAAAGCTGTTTGAGAGTTTGCTGGATACAGGAGGCCGGCCAGTTAGTCGCAGTGTAACCAGCACAGTCATGCCGGCCGATGAATTAATAGGCATCCGACCATTATTTGAGCAGGGTACGGTAGATTACGGCAGTACAGCTAATTTTGAGCTAGTAGTGACGAACGGGGTGGATAAATTCGCACGCCAAGGCGTAATAGTCCAGCTGATTCGTGAGCATCGTCAGTACCATTGGGTTTATTCCGATTCTGATGGCTGGAGTAGCAATTATACAGAGCGCCACTATCCCGTTTTTTCCCAAATTGTTGATATTAATGCCGATTCAAGTACCTCGATATCGGTACCTGTCGAGTGGGGTTATTATCGTTTAGAAATTAAAGACCCTAGCACCAACTTGGTATCGAACTACCGTTTTAATGCTGGCTGGAGTGAGCAGTCACAAACCTTATCGGGTAGGCCTGATCGAATAGGTATGTCACTGGATAAGCAAAAATATATGCCAGGCGATAAGGTCAAAGTGCGTTTGCAACCGCCAGCAGCAGGTAAAGGTTGGTTAATAGTGGAAGGCGATAAACCGCTTCATTCACAACCGATTGATATACCCGCGGATGGAGGGGCAGTTGAGTTCACCATGAGCCCTGAGTGGAAACAGCATGATTTGTATATTTCTGTCACCTTGCTACAAGCAGGTCAGGAACGCGAGGAACATTTACCGCGCAGGATGATGGGTATACAGCCTCTACCGCTAGACAGAGAGGATCGTCGTTTAACGGTTAGCTTAGAACTGCCTGAGCGAGCGCTGCCCGAGAAACAGCTCACTATTCCAGTGAAGGTATCGACCTCGAGTGGCAAATTACCCTCTGCTGTGCAGATGACATTGTCTGCTGTTGATATGGGGGTGCTCAATATCACACGGTTTAAAACGCCGGATCCTTTTGACGGGTTATTTGGTCAGCGGGCTTACTCACCACAAGTACGTGATAGTTATGGTGAGTTAGTCGATGGAGATGAAGGTGCGTTGGCTGAGTTGCGCTTTGGTGGTGATGCTGACCTCCAACGAGGTGGAACGGAAGCACCTTCCGATGTGCAAATAGTCTCTTTGTTTTCGGGTGTTATTCCTGTAGATGAGCAAGGTAACGCCGAGATACCGCTAAACATGCCTGATTTTAATGGTCGGGTTCGATTAATGGCCGTTGCTTTTGGCGAAAACCACGTTGGTTCGGCAGAGGCCGAACTGCAGGTAGCCGCACCGGTAGTAACACAGTTATCGATGCCGCGTTTTCTTGCGATAGGTGATCAGTCAGAGCTTGCTTTAGATTTGGATAATTTAAGTGGCAGCGAGCAGCAGATGACGATAGAAGTTACGTTAGGTGAAGGCTTAGAGTCTAGCGAAGGCGCCGCGCCACTCACAAAGGCTATCACGCTCGCGGATCAAGAAAAGACGACGCTAAGAATTCCGGTTAAAGCGACGGAGGTTTTTGGTCGCACCCCGATTGTTCTTCAGGTAACAGGATTGACCAATCTACCGCAAGGCAGCGATCACTCATTTACACGCCAATGGACACTGAGTTCTCGTCCTGCATGGCCCTCCATTACCGAGCAATGGCAAAAGCGTCTTGCACCTGAAAAGTCGCTCGTGCTCTCTAAAACAACACTTAATACTTTGATTCCAAGCAGTGCTACGTTAGCCATGAGCGCCTCATCACGCCCACCGCTGAACCTTGCATCTTATTTACGCGCCTTAAAAGCTTATCCCTATGGTTGTTTGGAGCAAACTACCAGTGGAATGTTTGCTCAAATTTATACAGACCCTGCGTTACTGCTTGAATTGGGTTTAACGGGAGAGAGCAACGAACACCGTGAAGAGACGATGAGAGTCGCTATACAACGGCTGATGGGAATGCAAAATAGTAGTGGTGGGTTTGGACTATGGGGAGCGGATAGCCCAGAAGAATATTGGCTCACTGTGTATGTCACCGATTTCTTGTTACGCGCGCAACAGGCAGGGTATGACGTGCCGGCTCATAATGTGGAGCGCAGTGTGAAGCGCCTACAAAGCTATGTACGAGATCCGCGGCGGATCAGCAGCGAGTATACTCATGATGATTCGGTCACTCGCTTTGCTGTGCGTTCGTACGCCGCGCTGGTGTTAGCTGATTTAGGGCAGGCCTCGTTGTCTGATCTACGAACGATATATGATCAGCGAGGGGATAAATGGAATGGTCTTGGGCTACTGCAGCTAGGAATGGCGCTAGATACTGCCGGTGATAGCACACGGGCTCAGGCCGCGCTAGCAAGCGCCTCTGAACGCTTACTATCTTCTACTTGGCGATATTCTGATTATGGCAGTCGTGTGCGAGATTTAGCGTTGGCTGTTTTTATGAGTATTGAGCACCATCAACCGGCTGAGTTTTGGGAGCCGCTGCTTTATCGTTTAAAAGAGCAGCTAACGAAACGCCGATGGTTGAGCACCCAAGAACAAAATGCGCTTTTCTTAGCCGGACGCCAACTGCAAATAATGGGTGGCGAACCGCTAGCGCTCACTTTATTGCAAGGGGCGGGTACGTCCGCTATTCAGTCTGAAGGTGATTGGCGGGAGCAGCGCTCAGGAACCTCGGCGGTTGGCGATCTAACATTGATTAATGCCGGCGATAGGCCTGTTTATGTCGATGTTCAGTTACGTGGCTACCCTAAGAATAACCCTAAAGCCCAAAGCAACGGGATACGGGTTCAACGCCGGTACTTTGATGCCAATGGAAACGCACTACAGCCGCTTCATCTTGCAACGGGTGATATGGTGATTGTTGAGTTAACGGCGAAAACGGATGATCCAATGCCGCATGCCTTGATTGTTGACTTGTTACCTGCAGGGCTTGAATTGGAAAACCAAAACCTTGCTACTTCTTTGGATATGGAAGATTTAAAGATTGGAGGTCAGTCAATTGTTGAACTGATGCAACAGCAGGATATTCGTCATCAAGAGTTTAGAGATGATCGATATGTAGCAGCGGTAAATATTAACTGGAGTCGTGAATCAAAACTATACTACCTAGCTCGCGCAGTATCGCCGGGGACGTTTATTATTCCGCCGACGTTTGCGCAAGATATGTATAAGCCTGATTATCGCCACATTGGTGGGCAGGCCGGTAAGGTAACGGTACAGGTTCCGTAATACGTGGTAGGAACGCCGAAAAAAGAAGGATGGTGCTGGCGGCTACGCCTAGCCGTTCTTAGCATCGGGTTGGTCGTTCTCGGGTGTTTGCTGCTTAAGTATTTAGATTGGCGATACCCGTTAGCACCGTTGCCACAAGTGAGCACTCTTGTGTTGGCTGATGATGGTACTCCTCTGCGTGCCTTCCCCAGTGATGGAGATCAGTGGCGTTACCCTGTTGGTATTGACGAGATATCGCCTCATTATTTAGAGGTGCTGCTTACCTACGAGGATCGATGGTTCTATTGGCACCCTGGTGTGAACCCATTCTCTTTAGTACGTGCTTTTTGGCAAAATGCACAATCGTCGGGCATTGTCTCAGGTGGCTCCACCTTAACGATGCAAGTCGCTCGTTTGTTGCATCCACACGACCGCAGTTATCGAGGAAAGCTGGTGCAAGTGCTGCGTGCTTTTCAGTTGGAGTGGCACTACAGCAAACCCGAAATTATCGACTTGTACCTTAACTTAGCGCCCTTTGGTGGCATGTTGTCCGGAGTGCAAGCAGCCAGTTTCTTTTTTTTTGGCAAGCAAGCCAACCAATTGAGTGATGCCGAAGCCGCTTTACTTGCTGTTTTACCGCAAAGACCCAGCGACTATCGCCCTGATCGGCATCCGCAGGCGGCTTTAAAAGCACGCAATAAAGCATTGGCTCGTATGGCGGTGCTCGGTGTGTGGAGCCAAAGCCGGGTGGCAGAGGCGCAAGCTGAGCCGTTGCTTGTTTTTGCAGAAGGGGTACCCAAGGTTGCACCAATCTTGAGTCGTCGCCTTTATCAGCAATGTACGTCGTGTAATGTTATCCACTCCACTATTGATTACGGGCTGCAATTGCAGCTTGAGGCGCTGGTTGATCAGTATCTTTATCAGCTTTCACCGGAGCAATCCGTGGCGGTTATGGTAATGGATAACAGAGACGGCTCTGTTAAAAGCTATATCGGCTCTGGCGATTTTTGGTCGGCGACACGCCATGGGCAAGTAGATATGATACAAGCGGTTCGTTCGCCGGGGTCTACGCTCAAACCCTTTCTCTATGGTATGGCTATTGATGAGGGGTTAATCCATTCGCATTCGTTGTTACTTGATGCGCCTCGATCGAAAAGCCAATACCGACCTCACAACTTTACAGGTCAATTTAACGGCCCTGTCACGGCGACCGAAGCCCTGCAACGCTCGTTGAATGTTCCGGCTGTTCAGTTAATAGAATTTATAGAAGCCGGGCGCTTTTTGACACGTTTACAACACGGTGGCTTGAAAAGCTTTGGTCCGGGTAGCGCTGATCCTAATCCATCAGTGATACTGGGTGGAGTGGGTGTCAAGATGGAGCAAATGGTGGGTTTATACAGTGCGTTTGCCCGCCAAGGGTTGGCAATTAAGCCGCGTTTGCGCCCAGAGCAACCTCAGCAGGAACGCCGGTTATTATCAGCGGGCAGCGCCTGGATTATTTGGGATGCGCTCGCTCAGCACCCGTATCGTAGTATGCATCAAAAAACACAGGGACAATGGAATCTCGCTTGGAAAACGGGAACGAGTTACGGTTACCGAGAAGCCTGGGCGATGGGCGTCTCACCTCGGTGGACAATAGGAGTATGGGTTGGACGGCCCGATGGTAGCCCTAGCCCAGGTAAGTTTGGTCGTGACACTGCCGCACCTTTGTTGTTCCGCGTACACAGTGCCTTGTCTGATGGCGAACGGCGTCTCATAAAGCCTAGTGGGGTTACAAAAGAAGAGATTTGCTGGCCGTCTGGCACGGCGCTAACGCGCCCAGAGAATCAGAATGGTCAATGCTTACGTCATCATGCGGCATGGGTGTTAGAGGGCGTTGTTCCTCCGACATTGCATGAGCTACCTGATCTAACGACCCAGCGCCTTATTACTCAAATTTGGGTGGATCCTGTCTCTGGGCTGCGGGTCGATCCCTCGTGCGCTAAACGATCACCTTTATTAACGAGGAAAATTGCACTTTGGCCAGAGGCGGCGGAGCCCTGGCTACCGACGTTTTGGCGAAACCAGCAGCGTCTGCCTTCCTTAGCCCCCGAGTGTGCACTGTTTGCCGCTGAACAAAAAACGATACGCATCACGACATGGCCGGATAAGGCTCTTGTTAAAATACCACCGCATGGAGGGGAGTTACGCGCTGATCTAATGGCTCAGGGCGGGAGCGGAGCGCGCGATTGGTATGTGGATGGTCGTTACGTTGGGAGCAGCGAGCGTGCGTTATCCTATCAATTTTCTAGCGTGGGGCTGCATCAAATTAGTGTGGTTGATGAGCAAGGTAATCGCGATATGATCCAATTGACCATTAGCCAGTGATCCAGCTGAACCATTGAGGGTGATCTTGCCATAGTAGGCGGATACACATCACGATTGAGATACACACCAGTAAAGGTCGAATAAGTTTAACGCCTTTACTAACCACTAATCCTGAACCTATTCTGCCTCCGATATATTGGCCCACGGCCATGCTAAAACCAATACTCCAGACAATCTGGCCGCCAATGGCAAAAAACAAGAGAGAAGCGAGGTTGGATGTTAAGTTTAGTAGCTTGGTATGAGCGGTTGCTTTCGCCATACCGAACCCTAACAAAGAAACGAAGGCGATAGCGAAGAAAGAGCCGGTTCCAGGGCCAAAAAAGCCATCATAAAAGCCCACGGTCGTACCTATCACTAATGCAAAACTCAAGGAGCTGATGCGCTGATGGCTATCTTGATCGCTGATGCGTGGTGAGAACAGAAAATAGAGAGCAAAACCGGCCAGTAATAGGGGAAGCAGCTTACTGAGAAAACTAGGGTCAAGCTGTTGTACTAAAATTGTCCCTAATACGCCCCCTGCAAAGGTGCAAACAATGGCTAGGCGCATCGAGGCGAGGTCGATTAGCCCGCGTTTCACAAAATAAAGGGTAGCGGCTAACGCACCAAAGCTACTTTGTAGTTTGTTAGTGCCTAGCGCCATTGTTGGAGGCATGCCTGTGGCCAGTAGTGCGGGAATAGTGATGAGTCCGCCGCCGCCCGCAATGGAATCTACGATACCGGCTAACAAAGCAACCCCTGATAAAATGAGCAGGGTAAGGAGGTCGACTTCCATGTGAGGCTTCCAAAATAGCGAATAGAAGCCTTAATCTTATCAGCGGATTCTTATATCACCTATGCTTAAAATGACAATGATGGGTTGTCGTTGAGCCAGTCTAGCAACTCGTCAAATGGCATTGGTTTAGCAAAAAAGAACCCTTGTGCTTGATGGCAGCCTATCTGACGAAGCGTGTTGGCTTGCGCTTGCGTTTCTACACCTTCTGCTACTAATTTTAACCCTAGCTTTTGCCCTAATGATATTAATGTTTCAGCAAACGGCGGCCGGGCGTGTTCAGCATTTGAGTGGGAAATTTCATGTATAAATTGCGTATCAATTTTTAGACGGTCGATAGCAAGATGCCGGAGTGTGTTTAATGATGAGTAACCGGTGCCAAAGTCATCAATAGCGGCGTGCACTCCAAGCTTTTGAAGCGTGTGCAGGTTTTCGATAACTAGTTGCGGGTCATGCATAGCGAGTTGTTCAGTTACTTCAATAACGAGAGTGCCAGCCGGCAACTTGTATTCTTGCGTTAGCCGTTGAATGGTCTTGATGAGGTTAAACTGTTTAAACTGTGGAATACCTATATTCACGCATACGCTTTGAAGCGTATGTTGTTGTCGCTTTAGTTTGTCAAATGTTCTACATGCCTCTTCCAATATCCAATCGCCAATGTCGATGATGAGTCCTGAATATTCAGCCAAGGGTATAAAGACTGAAGGGGGCTGAATAAAGCCGCCAGCGGAATCTGGCCAACGTACAAGGGCTTCTATGCCGCAGACAGCTCCTGTTTTTAGATTAATTTGAGGCTGGTACCACAATGATAAGTGGCCTTCATAAAAATCATTTTTGAGCTGGTTGATAATGTCAGTACGCCAACGGTTATCAAATTCCATTTCTTCTAAGAAGAACTCGTAATTACGCGCGCTATTACGTTTTGCCCGAGCCAGTGCGATGTAGCTGCGTTTTAACAAGGTCAAACCGGTCATTTCCCCTGCGAGCAAACGGCATAAGCCAACATTGTATCGCATCGAATAACTGAGTTCTCCGACGTCAAATGGTGTAGAGAGTGTGGCTCGAATGCTGTCGGGATTCAGATCTTGTTGTTGCCCTATCAGACCAAAAACATCGGCTCCGATGCGCGCTATGTAGCATGTATCGCCAAGGTAATTTTGCAGACGCTCCGTCACGTTGATTAGCAGCCTATTACCCGTTTCTACGCCTAATCCCTCATTAAGGTCGGCAAAGTGAGATAAATCAATCAGCGCTATCACTGTATTTACGTCTTGGGTTTTGGCGCGTTGATCCAGTTCTAGCAAGAACCGTGTTCGGTTAGGTACTTTTGTTAATGTGTCGTGATAAGCAATAAAACTCAGCTTGTTAACTTTGCTAATTAGCTCATTACATTGTGAAATGTTGCTAGCAAAAATTTCCAATAGTTGTTGATAATCATCGCTAGGGCAGCACTCACAATCTATATAGATAGCCCCTTCCCAGTGGCTGTTGTTGTAGTACAGTGCTGTGTAGTGGGTATCGAATATCGGGCCTTGCTGTTCAATACAGGTTTCGAAAGCGGATTGTATATCAAGAGCGGCGAGCTGGCTTAGTGGCTCACCTATTAAAGAGGCATGCTGGCCAGTAGCTGCAGTTATGTAAAGCGGACTGCAGGGCGAGCTCGGGGTTCTGACGCGGCGCTGAACACAAATTAACCCATCTTCATCTAGCCCTAAACTAGCGGATAGCTGGTCCAAAATACCTTCTGCAAAGTGGCGCAACGATGTTTTATTGAGCAAGTCGGTTGTGGCACTGATGACCTTTTCCAGTCCTCGTTCTTGCCGGTTGTTCGCCATACTCAACTGATAATTTTGACAGGCTTGGGTGACGATCATTAGCCAATCATTGTCGTTGATGTGTTGAAGGTGTCTATAGTCCTGAATATGCATTTCCAGCAGCCATTCAGCCATAGGTGTTTCGCCTGGTTCACTATCCACTACAATATAGCGCGTGTGATATTGCTGGAAGTCTTCTCGCATGACGCGCACTAAGTTGTCCGGATCATTTAAGTCCAGTAAACCGGCATTAATGATAACCAGCGCGTAGCGGCGCTCTAAGAGTTGCTGAAGTGCTTTTTCAGGCGTATGACATGGCATTACCTTGATGACATGGCCAGAAATAGCATAGTCAGAGAAGAGGTGTGCGATATGAGTACACAGGTCGGGGTCGAAGCCGACCATCATAATAGGCCAAACCGGTTTCGGCCTTTCATGAAGCATTAGATGCGGCCTGCTAGGCTGGGTAGTAGGTGTCGTCATCTATGTCCTCATTATTTGGGTTGTCATTACACCAAATGCGGCTTAATGCTCAGGGAAAAGTGTAATCTCTAAAAATAAAGATAGCTGAGAATTAGCAGAATAAAAGTAGCGGGCGGGGAAATAGAGCCCACATTGGGCTCTGGGAGGAGTGGCATTAAGCGGCGCGTATGACAGTGCCGTGGTTCTCTTCTTCGATCAGTTGAGCATGCAATGCTTTAATAGCGGCGTCATAATCTTCTTCCGCTACGATGCATTGAATTTCTACTTGCCGTACCGATTGGTGTAAGGCCATGATATTGATGCTGGCGTTAGACAGCGCAGCAACTGTTTTGGCTAAGATACCTCGTACTTTCATATCTGAGCCAATGGCCGACACTACGGAGATATTATGCAGGTCAACGACTGCTAATGGGTATTGCTCTTCAATTAAGCGGACGGCACGGTTAATCATTTTCCGATTTCCGGTCACGTAATACGTGATGGTGTTGGCGTCGGCATCTTTGTTGATTGTGTAGAGTTTGAGCTGGTTGAGTAAACGCGAGATCTCAATATCGTACTCTGGTGTGCCTAGCATCTCTTGATCAAATACTTCGATCCCCACGACGTCTTTGCGCCCCGCTATGATTTCGACACATGGGCGTGTGTTTTTATAATCTTGAGTGATTAACGTGCCGGTATGCTCAGGTTCAAAGGCATTCTTGATACGCAAGGGTATCTGTTGTCGGCGTAAACCTCGGGCAGCTTTGGGGTGGATCGCTTCCATGCCTAAGTTAGAGAGTTGATCGGCCACGTCATAATTTGTTCGACCAATCGGTAGCACACAGTCAGCACCAACCACACCAGGATCCGCGCTGCTTAGGTGATACTCTTTGTGGATAATCGCTTCGCGGGCATGAAGGTGGGTTGCTATTTTAGCGAAAGTCATCTCACTGTAGCCACGATCAAACGTTTGCATCAAACCTTCTTCGCAGTGCGTATATCCTGTGACGATAAGTAGCTCATTGGCTGGCTGTGCACGGCTCAGGTGTTTTTCGATCATGGCGTCAAAGGGCAGAGGCTCGGGCTCGTTCCAACCGCTTAAATCGATCATTCTGGCATTCACTTTCTGTGCTTTGAGCATTAACACGGTATTAAAAGCGCTGTGAGCTTCTCCTAAGGAGGCTAGCATTTCACGCACGCGTATGAGCTGGCTTTTTACTTGGAAGTGCCCGTGGGCGCAGAGTTTCTGCAGGTTTTCCATGCACAGTTCTGCATCATTTAGCCGTTCTAAGATAAAGTGATTGGCTTGCTGCAGCGATAGCTCGTCGGTGAACATTTCCGTGTTAATTGCGAGCATTGCTGTGCGTACGTTTGATAAATGTTTACGCCATGCGTGTTCATTTTCGGCTTCTGCAAAGCTGCTATAGACGCCGGCATCACCCGTTTTTTTATGTTCGAGCAGCAGGTTTGTGATACCGGCATAGGCCGATACCACAAAGACACGATTATAGAGAGATTGATCAGGCTGCGAGCGCAAAAAAATATTGTGTTTAATTTCGTTAAAGCGGCTCATTGAAGTGCCGCCTATCTTTTCTACGGTTGGGTTTGTCATGGTGTTTTTTGAAAGACCTCAATCAAGTTAAGCGCCCAGGCTGCTGGCATCTAACGGGTACACACCATTCTCATCATGCGTTTCTTTTCCGTTGAGCGGAGGATTGAATACGCAGGCCATTTTCATTTCAGTGGTACCGCGTAGAAGGTGCTCATCATGTTTGTCTAACACGTATAAAGTCCCCGGTTTAATGGGGTAGACCTTCCCGTCGGCAAGGGTTTCTATTTCGCCTTCGCCGGACATGCAGTAAACAGATTCAAGATGGTTTTGGTACCAGATGTGTGTTTCTGTGTTGGCATAAATAGTCGTTATATGGAAAGAAAAGCCCATGTTATCCTCTTTAAGGATCATGCGTGTGCTTTCCCAATTATCAGCGGTAATGCGGCGGTCGCTGTTTTCTGCGTTTTCTAGTGTGCGAACAATCATTAGTGTCTCCTCTGGGTGAATATCAGTGTTAATTGGACAAACAGCCCGCTTATGAGGCTTGTTGTGCTTCCTGATAGTCAGCCATTGTTAGGGCAAAGGCATTGTCTAAGCGGGAGAGTCCTTCTAGGAGTTGCTCTTCGCTGATTGTCAGAGGGCAAAAACACTTAACGACTTGGTCATGGTTGCCGCAGGTTTCAATAATGAGATTTTGTTCAAATGCATGAGCGACTATCTTGCTGGCGATCTCTTCGTTAGGGCAAACGATGCCCGTCATCATTCCACGTCCTCTGACGGTAAGAGACTCAGGCCCATAGCGACGGGCAATTTGTTGCAGACGATTTTTAAGCAAATCGGCTTTGGCTTTTACTTCCTTGCTAAAGCTGTCGTCGCTCCAGTAGGTTTCGATGGCGGCTGATGCGGTCACAAAAGCATGGTTGTTACCTCGGAAAGTACCGTTATGCTCGCCGGGTTTCCACTCATCGATAGACTTGCGAAATACAGTCACGGCAAGGGGCAGGCCATATCCACTTAATGATTTGGATAATGTGATGATATCCGGCTGAATGCCTGCGCTTTCAAAACTAAAGAAGTCACCACTGCGACCACAGCCGGCTTGAATATCATCAACAATCATCAGCATATCGTGCTTATCGCACAACTTACGAAGCCCTTTTAGCCACTGATCAGATGCCGTGTTTAATCCGCCCTCACCCTGAATGGTTTCTAAAATCACGGCGGCGGGTTTATCAATGCCGCTGCTTGGATCAGATAACATCTTGTCCACGTAAGCCAGCGTATTGGTGTTTGTGCCTAAATAGCCATCAAAGGGCATGCGATCAACGTGGTTTAAGCTATGCCCTGCTGCGCCACGATGGTGTTGGTTTGCTGTGCAGCTGAGAGCGCCTGCGGTTACACCGTGGAAACCATTGGTAAAGGCGATGATGTTTTCACGGCCTTTTACTTTGCGAGCTAGCTTGAGCGCTGCTTCAACGGCATTAGCGCCAGTAGGCCCCGTAAACTGCATAACATAATCATTGAGTTTACGCGGTTGTAGAATCTTTTCTTGAAAGAGGCGAATGAACTCTTCTTTGGCAACAGAGTGCATATCTAGGCCGTGTGTAATGCCGTCTGCTTCAATATAGTTTAATAAGGTCTGTTTCATAACGGGGTTGTTATGGCCGTAATTTAGAGAGCCGGCACCCGCTAGAAAGTCAATATATTCACGGCCTTCGCTGTAAAGAGTAGCGCCTTTGGCATGATCAAATGTAACAGGAAATGAGCGGCAATAGCCGCGAACTTCTGATTCATAGTTGGTAAATGTTGTCATGATTCGTTCCTTTGAAAGTGAAAGAATTGGGCTGCAAGTTGTGCTGATGGTTAGCGTGTTGCGACACTTGGCAATGTGGCGCGATATAGCACCTCTGTTTCATGCCGACCCGCAAAATGCAGCGTTTCATCAAATAGTGGGGTTTGCTCAACACAAAAACCTCGTTGCTCAAAAAAACGTGTGAATAGTTTTTGTGAGGCGTGATTATTTGGCGAGATGCTTGTTTCGATATTCTTGGCCTGCTCGCAACGGTCGAATAAGTGAGTCAGCATGGATAAGGCTAATCCCTGACCGCGGGCTTCTGGCGCTAACGCTACCTGCCAGACGAATAACGTGTCCGGTTTGTTTGGCAGCATATAGCCTGTTATTGAGCCGACGAGGGCGTTGTTTTTATCGACGGCGATAATGGCCGTATCTGCAAAGTGGCTAGCTTGCAACAAGTTGCAATAAGCAGAATTTGTATCTAACGGCGGGCAACGCTCAATAAGCGCATTAAGCGCTAAACCATCACATGCTGTTGGCTTGCGAAATGTAATCGAACACGTTGATGTTTTAGTCATATAGTTTCAAATGTGTAATATTTAGATTATCAAAGTACTTTTATTATAAAACACACCTGGAAATAGATATCAAATCTGTTTTTGTGGGCTTTTTTGTTTGATTTAATGTTTGCTTTTCTAAATTTATCTGAAAGGTATAAATAAAAATGTAGCTATCCAAGAAGAATATCGCGTATAATTTGGCGTCCTAATATATAGTAAGCTTTGAATATCTATGGAAAAGAGCCTGCAAGCGTTAATGATTTTGCGTCAAATCATCCGCGCTACTGAAATTCAAGAAAAAAATATCAGCCGTTCGACAGGGTTAACCTTGCCACAGTTGATGGTGCTGCAAACGTTGCGTGAAAGATCGCCTATGACAACGGGCGATTTAGCGCGTCATTTGAATGTGGCTCAGGCAACGGTAACCAGTATTCTTGATAGGCTTGAAAAGAAGCAGTTAATACTGCGAGAGCGCGGGAAAGAGGATAAGCGTAAGATGTGGGTTCAGCTAACGGACTCAGGCTTGGAGCTGCTAAAAAGCGCACCAACAACACAGCAAGACCGCTTTACCCAGCAATTTGATGACATGCACGATTGGGAACAGTCCATGGCCATTGCTTCTTTAGAGCGAATAGCGGCTCTGTTGGATGCTGATCATATTGATGCAGCTCCTGTCTTAAATATTGGTCGTCTTGACCGCGAAGACGGCGCTTGATTCGACAGGCCTGATTTTTGTAGGCCTGTCACATTTCTTTCATCCTATTATCTTACCCTTTGCCTATTGCGACAATTGTCGAGCTCCTTGTTTTGCCTTAATGGATGCGCTATTTTGGCTCTGCGCTCTATTTTGGTGCGATTTCGGCAGGGGCGTTTTGAATCCTTATTCGTGCTTACCGAGAGAGAATAACTGAGCAGATTAGGCGTGCAGTCGCTTCTTTAATGGTAATGAATCTTATTTACGTTCATTAATGTACACTGAACACTAATGGCCTTAAAATTGCTTTGAAAGGTTGTTTTTAATGGGTCCATCTTTATTGATTGTTGGTTAGCGCACTCCCAATTGATGACCTATTATGTAGTACGTGTTGGCCGCTTGCTTCGTAAAAGCGGCTGCAATTCATTAAAGATGTTTAGGTGTATTAAGGAATTGCTATGCAGGTGGGGTCATTTGGGTTCCCAGAACAGCAGCGTTCAAAAGTTGAAAAAATATTACGTTTGTCACGGCGGCGCGATTACGAGTTAGTCGCGTTTGATGAAACTGCTTTGCCTGACGTTTTGCTCGTCTTTGGTGAAGAGGCGCTGTCCGAACCGAGCGTTAGCGCGTTGCCTGCTGATTATCGCCGACGCTTAGTGGTAGTTTCTCGGCAAAAGCCTAAAGAAGTGAGCCTCCCTCATATCGGTTATCCGTTAATATCTTCGCGTGTGATCCGCGTTCTTGATGGCATTGTTGATCGGACAATAGATTCTGTTCCTTTGACAGACTCTGATGCCCCTCAAGCTGCTGATGTATCTGAGAACAAAAAAGCAGCCTTGTCTGAGGAGAGTCGTACACAGGAAACGGAACCGGACGATAACGCTTTACGTGTGCTTGTGGTGGATGACAGCGCACCTATGCGACAAGCCTTGGCTGATCAATTGATGGCGTTACCCATGGCGATGCAGATTAGCTTTGCCGAAGATGGGGCGTCTGCATTATCGGTAACGGATCAACAGCATTTTGATCTGATCTTTTTGGATATCATGATGCCGGGTATTGATGGTTTTGAAACGTGTACCCAATTACGCCAAAAAGCACATATCAAAAAAACGCCTATTATTATGCTGTCTTCCAAAACTTCACCGCTGGATGAGGTAAAGGGGATTATGGCAGGGTGTTCTACTTATCTTACCAAGCCTATTGTGCCAGATGAGTTCCAAAAGGTTATTCGCCGGGTTTCCAAGTGGATTACTGAATATAGGCCTGAGCGTGCGGCGAGCCAAGCGCGTACAAATTAAATCGGTTTTCTTTTTACAGGTGATTAAATGAGTGTGAAAAAAATTCTTGTGGTTGAGGATGATCCTCTTCAGCAAGCTCGTATTCGCGATGTTTTGAAGCAAGTGGATGCGGAAGTTGTGATGGCCGATAATGGTAAGCAGGGGTTTGAAAAAGCCATATCTTACCACCCCGATTTGATTTTTATGGACATTGTGATGCCTGAAGTCGATGGGTTTGCCGCATGCCGTCAGATAACACGTCATGAGGCAACACGAGGAATCCCCGTCGTTATTGTTTCGGGTAAAAACCAAGAGGCGGATCATGTTTGGGCTAAGCTTCAAGGGGCGTCGGCCGTTGTAAATAAGCCTTACCAAGACGAAGATGTGTTGCAGCATGTGCGAGGCCTAGGGTGACGGACTCGCTACCCCAGGACGTTTTATTGCCGAACGACACCGGTGCTCAGGTACGCCATGGTGTGCTTGTTGCTGGTGTGCGCTTGTTGGTACCGGTAGGGACACGCAGTGAGCTTGTGCCGATGGCATCTGGGTGCCGTATTCCGGGATCTCCTGATTGGTTTAGTGGCTTTATTAATCACCGTGGTGATGTCATCCCTGTGTTTAATATGGGTGTGCTGCTTAATGGTAAAAACGCTGATTTAGTCCCTCCTAAGTGGGTGCTGCTATTAGATAGCACACCCGATACGGTAGGTATCATGACCGATGACTATCCGGCATCACTAACCGATTATCAGCCATGTGATTTGCCAACTGACATTGCGTCGGCTTTGGAGGGGTTTGTTAACCAAGCCTATTTGTCTAATGACCATGTATGGCTGGAGCTAGACCATAAAGCGTTGTTCACATCGCTTATTCCGCAATTTAATGCCTAACACTGACAACAAGTAAGTAACCGCTTTAGGATGGAGCGGTTATTCGGTAAGGATGCCAGTGAAATAGTCGAGGTAACATACCTCATGCTTTCGTTTTACAGGTGAGTGCACCTAGGGATTTACTATGCAATCGTTCTCAGCTTTCCAGAATTTAAAGCTTTCGGTTAAGTTTATGTTAGCCGTATTACTTCTTTTTGCTGGCTTGGTTTTCTTGGGTTACTCCTACTACCAAACGCTTTCGTTAGAGCGCTTGGCACAGCTAAGAACTGAGAAGATGCAGGCATTTTCCGACCAAATTGACTCGATTACCTCGAATGTTTTGCAAGGTGAACTGTCGGAAAAAGAGTTCTTCCTCACCAAAGATTTGGAAAACTTGAATGTATTTAACCAACGAATGAATGAGCTCGACACAACAATTAACAGTCTTGATGGTTACTTGATCAGTGATAAAGACCGAAAGATGATTGAGGTCTTCCATTCTATTGTTGATGAGTACCAAGACCATTTTTATGAAGCCGTTGATACCTCTATTGAGCTGGGTTTGACTAGTGAAGATGGGGTGCAAAGTGATTTCATTAGTCAGTTGTTAACCTTGGAAGTGTTAGTGGAAAACTCGACGGTGACCACACTGACCGAACGGGTTGATGCATTAACTGCAAACGCCTACCGAGCGTTAGAGCGTGACAACTTACTCGCGACGCAATCGGAACTGATGGCTGAGCTTGCTTCGCTGTCACGAGCAGTTAGCACGACGCCAATTGGTGACCAAGTTCTACGCCGTGAAATTTTGGCAGATATTAGCCGCATGGAAGAGCAGCTATCCCGGTTAACCGATGTACGTCAGCGGTTAACTGAGCAGACGCAAATGATGGCGCAGACAATCGCTAAAATAGAGCCGCAGATTGTGTCTCTCGGTGCACTTGTAGAGGATTATCGTGCGGCTGATGCGGTAACGCGTAACGAGAATGCCAAAGATATGAACTCGTTGTTCTTCTTGTCTATTGTTTTGATGTTAATCGCGTTAGGCATCGCATTATGGATTTTGCAAAGTGGTGTAATTAACCCGCTGTCTTCAATGCAGCAAACAATAGAGCGTATCCGAGATGGGGATAACTATGCGCGCACAGGTTTTCGCCATGAGGATGAGGTCGGCCAGCTAAGCACCTTGTTGGACTCGCTTTTGGACGAAAAAGAAAAAAGCTTACGAGAAAAAGAGCAAGAAAACGCACGGTTAAACACATCGGTTATCTCGTTGATCCAAAACGTATTTATGCTAAGTGAAAAAGATCTAACGGTGAGGGTGCCTGTATCCGAAGATATTACCGGAGCGGTGGCCGACTCTATTAACCAGTTAGCGGGCTCAATGAATGAGGTTTTACATGACGTAACGCGCTTTGCTGAGCACGTTAACAACGCTTCGCAACAGGTAAAGCAGCAATCGGGTACGGTTATTACCTATGCAGAGCGTGAGCAGGATGAGATTCACCAAACTCTTAAGGGATTGGAATCGGTGGTACGTGCCATGCAGTTAATTTCTAAGTTGGCGCATTTATCCAGTAAAGCATCGCAACGAGCCATGAATACGTCAGAGAATGCCATGCAGTCGGTGTCGCAGACGGTAACGAGCATCAATAAAATTCATCAAACGATTCATAACGCCGAAAAGCGTATCAAGCGCTTGGGCGAACGTTCGCAAGAGATCGGCGGCATTATCAACCTGATCAACAGTATATCTGAGCGTACGCATGTGCTCTCTTTGAATGCGAGTATGCACGCTGCCTCTGCTGGTGAAGCCGGACGTGGATTGATGGTTGTGGTAGATGAGGTACAACGTTTGGCTGAAAGTTCGCGAGAGGCTACCGCTGAAATTGAAAGCTTAATTAGTAATATCCAGACAGAGACCGCTGACACTATTGCTGTTATGAACGACGTAATAACCGACGTTGTTGAGGGGACACGTCTTGCCGAGGAAGCGGGTACGCGGATGGAAGAAACACGAGCCACCACGAGTACATTGGTAGAGTCTGTTGTACGTATTTCCCAGAGTGCGGTTAAACAGGCGAAGTTGGCCGAACAGCTACAGGTACGTGCGGCGCGGATTAATGATTCAACAGCGGCCACCAACGACGAGATGATTCGCCAAGCCGAGCTGTCTAGTGAGCTGGTGGCTTCAGCCGAATCGTTGCAGTCATCTGTGAGTGTCTTTAAATTGGCTTCGTCGCCTGCGGCTTAAGGGGCGTTGTCATGAGTGAGTTATCCCAATCAATTACGGATTTTATACCGTATTTGCAGCAGGTGCTGACAAGTAATGAACGATCCGAAGCGGTGGCTTCTCTTGACGAAATGGTTGAGACGCTTGTTGAACAGGCAAGTGAAGAAGAGCTGCCAGGCGCTGCGGATGCCTTAGCGCTGCAGCTGGAACTTTACGGTCAACTGCCGGATGTATCTAGTGCTTCGATGAATTCGGCCTGCCAATTGTTGGTGCTATTCCCCAAAGATTTACTGCGCCTATTGGCAGGGGATTCTAGCGCAGTTGATGACATTATTGAGGTGCTCAGTAGTGACATTTGGCCGCGACCTATCTCGTTAGATGATCTGACTTTTTTGCTTGAGTTACTGCACGACGATTGTGCCGCTATTGTCGCGAAACAAACGAACGACAAACCGGCGCAAAGTGCTTCCTTGGACGAAGAGGAAATCGTATTTTGCACACAAGATCCGGCGTTATTAACGGATGATATAAGCCAAGTCGATGGCGAAGTATTATCGATGCTAAGTGACTCAATACGCGCTTTATTAAGCGATATTGATGAGGATCTATCTACCCAAGCATTGCAACAGTTGCCCACGGACTTAGCCCCTATTATACGTGCTGCTAAGTCAGTCCAGTTATACGCTGTTCAATGCCTGTTAGAAGGCTTATGTATTAATGTGCACAGTGCCGCCGAGCAGGGCGTGGAAGACGCGGATACTCGTTGGGTAACCTCATGCGTATCGGCTGTTGCTGCGTATCTAGATAGCTTGGCTGAGTCCACCGCGGATGACGCATTGAGCGATGCCTTGCTGCCGCTATTTAGCCAGCCTAGTTTGCCTGTGCCTCTAACGCCTGACCAAGCTGAATATTTGCGCCAGTTAATGGCTGTTGCCTCGGTTAAAACCGCAACGGTAATTGAACCTGAAGTGGTGACAGATGATCACTTATCAATGCCTGATGCCGGAGATATCGATGAAGGCTTGATGACGATGCTTCATGACGAGCTACCAATGCTTGTCGATTCATTGATGCTGTCGTTACAACATGCTCAAAAAGCCGACAATGACAAGCAAATGGCTGCGGCTCAGCTCATGGATGCACAACGTTATGCCCACACGCTTAAAGGCTTGGCTAACATGGCAGGTTTGTCCGCTATTTCGCATATTACCCACCGGATGGAAGATATTCTGGAGGCTGTCTGCGATGCGAAGGTCTCGTTAGGACGCGCGATTAGAAACGACCTGCAAATGGCAACGGATAGCTTGGCGCAAATAGTCGATGCTTTGTTGGCCGGCTCTCCAGTACCTGATGTAGCCAGTACCGCATTGCAGTCGATGATGGATTGGTATTACACATTGCGCAGCCAAGGAGTTGATGCTGTTGCCGGTGATGCCATGTCGTCTGACGATGATGATAGCGCCAGTGTGTTTGAGGCCCGCGAGGTGGTTCAAGAGGAAGTAGAAGCTGAGCCTCCGGTAGCCGTAGTTTCCAGTGCACCCGCTGTCGATGATACGCAATTTAGAGTACCGCGTGTCTTGCTTGATGACTTGTTCCGTATAACGGGTGAAAATACTGCGTTAACATCTCAGCTTAGTGACGAGCTCGCTGAGCTGAGAGGGCTTACGAGGATCAGCCGAGACCGACACCGCCAGCTTCAAAAGCTATTGTTAGAGCTAGAGCAGCACCTCAACGAATCTTACACACTGCAATCAGACGAGCAAACATCGCACTCTCCAGAGGAAGGTGACGAATCCAGCGTGTTTGATCCATTAGAAATGGACCGTTACCACGAAATGCACACCAGCTTTTCGATGTTGAATGAGACCGCGGCGGATGTGCGGGAAGTCGACTTGCAAATGGCCGGGCGCGTACAAAAGCTGAATGATCTACAAATAGCTCAAGCCGGTGTGCAGCGAGAAACCTTGGATGCAGTGATGCGCGCACGCCAAGTAGCGGTGAGTACCTTAACTGCCCGCTTTGAAAGGATTATGCGCCAAGCCTGTCGTGCAACGGATAAACGGGTTGAGTTGACAATCGAAGGCGGTAGTACGCTCATCGACAGTCAAATCCTCAATCAGTTGACGGGCCCGTTGATGCACCTAATTCGTAATGCCGTTGATCATGGAATTGAAACACCACATTTACGTTTTGAGGCATCTAAGCCTGAAACTGGGCGCCTAACATTGCGTTTTCGTCAGCAACAAGATCGCATCTTAATTGAGTGTGAAGATGATGGTGCAGGCATTGACGCTGAATTGGTTCGAGCTAAGGCGATAGAAAGAGGGCTCATTAGCGAATCGCAGGAAGTATCAACAGCCGATATACAGCAGTTGATTCTATTACCTGGGTTTTCGACACGCCGTGATACTAGCCAGCTGTCCGGGCGTGGTATCGGCATGGATGTAGTGCATCAAGAGATTCGCCGTTTGCATGGCACGCTCTCCATTGAGGCGCGCCAAGGGCAAGGCACCCGCTTTTTAATTTCGTTACCTTCAAGTTCGCTTATGATTAGAGCTTTGCTAGTGCGTTCGCGCCAGCAAGTGTACGCGCTGTCATCCTCGGGCTTGGGACAAACGATATTGTCATTAGATGGGGCGCTGATTGAGTCGCAAGGAGAGCTCTATTTTGAGCACCAAGGGGAGCGTTATACAGCTTATCCGTTAGAGTCTTTGGTGGGCGAACCCTTGGTGGACTACCGCCAACATCCTATCTTTCAGGTCATATTGGTTGAAGCCGGAGGCGAAACTGTCGCTGTATTAGTCAGCGAAGTGATTACATTACGTGAGCTCGTCTTTAAGCAAATGGGGCCGTATGTCCCTGAAATTCCGGGAATTCCAGGGCTAACATTATTATCCAATGGTGCTGTCGCCCCTGTGATTGACTTAGCTACGCGACTCGATCGACTGACCGGCCAGAATCACAATTGGTTGTCGCAGCTTGAACAGCAGCCGGTTTCTGAGCTGCCGTTGATTATGGTCGTAGATGATTCATTGAGTGCGCGAAAGTCGTTGGCTTTGTTGCTTAAAGATGCCGGCTTTGAGGTGTGCACTGCCATTGATGGTGTGGATGCTATTCGTCAGATAGAGAAAAAAGCGCCTCACTTAATCGTGACCGATTTAGAAATGCCACGCATGAATGGCATGGAGTTAGCGTCCACTGTGATTAGCCGAAGTGAGTTGGCGGATATTCCTGTCATGATGATTACATCACGCTCGACCCAAAAGCATCGTGTAGAGGCAGCCGCAGCCGGTGTGAGTGTCTACCTCACCAAACCGTGGAATGAGAATGAATTGTTGGATCATGTGGAAGCCTTGCTGGGCAAGGTGGCCAATAAAAGTTTACAGGCGGTGATGACGTAAACTGGCGGTTATTGAATAGTAAACAAGGAACAGTCAGCGGGAAAAAACATGTATCAATTGTACAGTGGAACTTCAGTACTGGTGAGTACGAACTTAATGCTAACCGCTTTTTATCAAGTAAGGCATCGTGTGGTGTTGATGCTAGCTTTGATAATGATGCTTGTAGTAGGCATAGCATTACCGACCGCCAAAGTGCAGGCAGAGTCAATCAATACGCTTGGTGATGCGATTAATCAAGCTGGCAGCCAGCGTATGTTGACGCAGCGAATGCTGAAAAATTATGCCTTAATAGGGCAGTCAATTCGTGGCCGCAGTGCGCAACAGCAGCTAGATGAATCGATTGCGCTTTTTGATCAGCAGCTTGTCAATTTAAAGCGCTATTCGAATGATTTGGAAACGCTTGAGTTGTTAGCGAACGTCACTGAACAGTGGGCTATTGTTAAAAAAGAGTTTCAGCAAACACCGCAAAAAAACAAAGCCTTATCACTGCGAAATAAGAATGATGCGCTGTTGGCGGCGGCGAATCAAGTTGTCTTGTCGCTGGAGCACCAATCTCAGACAAGAACAGGGCAGTTGGTCAATGTAGCAGGCCGTCAACGGATGTTAAGTCAGCGCATGGCTGCCAGCTACGCATTGATGGCGTGGGGCTTTGAAGCAGAAATTAAGCCTATTTATGAACAAGCCTATCAAGAGTTTGATTCCGCCTTGGATTACTTATCATCTAACCCGACCAATAGCTCTGCTATTTCATCATCATTAGCCGATGTGCGGCAGCAATTTAAGCGCTTTACTATGACCTCGCAAGCAGCGGACGAACACGTCTACGTGCCCGGTTTAATTGATCGTTCTGCAGAAAAAGTACTAAAGCGTATGAATGAGGTAACAGCTTTGTATGCTGGGGCGTTTCAATAAAAAGTTGCTGCTTGCTCAATGCCTCGTTTTTATATAAAACCCGATAATTAAATCGGGTTTTTAGTGTCTTACGTACACGCTTTGCTATCATCCATATTTTTGTAATTTTTATAGTAAGAGGCAGCAGCGAAAAGCGTGCTGCCTCTTAATTATGGACGATTGAAAAATAGCCTGCTTGAATAGCGTCTTGCTGGCGATTGTAGGAGTATGAGTATTGAGTCGTTACCGCAGTAGAGTCATCGTTTGTTTCTTAGTGGGTTTGTGGGTATTTACTTCCAATGCATCGGCAGCCAAGCTTGATGTGGTTATTCAAGGTGTAGAGGGTAAAGTTGCTGACAACGTAAAAGCCTTTTTAACGATTGAGTCCCTTAACGGTGAAACCTTTACAAGTGAGAGCCGTGTGCGGTATTTAAACCGCAAAGCTGAAGACGAAATTCGTACCGCCTTGCAGCCTTTTGGTTACTACAGCCCTATTATTACCTCAGAGCTTAAAGATGGCCCCGATGTTTGGGTGGCGACCTACTCCATCGTACCGGGTAACCCTATACCGTATGGCAAAGTTGATATCGCGATTGACGGAGCTGCTGCTGAGGATGTGGTATTTAAAAGGCTACTAGCGAGCACACCTGTTAAGCCGGGTAACCCTTTAATACACAGTGAGTATGAAGGGCTTAAAAGCCAAATTTTATCGTTGGCCGCTGAGCGGGGATACCATGAAGGGGAGGTGACCAAGAGTCAGGTCTTGGTAAAAATAGACAGCTACACGGCTGATGTTCAGCTCCACTTTGCCAGCGGCCCTCGATACAGCATTGGTCAGGTTAATTTTTCTGACAGCCCGATTTCTGAAAAACTGCTGACTCGTTATTTGCCATTTGAAGAAGGGCAGGCTGTTAAAACGAGTGAGCTGGTTGACCTGCAAACGAACTTGTTAGATAGCGATTACTTTTCTCGTGTTGAGGTTCGCCCGCTATGGAGCGATGCAAGTAACCAGCAAGTCCCTATTGATATTATCCTCGAACCTCAAAAACGTACACGTTATGAGGCCGGTGGTGGCTATGGTACTGATACCGGTGCGCGAGTGCGTTTAGGAGTAACCCGGCGTTGGGTTAACTCGCTTGGCCATCAGTTAAGCGGGGACGTGCAGTTATCGCAAATTACTAACTCCGCTTCATTGGAGTACGCGATTCCTGGCCAAAATCCCATGACTGAGCGTTATACCATCAATTTGAACTATGAGGATGAGCATTCCGATACCGTTGATTCAGAGAGTTTGTCTATCGGTGTTTCCGAGCAGTGGCAATGGAAGCAATGGCAGATGGTGACTTCATTACAGTATGAAGAAGAAACCTATACGCTGGACGGCGAGACGGATAGTTCTACGTTACTGTACCCCTTATTTAGTGCCTCGACGGTTTCCACGGGTAATCGATTGAATGTAAAAAATGGTTACCGTTTGTCAGGGCAGATCATCGGTGGCGCTGATTCAGTGTTGTCTGATACCAACTTTGTGCAAGTGCAGGCTAGCGGTAAAGTTATCCACAGTTTGACGGACCAAATTCGTGTTCTGGCTCGCGTTGAAGCCGGTATAACAGCGGCGGATGATTTTGACAAAATACCGGCCTCTCATCGCTTTTATGCCGGTGGTGATACCAGTGTGCGTGGTTACTCGTACCAAAGCCTAGGCCCTAAGGGCGATGACGGTGATGTGGTTGGTGGACCTAACCTGCTGGTGGGTAGCTTAGAGACCGATTACCGGTTTACGGGCTCTGACTGGGGGGTTGCCGCTTTTATCGATATGGGTAATGCCTACGAAGATGCCGATTTATCCTTAAAAACTGGGGTTGGTTTTGGGGTTCGTTGGTTTTCTCCAATTGGTCCTATTCGCTTGGATTTGGGTTTCCCGCAAAATAACAGTGATGACCGTTTCCGCATTCACTTCACCTTGGGAGCTGATTTATGAGTCCGGGTAAAGTGGCTAAGTGGACAGGCTTAAGCTTATTAATGCTGGTGCTGTTGATTATTGTGCTGGTCGTAGGAACGGTGTCTTATTTAGGTGGTACGCAATCGGGTACCCGTCAACTGTTGGACTTGGGTAAACGCTTTGCTCCCGGTGAGTTGTCGGTGGCGCAGGTCGAAGGTGCGCTATTAGATGAGCTGACACTGCAATCGTTAACCTACGAGCAAGAGGATGGGCTACGTGTGGCTATTCCTCGCTTATATCTTAATTGGGAACCATCAGCGCTCTTATCCCTGACAGCACATATCATCTCGCTGGAGGTTGATCAGCCGACACTGGTGTTGCCCTATACGGAGCCTGAAGTAGAACCCGTTGATGAAACACCCTTATTTCCGATCAATTTACCGAACGTTAGCTTACCGGTTCAGCTTGCTATCGATAACGCGACTATTACGGGCGTAACTTTACAGCCAACCTTAGCGGATGGGTCGCCGGGCGTTGTTCAAACGATTGATAATTTGCGGCTAAAAACGCATACAGAGGGCAATCAGCTCATTATTGATCAGCTAGCCATTAGTGCTCCTCAAGGTAAAGCGGAGATTGCCGGGGACGTTACGCCAACTGATGCATACCCGTTAGATCTTGCCGTTAACTGGTCGGTAAACCTTCCGGATAAATCGCCGTTAATGGGCGAAGGTAAATTGACCGGTAATACAGATGCGTTGGAGTTAACGCAGCAATTATCAGGCTTGCTAAAAGCGAAGTTGGTTTTGACGCTTAATGATGTGTTACAGGCGCCGACCGGTACGCTAACGCTCGATCAGTTGTTGGTCGACTTAGGAGTTGCCGCGCCCGACTTTGCTGGACAAACAGTGTCTGGCTCGGCTGATATCGGCTTCGACATGGAGCAAGTGACCGTGACTTCACTTGCATTTACGCAGGACCAATCTAAAGGCACTGTAACGCTGAGTGGGGATGTCTCACATATCCAAGAGCAACCGACCTTTGATCTAAACGGTGTGTGGAAAGGGCTGCGTTATCCGTTGACGGGGGATACACTCCTCGCGGGTAGCGAACAAGGTACACTAAGTGTGACAGGGCCGTTAGATGGGTACACCATTGCTATGTCAACGCAGCTCAATGGCGATGCCATACCTGCCGGGCAATGGCAACTCAATGCTCAAGGAAGCACCGAGCGCTTTAAGCAATTCTCGTTAACGGGCAACACACTAGAAGGCGAGTTAGCGGTCACTGGTAATGCGCAATGGGCACCGCAGGTTAAGTGGCAAGTTGCATTAACGGGTAAGGGTATTAATCCGGGTGCTCAGTGGCCTGAATGGCCTGGGAAATTGACGACTGAACTGACATCGCAAGGTCAAATATCAACCGCTGGCGTCTTATCACTAACGGCTGATATCAAACAGCTAACGGGTTCTATGCGAGAGCAATCGGTCGGTGGGCAAGGTAAAGTCGCGCTGAATGGTGATGTGGTCAATATTGAACAACTGCGTCTATCGATGGCTGGTGCAGAACTGACGACATCCGGGCGCTTAGCAAACAACCTTGACCTAAACTGGGCGCTTAAGGCCCCCAAACTAGCCGATATTTTGCCGAATGCTCAGGGCAGTATTACCGGGCAAGGCACGGTAAAAGGCACACAAACAGCGCCGGTTATCATAGGTAATATAGCGGGCGATACGTTACAGTTTTCGACGAATCGAATCGCTAAGCTCGAAGCTGATGTAAACGTAAATCTGGGCGCGCAGCAACAGTCTACGTTAGATCTAACCGCAACACAGGTTAACCTCAGCGGGCAACAATGGTCTGATATTACGCTTAAAGGGCAAGGTACACCGGAGCAGCATAACCTCACATTGGTTACGCAAGAAGGCGAAGTTGATGTGTCCTTAGCGTTAAATGGTGGCTGGAAAGCGCCGCAATGGGCAGGCTCCTTAACGCAGCTTGATATTACTAATGAACTGGCAGGGAAATGGCAGTTAGGCAATCCGGTAGCCATTACGGGCAGTGCGGAGCAAGCAAGCGCTTCACAATTGTGCCTTAATCGTCAGCCTACTGGCAGTGGCGCTGCGTGTGTGCAAGGAAGTTGGTCGACTAAAAGCGGAGCTAAAGGGGCGGCCACGTTAAAAGAAATTTCACTGGCTCTGTTGGAACCCTTTATGCCTGCAGGCACAGTAACTAAAGGGGTTTTGCAGGCATCATCCGATTTCAGCTTACCGCCGGGTAAGAACCCAGTTTTTGATGTTAGCGCCACTGTGCTTCAAGGTGGAGTCTCGCTTGAAGATCAGGACCTGAATATATCCACAGGCGATGTGTTGGTGAGCGTGATAGGTGAAAAAGAAACCCTCACCGCGAATTTGCAAATTCCTGTGTTGCAGCCAGCGGGTAGTATCACAGCAAAAATGACTGTGAATGATCTTTATAATCAAGGGATACTTGCCGGTAGCTTTAACGCTCAACTGAGTGATCTTAAATTTATCTCGCTGTTTTCTCCGCAAGTTCAAGCCGTAAAAGGGCAAGTACAATCCGAACTAACTATCTCAGGTAATCTTTCTCAGCCAAAAGTTTTAGGTTACATGGAGCTGCAAAATGCCAGCGCAGAACTACCCGCTCTTGGTATTGTGATGGACCCCATCAAGCTCAATATCAAAGACAGAGAGGGTAGTGACACGCTGGACATTACGGGGGCGTTAACATCTGGAGAAGGCACGATCGATATAGCCGGTAATTACAACCCTCTGGCGGGGGCGGGTGAATTAACGTTAGCAGGCAAGCGCTTCTTAGCGATGGGAACTAAAGAGATCCAGGTATGGATTTCGCCGGACCTGCAGGTGGGGCTCGACCCTGACTTGATCAAAGTACGCGGAGAACTCACCATACCGGAAGCGAACATTACGCCCCCTAAATCCAGTGGTGTTAACAGTACGAGTGTTTCTTCTGACGTAGTGGTGGTGCAGGATGAGAGTGAATTAAACGAAGTCGCCGCGGGCCCAGCCATTGATGCCGCTGTGCGGTTAACCCTCGGTGATAAAGTTAATGTTGATGCCTTTGGATTCTCAGGTCGGCTATTGGGTAGCATCTTGATTGAAGATGACGGTCGTCAAGCAACACGAGCGACTGGGAATATGGATGTAGCCGCGGGTGAGTACACGCTTTATGGACAAGACCTGACCATCGAGCGAGGCAGCGTTGTATTTACCGGTGGCCCTGTGGATAACCCCGGCCTAGATCTGCGGGTATCCCGCACCATTGACAGTGATGATGTTACGGTAGGCGCGCAAGTGTCTGGCACCATCAACAGCCCGCGCTTTACTCTTTACTCGTCACCCTCACTACCTGAAAGCAGTAAATTATCCTACCTTATGTTTGGACGCGCACCGGGAACCGGCTCGAGCTCTGAACAAGCGTTACTTTATCGGGCTGCCGCCGCGCTCGCTATGAAAGGTGGTAACAGCATTGCCGAAAATTTAAACGAAACCCTAAAGCTGGATGACTTTGGCTTAGAAGGCGACTCGGCGAATGAGACATCGTTATTCATTGGCAAGTACCTCTCGCCCCGCTTGTATATTAAGTATGGCGTTGGTTTGTTGGAACCCTCCAGCACCTTCTTCTTGCGGTATAAGCTCAGCTCGAAATGGGATTTCGAATCTGAAACAGGTACCTCGGGCAGTGGCGGTGACGTGATATATACTTACGAGAAGTAAGCAGTCATTATTAGCCCCTCTTGCTAATGCTTGATCGGGGCTTTAGCTAAGCACATAAAGGTAATCGATGAATTTCACCCACAAAAAAGCCCCGCTTAACACCTAGTGAGGTTGGCGAGGCTTTAATATATTACTTGGTACCATTTGTAGGAAATGGTGCCCGGAGGCGGAATCGAACCACCGACACGAGGATTTTCAATCCTCTGCTCTACCGACTGAGCTATCCGGGCTTAAGTGGCGCATATTCAACCATTTAAGCCTAGTTCTTGCAAGCAAGAATTCATAATTATTGATGATTTTACGCATTTTTTTCAGTGACCTTACAGGCCTTTAGGCTTTTTCTGCGTTTTAAACGAGAGCTTGTTGGTGTTAGCGGGCTTCCTCCTTGTTTCCGATACTCTTTTTCTTGCTATGTCATACAGGCCTACCCAGTCACTGAGCGGGCGAACTTTGAATCTTCGTCTAAACTTAATGGGGCGTTGGTCGCTATAAATTAAACGTTTGTTGGTTTACGAGCTTAACCATTCGGGTTTAGCTGGGTGTAGCGTGGATGAAGGGATTAGTAGGTGTTTTCATTTAAGAAGCGGAAAAAAACACACGATAGCTTATTGGCGCTACAGGTTATGCCCGACGGCGTGGCGTTGGCTGTTAATCATTTGCGCGATGGGGCGCCGCATTTAGAGACGGTGGCGTTTATTGAGCAAGCTCAACCGCTTACAAACAGTAAAGTTATTGCTGAGTATTTATCTGAGCACCGTTTAACCGATGTTCCTGTTAGTTTGGTGCTACAAGAGGGCGAGTACCAACTGTTACTGATTGAAGCCCCTGATGTGCCAGTGGACGAGTTAAAAGATGCGTTGCTTTGGCGTGTTAAAGACTTAATCCAATTTAACCCTGAAGATGCTTATCTCGATTACATTGAGTTACCTGACGATGCTTATCGGGGGCGAGGTAAGATGATTTATGTGGTTGTGGCCGAGCGGACGTTAATTGATCAACGCGTAGATTGGTTGGATGCACTGGGTGTGTCCGCCGTTACTATTGATATCCCTGAATTGGCCTTACTAAATATCACTGAATCGCTATGTGCCGAAGAGATGGGCACGGCTGTTCTCTTTTTAGAAGAAGATCGAAGTAACCTCACCATGTTATCGGGCAGTGCTTTGTATTTAGCTCGTGGGTTGTCTTATAGCCCTTTTGATCAGGTCGAGAATACGGTTCTAGATATCCAGCGCTCTATGGATTACTTCGAAAGCCAGATAGGTAAACCGCCGTGCGTGCGTATCCTTATATTGCCGCTGCAAGTAGGTGAAACACCGTTGTTAATGGAGCTGCGTAACAACCTATCTGCGGATGTTCAGTCGTTGGACTTAGCCGATGTCGTTGGTTCTGATGAGCCATTGCGCGTTGATTTGCAGCAGGTGTGCTTAATCGCTATTGCCGCGTCTTTGCGTAATACGGAGGCGAAATGAGCATGTTAAAACAGCGGATTAATTTATTGCCTGAAAGGGTGGCCCCCAAGACTGATTGGCTCAGCTTTGATTATGTCATCCGCGCCTGCGTGGCTATTGTGCTGGTAGCCGTATTGTGGGCCGCTTGGGTGTATTGGGTGGACATGAAAACGACTGCCGAGTTAGACGCCGTTACCCTGCACGCTCACACCTTGGAGCAACAAGTTAAAGAGGCTGAAGAAGCGATTGGTTTGTTAAAGCCTGATGCGCAGTTGCTGCAGCGTCAAGCACGCTTAGAGCAACGTTTACGCACTAAACAAAGACTCATGACTTTGCTGTCGCACATTTCTCCTGATCGTCATCCTGGATTCTCTACCGCGATGCATGATGTGGCCGCGACAATCCCTGAAGGGATGTGGCTAACGCGGTTAGCTTTCGATAACCCTCTGCAGGCTGCTGATTTTAGCGGTGTCACCACGGAGGCATCTTTGATGCCGGTGTTTTTCAGTGAATTATCGCTTATGCCATCTTTTAGGGGGTTTAGTATCAATACATTAGCGACTACAGCGCTTGAAGGCTCAAACAATCATCAGTTTGATGCCGCCGGGTCACGTCTTGCTGATAGTGATGAACAATTGACCTCTGATAAGTCGAATCCAGATACGCTTACAGGTGGTTCGCAATGAGTACGGAAGGGGTTACAACGATTGAGTCGTGGCGCCAGAAATTTAACGCTTTAACGCCACGTGAGCGTGTGTTGATCGCAGGAACGATGGTTGTTTTGGTGGTAGTTTTGCTATTTCTATTGGTTATTGAGCCTAAACAAAAAGCCATCCAGTCATCTACGCAAAGGATCACTCAACAGCAGCAGGCTATTAAAGCGAATGAAGCCAGTTTGGTTATTTTAAACCGTGCGTTGTCCCAAGACCCTTCAGCCCCCATTCGCCTGGATATTGATGACTTAGTCTCTCAAGACTTAGCAATGTCGTCACGTATCGCTAATGAGTCCGCTAAGCTCGTTGATCCTACGCAAATGAGCCGGGTACTAGAGGCGGTTTTGGATCAGTCATCTGATTTACGCCTTATATCCTTACAAACACTGCCTGTTCAGCGTTTAGATATCACGGGTCAGCCGTCTAGCGATAACGCAGGGGCGGCGTCAAACACAACCGCCGGCCTGTCAACAGCTACAGAAACCCCGATCGATCCTGTTCCAGTATATGAACATGCTTTTGAGCTAAAGGTTAGTGGCAGTTATGCCGCTGTATATACATACCTGCATCGCTTGGAACAACTAAGCCAAGCTTTCTTTTGGGATGTACTAGAGCTCAACGTTAAAGAATATCCGACAACAGAAGTGACGCTGCGTATCCATACGTTAAGCGGCGAGGAGGGGTGGTTGGGTGGCTAACTTAAATCCGAAGACCGTTTCTACCTTATTGGTAAGTAGCTTGCTGCTAGCCATGCTGTTTACAAATAGGTTGGCAGCTGAAGAAGCGCCCGCTTTAGTAAAAGATCCCACCCGACCTGGCCAGTACTCAGCGCCGGTTGCCTTTGCTGCCCAGCCAGCTGCGAGTTTTCAGGTAGCGTCTATTATTAAACGTAAAAAAGGCGCGCAAGCCATTATCAATGGCCAGACTGCGAGCTTAGGTAGTTTTGTTGATGGCGCTAAGGTGCTTCGAATTACACCAACGCGTGTGTTATTGCAGATCGATCAAAAGACGATGTGGGTATCAGTTACCGATCAATCCGGTATGAAGGTACACCGGAGATGAGAGACCAATTATTAATGAATATACAATTAGAAAAGATACTCCCAATGCCCGTTCGAGTTGGCTGTTTACTATTGCCGATTGTGTTGGCTGGTTGCCAAACGGTTGGGCATGTAACGCAAGAGCCTCCCGCCAAAGAGTCTGAGTTAGTATTGGAACAGGCAATAGCGCATAACCAACTGACGAATGCACTAAAACCGCCTCCTGCACCCTTAGCGCTCGCTCCAATGTCAATCGCTCAATTAGCGGCGGTTGAGGACGAACGCTTCGATGTGTCGGCAGACCGGTTGAGTGCGCGCACGTTCTTTATGGGGTTGGTTGAAGGTACGCCTTACAACATGATCGTTCATGAAGAGATAGCAGGGGCGATAACACTGCACTTAAAAGACGTGACGGTCGCCGAAGTCATGAAAGCGGTGCGCGATGTCTACGGTTACGAATATAAGCGTAACGGTAATCTGTACCAGGTTGTCCCTAAAGCCTTAGAAACACAGATATTTCAAGTTAACTACTTAGATATACAGCGCATAGGCAAGTCGCAAACATCAGTGAGTTCGGGCTCAGTATCGCAAGTGAGTAATGATGACAGCAGCGATGATAGCTCTGATTCATCTGATAGCAGTAGCACGCAAACGGTCCAAGGTACGCAAATCAGTACGCGTAGCCAAGCGGATTTTTGGGGCGATTTACAACAAACATTATCGGCTATTATCGGCCAAGAAGCGGGTCAGCGAGTTGTGGTTACCCCGCAAACTGGCGTAATAGTAGCGCGTGCTTATCCTAGTGAGCTGCTCACGCTTAAGTCATACCTTGAAAAAGCCGAATTGATATTACGCCGTCAGGTAGTGATCGAAGCTAAGATCCTAGAAGTGACGCTAAGCAATGGCTTTCAGGCAGGGATTGATTGGTCTGCCATAGGTACGCCTAATTCTCGTAATAACCTCGTGGTTGGGCAAAGTTCTGCATCTTTCACAAACCCAGACAATATTGGTGGCATTTTCAGTGCTGCACTTAACTTAAATGATTTTACGGCGCTTATCGATTTGCTAGGTCGCCAAGGTAATGTGCAGGTACTGTCTAGCCCTCGGGTGTCTACGCTAAATAATCAAAAAGCAGTTATTAAAGTGGGGACAGACGAGTTTTATGTGACCGATATTCAAAACACGACAACCACCGGTACGGCAACCACATCAACACCGGATGTAGAGCTCACACCTTTCTTCTCTGGGATAGCCTTAGATGTGACTCCCCAAATTAGTGATGACGACGAAATTATTTTGCATATCCACCCATCAGTGAGTGAAGTTCAGGATCAGCAAAAGCTCATTAGCATAGGCGATGATGCGTTTAACATTCCGCTGGCGCTAAGTTCTATTCGTGAATCCGATAGTGTCGTTCGGGCGGGCAGTGGGCAAGTCATTGTGATTGGCGGTTTGATGAAATCAAGCAGTAACGATGTGCTTGCGAAAGCCCCAGGCTTAGGTGACATACCGGGTGTTGGCAAGTTGTTTCAGCAACGCCAGCAAAGCTCCGATAAAAGTGAGCTGGTGATTTTGCTCAGGCCCGTGATTGCTGATGGCAATAGCTGGAAGCAAGAGCTGCAACGCTCGCTAGATAGCTTCCGTGGCTTGCAATAACCGGTTATAGGAGCGCTCGATATGTATATGGATCACTTTGGGTTACAAGAGCTGCCTTTTACACTAACGCCTAATACGCGCTTCTTTTTACAGTTGCCGGCGCATCAAGAGGCATTAAATTTAGTGCTGGTGGCGCTTAGCGGTGGCGATGGCTTTATCAAAGTTGTGGGTGAAGTGGGTACCGGTAAAACCATGCTGTGCCGCACGCTACTAAACACGCTAGATGAGCAAAACTACATTACCGCGTACCTGCCTAATCCGTTCTTAAACCCAGAAGCCCTGCGTCAGCACTTTGCATTAGAAATAGGTATCGAAGAGGCATTAGAGCTGGGCGATGTGGCGCTTATGGCGCGTATTAACGAGCAGTTAATCGCACATGCGCGCGAGGGACGGCATACGGTGCTCATTGTCGATGAAGCGCAGGCCATGCCGGAAGAGACAATAGAAGCGTTGCGGTTGCTAACCAACCTTGAGACAGAATCCGAAAAGCTTTTTCAGGTGGTATTACTAGGGCAGCCAGAGCTGGATACGTTGCTGGCTCAGCAATCGTTACGTCAGTTAAAGCAACGCATAACCTTTAGCTGCCGTTTACATCCGTTGGCCGATGATGCGGTAGAACTATATCTACAACAACGAGCCACTCGGGCAGGCTATAACGGCTTATCGCTTTTTTCGAAGAAGGCGATTCGCTTGTTGTCAGAGTCGTCAGCCGGTATTCCTCGCTTGGTGAATATATTGGCGCATAAAGCGCTAATGAGCGCCTATGGCAAAGGTGATGTGACGGTGAGTGCTTTTCACGTCATGCGCGCTATTGATGATACCGAGGGAGTGACTCTGCCCAATCACTATCAACAGTGGTTGTGGAAAGGACTGACCATTGCGCTCATCAGCGCTGGAGTTCTTTATGCCGCTCAATCAAGAGGCTTGCTATGAGCCTAGTGAATGACATGCTTCGCGATCTGGATGCTCGTCAACGTGGCGAGTTATCCGCAGTGGCTGCAATACAAGGGTCTAGCAAGCCCAAGCGAAGCCGTCAGCGTTTGTGGGTAACGATCATTGTATGTTTAGTGCTTTGCTTGCTAGCGGCTTATTTAGCGGTGCGCTCATTCGCCCCTTGGATATTGCAAGATATCAACAAACAGCTCGTTGCTCCTTCAACACAGCCGCAGACTCCAGCTGTTTCTGAGCCTCAGGCACTGACGCCCGTTAGAACAGAGCAACAGCCAGTCGTTGAAACGTCAGGGTTGGAGTCAGCAAGCGACGAGTTAGTCAATAACGATGCGACTGACACACCCGCAGGTGCTTCCACCCAGCCAGCTGCTAATACAGTCACTAAAATAAATTGGACTGGTTTGGCTGATGGTAATGGCTATTTATCTATATGGTTAACCAGCACACGCCCTTTTACGGTTCATGAGAATAGCGCCCAAGCGTTTGAATGGGATATTGCACAAACGCAATTAGCAATAGAGTTACCAAAGACACTATCAGACCACGTTTCCCGCTTTACTCAACTACCGAGCGACACAGGAACACGCTTTCGCATTGAAACGCGTGTACCCATGCGGTTTAAGCCATCGTTACGTCAAAATCCAGCACGTATGGTTGTGGATATGTCCATGGTTCGGGCCGCTCCTAGCGGTGCAGTAGCAACCCAAGCATTAGTCGCTAACCAGAGTTCACCGGAATCGAGCAGTATTGAAACGGAGCCGAGTGCGGCTCGGGTGACTACACCTGAATCCACACCGGCAGCCGCTAGCCCTGCGGCTGTCTCCAGTCCAGAAGTTAGCGCTGAAAACAATACGCCCGACGCAAACGAAGTGTCAGGAACGTGGCGAAAGGCGATGAACACCAAGCCCACTGATAGCTCGACCGTACGAGAAGCTCGCCGTCTATTAGCTAAAAACGATATCAATGCCGCTGTTCAGCGCTTAGAAAAGTTTGTAGCGCAATATCAAAAGAGTGATCAAAGCCGTTATTTGCTGGCGCAGCTCTACTTGTCCACAGAAAACTATTCGTCTGCTCAGCGGGTCATTGATGGAGCCCCTGCAAGTTTGTCATGGGCATTGCTCAATGCACGAGCTCAACTGCAGCAAGGCAATGGTGATATGGCATTGGCGTTATTACAACAATATCCCGAAGCGCAAGCTCGTGAGGATTATGTTGATTTGTTGGCGTCTGCTTATCAGTTGCAAGGGGACCACCGACAAGCTGTCCAATCATATTTGACTGTGCTGGCACTGAACCCTCAACAGGCAAGAGCATGGATCAATATGGGGATTTCTCTTGAGCATTTGCAGCAGCGAAGTAGAGCCATTGATGCTTACCAAAATGCAATACGGATACCTGATATCCCACCCGCGTTGCGCCAATATGCCGCACAACAACTTCAGCGTTTACAGTAAAGGGTAAAAACAATGGCATCGCCTAAAATGAAAATTCGTATTGGTGATCTGTTGGTGCAGAGCGGAGTGATTTCTGAGCCTCAGTTAATGGAGGCACTGCAGCGTCAAAAAGATACACGACAAAAGCTAGGCCGCACGCTCATCTCCTTAGGTTATGTAGAAGAGCAACAGTTCTTAGAGTTTTTGGCCAAGCAGATGAATGTGCCGCTCGTTGATTTAGCGCACTACAGCTTTAACCAGCCAGACGTACTCAAACTATCAGAGACGCATGCCCGTCGTTTTCGTTGCATTGTGCTCAAAGACAATCCCGACCACTTTTTGGTGGGGATGTCGGACCCGCTAGACATCTTCGCGTTTGATGAAATACAACGGTTATTACCCAAGACGGTAGAGCTTGCAGTGGTTGCCGAGAGCCAGCTATTACAGACTCTTGATTTGATGTATCGCCGCACAAGCGATATTGCCTCACTCGCCGATGAAGTGAATGAGGAGATGGCCGAGGATACATTCGACCTGTCTCGTCTGACGGCTGCGGATGAGGTGGATGCGCCCGTTGTTCGTCTGTTAAAGAGCTTATTTGAGGATGCTGTGCAGGTTGGCGCGTCGGATATTCATATCGAGCCAGATGAAAATGTGCTGCGTATTCGGCAGCGTGTGGATGGTGTCTTGCAAGAGCAAGTGATGAAGGAGACGCGTATTGCGCCCGTGTTGGTACTTAGATTAAAGCTGATGGCGCAGCTCAATATTTCCGAGAAACGGCTACCGCAAGATGGACGTTTCCAAATTAATGTTAAAAATCATACTGTTGACGTGCGTATATCAACTTTGCCAGTGCAATTTGGCGAATCAGTGGTTATGCGTTTGCTTGATCAAAGTGGAGGGGTGATTGGGCTCGATAAGGCCGGCTTACCCCATTATTTACTGGCGCGCTTACGCCGCTTAATTCATCAGCCTCATGGGATTTTGCTAGTAACAGGGCCAACGGGTAGTGGTAAAACGACCACATTATACGGCGCCTTAAATGAGCTGAATGAAGCCAGCCGGAAGATTATTACCGTAGAGGACCCTGTCGAATATCGTTTGCCGCGGATTAACCAAGTGCAGGTTCATCCACAGATAGGTTTAACCTTTTCTAAAGTACTGCGTTCGTGTTTGCGACAAGACCCTGATGTTTTATTAGTGGGTGAGATTCGCGATCTAGAAACGGCCGATATTGCGCTACGAGCGGCCATGACAGGTCACTTTGTTTTATCCACGCTTCATACAAATGATGCCATTTCTAGCGCCATGCGGCTTATTGATATTGGTGTTGAGGGGTACTTAGCAGGTACGGCGTTGCGCGGGATCTTAGCTCAGCGTCTAGTGCGGCGTATTTGCGATAACTGTAAAGCGCCTTACCAACCATCGGTTCAAGAAAGTGTATGGCTCGATATTAAAGCCGAAGAAGCCGGTGTAGAGGCGCAGCATCTGCATCAAGGGAAGGGCTGTACGTATTGCAATAATACTGGTTACAAAGGGCGTATAGGGATCTTTGAGCTATTAGAGCTCAATGACGAAATGACCGATGCGTTGCGTCGAAATAATAGTTCCGACTTTGCTAAAGCCGCGCGCCAAAGTGAAGGCTATGAACCCTTAGTGGTGAGTGCTTTGCGGCTAGCGTCGCAAGGCATTACTTCGTTGGATGAAGTGTTCCGCGTGACTGAGCAAATGGACGAAACAGCTTACCTGGACATTCCTGACGCGGCGCCGTCGGACGCTAGCCTGGAGCTGGAGTAAACATGGCAACGTTTGAGTACCGAGGGCGTTCGGCTGATGGCTCAGCAGCAACAGGGCGTTTGGAAGGGCTGAATAAAGCTGATATTGCGGCACAGTTAGCTGACCAAGGGATTATTCCTGTCAAGGTTGAGCTGGTCGAGAAAGCCGAAGACTCCGGTGCAACAAAGGAGAGCCTTGGGTCAAAAGTGTTATTCCAGCGCGTTAGTATTGATGAGCTTATTATGCTCAGCCGACAGCTGTCGAGTTTGACGCGTGCGGGAGTTCCGATCACTAATGGTATGCGAGGTCTTGCAAATACAGTTAGCAACCCCTTACTTACTTCAACGTTGACTCAGATAGCTGATGACCTAGAGCGGGGTAATTCGTTATCTACAACGATGGCGAAACACCCCAAACTGTTTAGTAGCTTATATGTCAGCTTAATCCATATCGGTGAAAACACCGGCCGTTTAGATGACTCGTTTAGGCAGATGGCGGTCTACCTCGAACTGGAAAGACAAACCACCCGCAATATTAAACAAGCAACGCGTTACCCGATGTTCGTGTTTATAGCGATAGGGTTAGCGGTGGCCATTATTAATGTGTTTGTGATCCCCGCATTTAAGTCCGTATTTGAGAGTTTTGGTGGCGATATGCCATGGCAGACACGGGCACTGATTGCGTTATCTGATTTTACGGTGCAGTGGTGGTACATCATCGTATTTGTATTGGTTAGCAGCGTTATTATGTTTAAGCGCTGGAAGAAAACGCCCGCAGGTCGGCTTAAGTGGGATCAAATCAAACTCAAATTCCCTTTGGTTGGCGGTATTTTTTACCGCGCAGTGTTAGGTCGCTTTGCGCGTACCTTTAGCATAGTGCTTAAAGCCGGTATCCCCATTGAACAGGGCCTCACCATCGTTTCTCGGGCGATGGGGAATGAATACATTGGCGAAAAGGTATCGGGCATGCGTCGAGGGATCGAGCGCGGGGAAGGTTTTACCTCGACCGCCTATCGCACAGAAATGTTTAGTCCACTGGTCATGCAAATGTTAGCGGTAGGAGAAGAAACCGGTCGGGTGGATGAAATGCTGGAAGAGGTGGCTAACTTCTATGAGGAAGAAGTGGAGTACGACCTTAAAAACCTATCGAGTGTTATCGAACCGGTGTTGATTGTGGCAATAGGCATCATGGTGCTGATTTTGGCTCTGGGTGTGTTTTTACCCTTGTGGGAACTCAGCACGACAATTAATAAATAACGATGGCGTGTTTATGGCTCTAAGGCGCATGCGTTTGTTAGAAGTGGCGGTGGTGGTAACCATTGTGGCGATCTTGTATGGCGTTTTATCCAACACGCTCGTTGTTCTGGGTGAGCGTGCAGAGCGTGCGGCTGTGCAAGGCATGTTGGGGCAATTAAAACAGCAGTTGAACATTAAGTTGGCGCAATACTACATCGTAGGCAATAAAGATTTGCAGTCATTGCAAGCAGAGAATCCTTTTATGTGGCTTGAGCGTCCGCCAGAAAGCTATCGAGGTGAGCTGGCGTCGCTGGTCGACATCATGAATCAGCCAGAGACTGAAGTGTGGTTTTTTGACACGAGCAACCGCGAGCTGGTTTACAAAGTAAATCGGCATCAATTTTTAACAATAGAGGGGCAGAACCAGCAAATCTTGCGATTTGTGCTTAACTTAAACCAATCAGCGGCCGATAAACAAGGTAAAGCAGAGACGGCGACGTCAACGGTATATCACGGTGTCTTTAGCACTGCAGTACCTTTTACGTGGCAAATAGATACGTCACCTTGATAGGACGTATCAAATTCACTGTTCGCAAGAGCCTAAACAGGCTTCCCGAATAACCAATTTAGAGCAAGCGTATGGCGGTTAACCGTCGTTTAACAGCGGAGTTGTAACAATGAAACGACAATCAGGTTTTACGATAATCGAATTAGTAGTAGTCATCGCACTGCTGGGTATTCTGGCGGCGGTTGCATTGCCTCGCTTTATTGATGTCACTGATGATGCTCACAGAGCGTCAGTCCAGGGTACAGCCGGTGCATTAGCCTCCGCTGTGAGCCTTGTCAAAGCGCAAGCGATCGTGGAAAACACCACACAAGGCAACTCAGTCCAAGTGGATAGTAACCATATCGTAGTGAACAGCGCTAAATACCCAGTAACTTCGGGTACAAGTGCGGTAACTAATGCTACAACAAGCCCAACAGTGAGTGCCGCTGGATGTGTTGCCGTGTGGGATGCCGTTTTACAAGCGGGCGCGCCTTCGGTTGCGACGGCTGCAGGCTCTGATTTTATCGTAACGGCGGCATCTGATGATTGTGTATATACCTACAATAACTCTACGGCTATCACGGATAGCGATGTTATTACCTATGATACAGCGACAGGCGAAGTGACTCTTGATTAAGTTATGTTGCTAACATGACCTATGTTGTTAGGTAAGAAGCAGCAAGGCTTCTCCATGATTGAAATGGTCACAGTGCTGGTGCTTTTAGGAGTGCTCGGTGCTGCGGCCTTTTCGCGTTTTGGGAACACATCATCGTATACCGAGGCCATTGTTCAGCAAGAGTTGCTGGCTTATTTTCAGTTAACACAGCGTGTTGCGGTAGCTCATCAAGATAGCACCACAAGTTTTACGTTAACGCGTAATGGCGATCAATGGGATATCGCCTTACAGTTTGATGGACAAACGGTCAATGATCAGTTGAATGCAGAGCAGGTTATAACTGTTCAGCTAAACAGTTTTTCAGCCGATTTAGACGAGGGTGTCACCTATCGAGCCGAATACAGCGACGATGGAGATTTAGTGGCAGTGACCTCGCCAACCAATCTTTCGGTGACACACAGTGTTCAATTTAGCATAGGCACGCGCGCACTATGCATTGCACCAACGGGGTTTGCCTATGAAGGCTCCTGCCTCTGAAGCGGGCTTCTCGCTCATCGAAATAGTGCTTACCATTGCCATTATTGGTGTGGCGCTCACGGTTATGATTGCGGCGTGGGCGCAAATGGCAAAGCGCACAGGCGATCCTTTTTTCCAAGCCAAAGCCGCATTTTTAGGGCAAGCCTATATCGAAGAAATACTCACGAAACGGTTTGACGAGAACACGCCGGTAGGCGGGCTTCCTGCTTGCACCGCAACGAACTGCTCATCTGCGCTTGGGCCTGATGTTCAAAGCGATGGCTCAACGGAATTACGCAGCGCGTTTGATGATGTTGATGACTATAACGGACTGGTTGAAACTCCCTCAGAAAATGCACTCGGCCTAGTGCGTCCCGAATATAATGATTACCAAGTATCGATTGTTGTGGCTTATGCCGGTGGTGATTTTTCTCGGCCAGCTCATACCGCTAAAAAGGTCGATGTGTGGGTAACGCCTCCCGGCGAAACAGCGATTCGTTTTACCGCTTATCGGGGTAATTACTAATGGCAGGGTTGCCCAAAACACAGCGCCAACACGGCTTTACATTGATTGAATTGATTGTTGTTATTGTGTTGCTGGGGATCATTTCTGTTGGAACTACGGGCTTTATTGTTAGCTCTGTAAAGGGTTTTAGCGACCAGTCTCGTCGGCAAGGGATTGCAGCCGCAGGGCGTATTGCTATGGACCGCTTAGTGCGAGAGGTACGTAACGCGTTACCTAATAGTGTACGGACTACCTCAGATGCCTCTGGTACCTGCTTAGAGTACATCCCAATACAAGAAGCCACTCAATATATTGACGCGCCAGTTGGATTTGCAGCCGATTCGCTGTCGGTTATCCCGTTTAGTGACACGCCTCGTTTTACTGCAAACCAAAGTCGCGTGGCGGTTTACCCCATTAGTACGGCCGCGGTTTACCGCGAAGGTGCATTGGGAGCGATATCGTCGACGGTTAGCTCAACGCCTGCTAGCTTGGTGGCATCCAATGCGGTAACACTGACCTTAAACAGCGCACATCAATTTGAGCGAGCATCCCCGCGTCAGCGGCTGTTTTTCGTTGATCAGCCTGTTAGTGTTTGCCTAGTGGGCGACCGGCTTTACCGATACAGCAACTATACTCGTCGGGCGTCTCAGCCAACGCCGAGCAGCTTGCCGAGTACAGAGCCTGATCGCGGGCTATTGGCTTATCCTGTCAGTGCAGCAACCCCCTTTAGAGTGATTGATGCGACCTTGCAGCGTAACGCGTTGGTGTTACTGGAGTTTTCCGTCACTAATCAGGGCGAATCTTTATTAATTCAGCAAGAGGTGCAAATTCGAAATGCGCCGTGATCGGAGTTTACTTGCTAAATACGAGACAGGATTGGGCCTAATATCGGCCATTTTTGTCATCGTCATCATTGCCTTATTAGTAGCCGCCATGTCGAAAGTGATGACGATAGGGCAGGGGTATCGCTCGCAAGAGGCGCTGGCGACACGTGCGTTATTAGCCGCTCAGACAGGTGCAGAGCTACATTTATCCGAACTGCTGCACCCTGATAATGGCAACAGCTGTGCAAACACGACGCGAACGCTCACGGTGGACGGTTTGCAAGACTGTAACTATCAAGCCAGTTGCGCTGTGATAACGATCAGTGGTCAGAATTTCTATACCATAAACAGTGTAGGGCGCTGCGGTAGCGGGGTGGATTCGGCAACACGCACCGTTAAAGTACGTGTTACCGACTAAGTATTAGGCATCAATACCGTATTGCTCGCGGTAGGCGTTAATTGCCTTAACCGACGCTTCGTAGCCGCCGACTTCGCTTAAGTAATCGACAATGTCAGTTAACGAGACAATACTCACCACTTGCATGCCATAGTCGCGTTCAACTTCTTGAATCGCCGATAGCTCACCTTTGCCTTTTTCCATACGGTTTAAAGCAATCATCACGGCGGCTGGCGTTGCTTGGTTAGCGTTAATAATATCCATGACTTCGCGGATAGCCGTACCCGCGGTGATCACATCATCAATAATCATTACCCGGCCTTGGAGTGGGGCACCAACAAGGTTGCCGCCTTCGCCGTGATCTTTAGCTTCTTTGCGGTTAAAGACGTAAGGTACATCGAGGCCGTAATCGTTCGACAAAGACACCACAGCCGCCGTTGCAAGCGGAATTCCTTTATAAGCGGGGCCAAACAGTACGTCGAACTCTATGTTGGCCTCTTGAATAGCCGCGGCATAAAAACGACCGAGCTTAGCCAGCACCGCCCCTGAATTAAAAAGGCCGGCATTAAAGAAGTAAGGGCTGACGCGACCAGACTTTAAGGTGAACTCGCCAAAGCGCAAAACCTTCTGTTCGATGGCAAATTGAATAAACTCTCGCTGGTACTTTTGCATCACTGTGTCCTGTGTACGATTAAAAAAAGCTATTTTAACACTGACAAGCCTATTAGAACGACATTTACCGTGGGATCAAATTTCATTTTGGTGAACTTACCTATACAATTCCGGTATATATATTAATACGTGTTCGCTTTACAGGAATAACTATACATGCGCGTTATCACCTTCAATACACAAGGTATTGAGCAGGCGGCTGATAGAGGGTTCTTTGACTGGATGATCCATCAGGATGCAGACGTCGTTTGCCTGCAGGATCTTCGTGCCAAAGATTATCAGCTCGACGGTGATCGTTATCATCCAGAGGGTTACAACACCTACTTTTTTGATGCTTTTGAAGATGGCTATAGCGGTGTCGCAATATACTGCCGCCAAGTACCAAAAGCGATCATGACGGGTTTGGGCTTTGAGTTGTGCGATTTCCACGGCCGTTTTATTCAAGCCGATTTCGACAAAGTAAGTGTCTCTTCGTTACACATACCTTCGGGCCTAAAGAGCCATGAAGCTCAGCTAACGAAAGATGAGTTCTTATCCCACTTTATGGGGCACCTTAAAAAGACCTTGCGCAAACGCCGCGACTTTATCTTTTGTGGCACGTTTAACACCGCGCATCGCACAATCGATTTAAGTAACTGGTACGCCAACCAAACGGTGTCTGGCTTCTTACCCAGTGAACGTGCTTGGATGGAAGAAATGCTGGGGGAGTTGGGCTACATTGATGCGTTTCGCGAAGTGAATAAAGCCGACCGCCAATACACTTGGTGGCCAGACTACAACCGTGCTCGAAGCTTAAATGAAGGCGCGCGTTTGGATTATCAAATTACCACGGCAGGCCTACGCAAAACGGTTAAGTCGGTTCAGATCTACAAAGATGAGATGTTCTCAGAGCACGCTCCTTTGATCATCGACTACGAAGGCGACTTCTAGCATGACCGCTAGGGCAATAAAAAAGGGTGCTTAATAGGCACCCTTTTTTAATGGTAGGCTTTCGCTTATTCAGCCGCTAGCGCCGCCTTTTGTAGCGCCACAATCTCTTTAATGCCTTTTTCAGCAAGCGCCAACATTTTGTTTAGCTCGTCTTGCGTGTAAGGCGCACCTTCCGCGGTGCCTTGTACTTCGATAAAGCCGCCTTTTTCCGTCATAATCACGTTCATGTCGGTTTCGGCTTTGGAATCTTCAGCGTAGTCTAAATCCAGAACAGGCTCGCCTTTATAAATCCCCACCGAAATAGCCCCCAGCATGTATTTAACAGGGTTACCTTTTAAGGCCCCGTTCTTATCTTGCTTTAGAACATTAATCGCATCCATTAGCGCCACGCAAGCACCTGTAATAGACGCGGTACGAGTACCGCCATCGGCTTGGATAACATCGCAATCGATTGTGATGGTGTTTTCGCCCAACTTCTTAAGGTCTAAAGCAGCGCGTAAAGAGCGACCAATTAAGCGAGAAATCTCAATGGTACGGCCGGTTTGTTTGCCACGGGCCGCCTCACGGTCGTTACGAGTGTTAGTAGAGCGTGGCAGCATGCCGTACTCAGCGGTGACCCAGCCTGAACCCGAACCCCGTAAAAAGCGTGGTACACCGCGATCCACGCTCGCAGTGCAGATCACTTTAGTATCACCAAACTCAACCAACACAGAACCTTCGGCGTGCTTTGTGAAATTACGGGTAATTTTAATCTCGCGTAACTGGTCCGGCTGGCGGCCGCTTGGACGGATAGTGGTGATGCCAAGATTCTGAAGTTGATCAGAGATGGAAGAACTCATAGGATCGCTATACCTTGTACTATTTAACAATTGGCGTAATAGAGAGACAGCTAATAGGCTGTTACACTATCGGAACTAAGGCTAATTCTAATCGAGATGGGATGACATGACACGTAGTATGACGGCTTTTGCCCGACAGGATAGTCAACACAGCTGGGGAACCGTGATTTGGGAAGTAAGATCGGTCAATCACCGCTTCTTAGAACCACATTTGCGTCTACCCGAACAATTCAGGGAATTAGAAGGGACATTGCGCGAAAGGCTGCGCAAACGTCTTAATCGCGGCAAAGTAGAATGCACACTGCGCTTTATCCCCGATGCACAAGCCCAATCGCTCAATATCAATGAAGGCTATGCACGCCAATTGATAGAAGCCACACAGAAAATGGAAGAACTCATGGTGATTTCACAAACCATGAATCCACTCGATATGCTGCGTTGGCCCGGCGTGCTTCAAGATGCCTCCTTGGATATGGACGCGGTAAAAAAAGCCACTCTCGACCTGTTTGACCAAGCTATTAATGACTTAGTAAAAGGCCGAGAACGCGAAGGTGCGGAGCTTGCCACTCTCATATCACAACGCTTAGACGGCATTACAGAAGTCGTCAAAGAAGTGCGCGCTAAACTCCCTAAAATACTTAGCAACCAGCGCAACATCCTACGCGCCCGCGTCGCCGACTGCGGCGTAGACCTCGACCCGCAGCGCTTAGAACAAGAAGTAGTACTCCTCGCCCAAAAAGCCGACGTCGACGAAGAAATGGACCGCCTAAACACCCACGTACAAGAAGTACGCCGCGTGCTAAAGCAAAAAGAACCGATAGGCCGCCGTTTAGACTTTCTGATGCAAGAACTCAATCGCGAAGCGAATACGCTATCGTCGAAATCGATTGTTACAGACACGACGCAAAGCGCGGTGGAATTGAAGGTGCTTATTGAGCAGATGCGGGAACAGATACAGAATATTGAGTAGCTGCTTAGGTAGAAAGTTACCCGCCAAGAATGTCTTAAAAGCCCTGTTATTTGCTCGTAAATAAAGGGCTTTTTTATTGTTTCTGTCTAAGTCGGTCTGCAGATGTTTGTCAAAAACTACCTGTTAAGTAGTGGGCAGGCCATGTATTGGCTTGCTGCTGACAGATTTAAGAAAGGGCAGCAGAAAACGACATGGTAAGGTGATCAGCCGCCAGATTAACTTAGCGAGGTTACACTACCTTTGTGAGCCGGAGAATGATGGGCAAACATTACAAACCCTGATGAGGTAGGACTCTCTGATATAAAAAATTTTTAAATGCATCAAGAGTTATTCAAAGGACAGATATGTAATCAAACATTAATACCTTCACTTTTCACTTTTTTGAGCAATTCAACTAGTAAGAGACATTGTTTTTCAGTAGGTATCTTACTTGGTATCTTTGTAGCAACGTTCATAAGGCCTATCTCTTTTTCAGTCAACAGTCCCTTTGAGCGGCATTGCTGCAATAAGCCATTCCATTTGGTTGCTGGTATTTCCAAGACCTTCCTCTGTGCCCCAATTCCATCGTCTGTTTTCTGGAGTTTTCGAGCTCGTTTTTTCTCATTCTTCTCAGCTTCTTTTGAAACAAGACTTTCTTTAAATCCCTGAGGTAGCAATTCATCTAGCGTATCTGACTGCTCTTTTAGCCTTTGCCAGCAACCTTCTTTTTTACACCACTCTGTAACGTTAGATATTCCCTGCTTAGGCAGAGTAATCTCTCCATGAACTAGCTCTGAAGTGATCTCAAGGGCCCTTTCTAAATCACTTGAAATGAATTGTTTGTTCCATATATGCATAAAGTCTATAGCCTTATTATGCGTGGTAGCATATTGCCCCAATAGAGCCAATGTATAAGCGACAACGTTTGCTCTATAACCCCCGTTATACCAAGGCTGAGCTGAAACCAGCTTTTCTGTTTTTCTAAACAGGATTGCGCGGGCAATAGCTCTTTTATAATAAAACTCGTTAAAACCTTCAGATGATTTTTCCCATTCAGAGCCAATTCGCTTCGCATACTGAGCAAAGTTTTTCTGCGCCCCAAGGTTAACGAACCTTGGGTGTTCGTCCCAGACATTCTCAAACTTAGCAAGGTCGGTTTTGGTGAACATCTGTGGTTTGGGATTTTCTGCCTGGAACTTTTTCTTTTCACCTTGAGTAAGCTTGCTTTGCGCGTCAGCATATTGACCGCGAGCACGCTCATAAAACCATTTTGTCTCTCGCAACGCCCCCTGTTGAGCAGGAGCCCAAATACGTCTTGAGAATTCTTCCATACGAATATGAAACGGATGGTTTGAAAAGAAATCAGCAGCATTTACTCTGTTCTGAGTGTTTGCATATTCAGAAATTCGCGGTACGACTGTTTCACTTTGTTCGCTATCAATAACGGATAGCTTCATCTGAACAAAAATCCCTTCCAAGGAGACCTTATCTTTACGACTTGTATGAAACAGAGAAGCTGTAGTTTGACCACCGTTCACTATTTGTAGATCTTTCATGCGCACCACTTCAAGTCCGGCATCTCCATGTCTGACTTCTACTTCCTGAGCAGTAGCAGTAATACCGTTGTTATAGGCAAAGAACATTTGTGGCTCATTGATAATGGTACTTCTGATACCCTTATTAACATTCCCTCGGGCCTGTAAAAAACATCGGACGTTTTGTTCTAATAAGCGAGCACCATATTTCTCATACATTGATGACAAAATAGTTGCTGGGATTACTATCAGATAAGACTTGTAAGTATCTGAGCCTAAATGTGCAGGTAAGCACGAAATCCCTGCCCCATAAGTTTCAGGAAAATTGATATCAAGAATTTCTTTATGGCCTCGGGAGCTTTGTTGGCGCTGTAACCTCGAAACATCCCAAATATGATATGAAACGGGCACCCCGGAAATCTCACCATCTTCAATAGCGCTAACTCGACCACTCAAAGCTCGTTCAGAAAACAGATAAAAGCTCACCTTCCGTATTGCGCTTCCGCGATCATAGATTTGCCTTGATAGGCCATATTCAGGAGCCGTCTCTTCGAGGTCTTTGAATAGCTCTTTACTGTTGCTTGCTTCGAAAAACTTCGCCACTCGCTTAAAAGCGTTATCTACATCGGTACCAGTTAAAGAAGCCAGCTCTTCTCTGCAATCGAAGTCAGCAACGAAAAGGTCTAGCGCTCCCTCATCATTAAACCAGTAACCATCAACCCTCATTCCTCTTTGTGCGCGATAGTGACAAAGCTCAAAACCCTCCAAAAATCCGGTATCCATCAGCTCATCAGCGACGGTTTCTACAAACTGCGACAATTGAAAGCTACTACTGGCTTCCGCACCAGCTAACAAGTCCTGTTTGAAATCATGAAAAAATTCCTGGATGGTTTGTTCCATTTTACCTCTCCCATACATCCTTATCTGCGCATAAAAAATCGCGAACGCTTTCTAACTTAATTTCATAACTAACTCTTGTAAGACCTGTATTTAATTCAGATCTTACGATCTTTGGAAACTCACTTTCGACACGATATGTCTGCTCTTCAGTGACAATAAATTTAGGCTTATCGTAAGCAAGCATTTGCACATAGCCAGCTTTAGCCAGCTTTGTATCAAACATCTCTATAGCTTCAGCCTCAGTTAGCATTTCCTCAACTGCCTTTACTAACTCGTTCAGGGAAATTGATGTTTTTGATTCAGGCATATCAACTAATCTAAAAACCTTAAGAAACAGGCTGCTATTTAAGCTTTCGAGCTGATCTTCAGAAGATATTTTAACTGCGTTTCTCTCACGGCCGGAGAGTGATTTAACTTCAACGGCGGTATCCGAGAATATGAAATCCTGATGAGATGTTTCAGGCCCCTGCCAAGCATCCACAGCGTCAAACTGGTTATCCAGTTGATCAAGCATCTGTTGCAGAAATTGAAGCTCACTGAATAGCCCCCTCACTTCTTCAGCGGTCAGTACACGACCTTTCTTTCCTGCTAAAAATGCTTTCCAGCGTTTTATTTGGGAGAGAGCAACGGACAACCCAACTAATGGGTCTGAGATTTCGGAAAGCTCATGAATCAAAGTTTCGCATAAACTATAAAAGAGATCTTGATCGACATGCTTCTCAAGAACCAAAATAAGGCCCTGATTTCCCGTCGTGCTTAGCAATCTGTAATCAATCTTTATCCCATGAATAGATACCATGCTCTTTCGAAAGATCTCTGTTCCATCTTCACTCATTTCATAAATAAAGACACAGTGACCGCTGGAGTCTTTTCCCCAGTAAATGGGAAGGACTCCGTCAAACTGAATTTGTCGCACGCTAATATCTTTGCTAGGAACTTTAATATCTTCCCATGGCTTTTCTCTATGATTCATGATATTCGTCTTCGTCATCGGGCATGTCGTCGATCTCTCCATTAAACTGCTCTAGATAAACCTTGTTTGCTATAACTTCAACACCGCTTGAGTAATCGCCATATGGAAAACTGATACCATAGGCAGGAACATTATCTTGACCTGTACCATTTTCACCCCTAACGTTAATAAAATGGATCATCAAAAGTGGTTTCTTTCTTTGCCTCCTGTAGTGATAATCAGAAAGCGTCTCCGAAACTTTCACTGATAGCTTAGCAGCATCAAACTGATCGGTTGTCAAACCTAGCTTTTCATCTCCGCGACTAGCTACCCTGTAGCCACTGAGACGCCAAAATCCATCACAGTTTTTTACACCTTTCTCTCTTAGTTGGGGGCCAAGAATTCGGGTATCAGAAGGCTTCTCATTAGCATTTGAAATGAACAAAACATCTGAAAATTCGTACTTTAATAAGACTTTTTCCTCCAGATAACGAATTGTCCATGACTTCATCACATAACTAGAGTGAACACGAAATTTCTTCAAAAATTCGACAACTTTAAAAGTGGATACATCACGTGCAATCCACCCTTTTGTGGTTGGGACCAGCTCTCTAACACCAAATTTCGTTTCCCAAAATTCTTTAATAAGCTTCCTATTTTCCTTATGAATCTGCTTATCAAATGCAAGAATATAACTTTCTTTTAGCTCGCCGCTGTAGTTCTGATTAAGCGTCAATTTTTCGCCGTTTCTCATTTTGTTTGCAGCTGTAACCATCAGTCCTTCCTCATGTGACTGCACATACAATCCAAACTGCATTGGACTTAGATCATTAGCCCGCATTTCGGTTATCTGTTGACGAAGATTTTCTGTAGAACCAGCGATATGTGAGTACCAGTCTATTGAATCTTGCGGAAGGTGCACTCGACAAAGATCTGCAAAGCCAAAACGATAACCAAACCATCGTCCCATCTGCATTAACGTATCGTACATCCTTGTATTTCGATACATATAACTTATACACAATCCCTCAATAGTTAGTCCTCTAGATAGGCTTAGCCCTCCAATAGCAATTGCCGTAAGTCCTGAACCAGTTTTTTCATATTTCTTATAATCAAGAACTTCATCAGATTTCTTTTTATCACTGTTCACAACAAATATTTTGATTGAGTCCACGGCACTAAAAAGTTCATTTTTGACCCCATACCATCGAAGCTGGTCGCTTCCATATTCTTCATCAAATACGCTCTTTAAAATCTGCATATACCCATCACGATCCGATACAGAATTTGGCATTGCATAGTTTGCTTTAACAGCTTCCCTGAGCCTTTTTAAATACAGACTGACATGAGATTTTACCCCTCTCTGTACGTCAACAAATCTGGAAACATTTATAAGCATTGAGCAGTGTTTGTTCCCGTGACCACGTATAATTCTAATAGCTTTTGCAATCACAAACTGACAAATTGCCACTTCTAAAGATGGTGGCAGGCCACTCAAGTCAAAATACTTATCATGCTTCAAGGGAATATAATTTTCTGCATCATATATTGGCTGCAGAACACGTGGGGATACTTGATTATCTGATTCAGGCCTTCCTAGATGATCATCTAGAAAGACTTTTCTTGGGCCGAAGTAGGTATTAGGTGCATCAAGACAATAAATAAAATCTTTAGGGAAAAGCTCTTTCCTTAACTTCTCATCGCCATAAGCATCAGGGTTAATAAGAACATTGGCATAAGGAGTAGCTGTATATCCGACATAACACCTCTTATCAAATAGTCCTAAGATCTCGCGAATCTTTCTATTTGTCTTGGTAGGGTCAATATCCTCTTTCTTGGTATTTATTGAGGCATTATCAGCCTCATCATCAATCATCAGCATCGGCAAATCTGAGATCGTACCTGCGGTATTTGCATTCAACTCTTTTAACCATGTATACAAAGACTCAAGTGTTCTAACATTCTTTTTAATTACCAGAACAATAGGCTTGTTATGATCAGCCAGTCGCCAATTTTGCGCTGCTGTGGCCTTCTTGAAATCCGATATTGTATTTGTTAGGCATGCTGGAGCCGGATAGTTCTTATTCTCTAAACCAACACCAATTAAGGATCTCCCATCTTTAGTTACTGTAGCTCCTGAAAACCCTGCATCCACTCTCTCTTGAGTTTGCTTTCTCAGATTCTCATGAATGCCTGCAATAATCAGAATAAATCTATATCCAGCACCTGCAGCCTTAGCAACCAAACCCAAGTAGTTTGCTGTCTTTCCTGATTGAACGTGTCCAATGACCAACCCTCTTCGATCCCATTGAGGAGCATCATCTTTTGGGTTTTGTAATTGTCCGAGAATGTTTTTAGTATCGTCACTTATCGTGTTTACAACATCGGGAGCCCACTCGTTCAAAAGCAAATGATTTTCGTAAGCATCTGAATATTCCCAGCTCTGATCACTCAGATTATTAACCCATTCCTCATCATGATCTGCTTGTGGGTCTACTAGCGAGACACCTACATCCATTTTCGTATCAATGTTATACAGTACTTTCTTGACGGCCTCTTCTATATCCCCACTATAACTGGTAATTGAACTCAGCATCTGAGCAAGCTCTGTGAGCTGACTCCTCGTAGGAACCTCATCTGGCCATTTATTTCTTACCGAAGTTACTAGCCCAACGATAAAGTTTTTTTCTGCATTCTGATTACTTTTTTCCACTTAACTCGCCTGTAATAAATTTCTCTATCAATCCTTTATAACCTTGAAACATAGGAATCGAAAAAATCACCTCCCTTAAAACATCCTGATCATAACTTTTGTCATCAAAAAGGGTTTCAGAAATCATACGAACTTTTTCGAGAACAGTAGATTCCTCTATATCCGCGACCTGACTTATACTTCTAGGAGCAGTTGAGTAATCTGAATAAATCATTTCAATCGGCAAAGATAGTGTAACTAAAGTCAGATAAGCCCTTATTGATCTAATTTGATCTTGAGTCATTTTGCTTTCGAGTGATTGAAATAAAGGGTGAGACATATTTAAATCAAACCTTACGCTCCCCTTATCTGCATAACGCTCCCAAACAGGCTTTAGAGCTTCCTGAAAAAGCTTTTGTCCTCGGCCGCGATGAATTCTGGTACTTGTGCCAGTGACCTTAGATATTATCTGCCTAAGCCTTTCTCTAACTTCATGCGGCGGTCTTGCTCGCGATTTTTTAATATCAATTGTCCAGCTTTCATCTAGAGCATTTGGAAAATCAATCTGAACCCTCGCAAGCTTCGTTGCCTCACCTTTGGGAACTAATCTAAACCAGTCTCCCCAAGCCATAAGCCTGCCATTCCGGTAGATATATGCTCCCTGATTTGAGATGAAGCTGCTACGATCTTCGTAGAAATCATATTCCTTAGCCGTGAGCTTGCTATGATGCGGTAGGATGTATGGCTGGATAACTATTTCTATACCATCAACACGGACTATTTCCTCCGGTAGCACCTGTGTCGCTTTAATTTTTCGACAAAAAGGATCGAATGCATCTACGGGTTTACCATTTATACGAATGCTAAATTTAGGATGATGTTTAATCTCACCAGCTAGAAACCTATGGAAAACCAGAGACAAATGCCGATCAACGAGATCTAGTTTTTCAAAAACAATTTCATTTCGCTTGCTACCATACTGGTCTTCAAATAACCGATCTAACTTAGTCCAGACAACAGCTGTTCCAGTCTCACCTAAATGATCTAAATACGGTATTCTTTTGATATCCTCATCATCCAGAATTGAGAGACACCATTCATCTCTCTTACTTACATGATCCAGATCCCATTCAGCCCCACAAACTATTGAATTTATCGAGCTAACGACCGTCAAGTTTCTACATTGTGAAAATGAAGCTGTTTTCAAGCCCAAACCAAATCGGCCCAAATCATTTGGCTCTCTAGCCTGCTTGGGGTTAGCTGAGCCATGCTTCATTGCAAGTAGAAGTTCGTCCCCTGTCATTCCACTTCCGTTATCTATGATAACCAGTGTCGGCTTTTCGCAAGTCAAATCGCAGTAGACATCGACTTCAGACGCTCCAGCCGTAATGCTGTTATCTAATATGTCCGCAACAGCTGTCGCCAAAGAATATCCAAGATCTCTCATAGACTCAGACAATGACGAGGCACTTGGTGGCAATGTATACTCTCTAGCCATTAACTCCACTCCTTTAAAAACTTAAGAATCCGTTCTGCGGCCTTGCCCGGAGCTTCCTTTAACTCTCATTCCCAAGCCGTAAAAACGTGCTACCCCTCAGCAGCTAGCGTCCAGTTCTTTTCTTTGTCTCGCTGAACAGTTAATTCAAAATTTTCTTTCCAAAACTCGATTTATGTTTTGGGCATGTACGCATATTTGTGATCTTGATGTAGGTGCCAAAAACATCCATTAACAATGATTGCTGTTTTGTAACGAGGTAAAAAAATATCTGGCCACCTAGCAGTTTCTTTTCATGTAAACGAAATCTTAAGCCTGACTTGTGTAAAAGGGAGTGAAGAGTAATCTCAGGCTTAGTATCCTTACTCTTGATTCTTGACATATTCCAGCTTCGTTTTGCCCTCGTTAAAATATCAGTCATCAATCATCCGGCATTTTATCTAGAACTTCTTTGACGACTTTGGCTATTTGAACGGCTAAATAAGGTGGAACCGCGTTACCCACTTGGTGATACTGAGCAGTTCGCGGCCCTTCAAAATGGTAGTTATCTGGGAAGGTTTGCAGTCTTGCGGCCTCCCTTACAGTTAAACTTCGACATTGTGATGGATCATAATGAATGAAATAGTGGCCATCCTTAGAAATATGAGAAGTGATTGTCGTACTAAAACGAGACTTCACTTGAACTCTAAAGCGGTCTGAGAACATTTTACCCTCACAACCATCTTGGACATTTTTATGAGCAGGAAGAAGCTCTTCAGGAAAGTCTCTTAGTTTAGGTGAGATATCCAATGCGCTTGCATGAGCCGAAGCATACAGGTATCGATGCAAGTCACTTACCATGTGAGACCTTGCCTCATGACATGTCGCCACTTTCAGACGGTCGTCGAAATACCATGATTTCATGACGCTGGGAGGTTTGTATTTCGTGGAAGATTTGTCCATCGGTGTATTGCGTATTGTTTCTAGCGCACTCTTAATCTCCTTTTTTACACAGACATCTTCCTTCTTTTTTGAAGGTATCCAAGATGTCGCAATGACTGAAAGCAATTCTTCTTTCCACTCTGCATAATCATCTTTTCGCCTGGAAATACTGCTTCTTATTTGGGGCATGCTGCTGATTATTTGCTCCACACTTGGAGGTTCAGACTTTTCAAGCGTTCCTGGCACTACTTTTATGTCAGCTCTTATTCCCAAGATAAACATTCTGTGTCGAGCTTGCGGTACACCATACTCTTCGGCTCTAACAATGAAGGATTTTGGTTCAATCTCTTCGACGACTTCACCTGACTGAGATAAAGAGTAAAGCTTGTATTTCAGACCATTTTTATTCTTTTCAATAGCTCTATGAGGGCTTCGAAGGTCTTCTACGATCTTATCAACGACAGACTCACCATTAATCTTTGCTGAAAGCAGCCCCTTCACATTTTCCATGACGAAAGTAGGTGGGCGGTGATCAATGATGATTTTAAGATATTCCTTGTATAAGAAATGTCGTTCATCTTCTTCAAACTCAGGATTGTTCATCATCCTAGAACGACCAACCAAGGAATAAGCCTGGCAAGGTGGCCCACCAATCAAGGCCCATTTCTTTGACGATTTCAGTCTGTCACTAATAATCTGTTGAACTTCATCATGCGTTTCTTCACCCAATGAAATTTTCAGAGCTGTCGATTTCGCATGCTCCCAGTTGTGACTGTTTTTCTCAATCAGCTCTTTTTTATTAATTCGTCCCTCTAAGTAGGCATAATAGTCATCAGGAGCTGATGACCTAGGGTAGGATTTAAAAAAGTGCCTTAATAGTAGTGTCTGGTGAGCAAACTCATCTCTTTCTATGGATACGATAGACTTGAATGCTCGAGAATTATTTGAGTTATATAGCTCAGAAAACCCTTCCCCCAATCCGCCCGGGCCGGCAAATAGATCTACTACCGGATATGTGATGTCTTTTCTCTTCATTTTTAGCAGAACGCTCTTATCATTGGATTCTTCATTAAATGTTTGAACCTAGTTAGGTATACGTTCCAATAATTGATTTAACTCGCAGTCGAATAATTCGCAAAGCTTATCGAGCGCCTCTAAGTCCACCTTAAGCGCGGTTTCTTTGTACAGTAGCGTGACGGTGGTACGGCTTAAGCCGGCTTCTCGCATCACGTCGCTAATGCGCATCTTTCTCTCACCCATTAAACGGGCTAGGTGGCAGCGGATCATGCTCTCTCCACGGTGTTTTCTTAACCATAAACTTGGGATTTTTCACTGTCGATTAACCTATCACGATTATAATTTTTCTCAACTTATTTGAGTTGAAACCAAATAATTGAGCTCATTTGTTATTCGCTCTGCCGGTAGTCGGTACACTGGCAGTTCACGGGGTTGATGCTGATGTTTTATCCACAGTCATAGTCAACATTGTTTCAGCGGGTTCCAATCCATTGGTCATCAATGCATAAATGGTACTGTGGCCAAAGCCTGTTTTGGCCTTTACCTCGGGCAAACGCAAAATCCGTTGCTGACGAGATGAATATGTTGCGGGCGATTGGGTAGTTGGGGTCATCATTTGTTTCCTCACTGATCTGTTAAGTTCAGTGAGGTGTTTGCCCTACTAGTATTAAAGAGCTAAACGGACACAATAGCCGGATAAGTGACTAGGTCATTCAGCTTTCTGAGGGTACCGGTAATACCCCGCCCCATTTTGTAGATTAGTGCCCCAAGTACTAAATGCTGTGTGAGCAGGGTTGGTGTGTGTCAAAGTGGCGTTAACTGAGGTTTTGTCCATGTGCCCCAAAAGCCCAAGGGAGGGCATATTGCTTTGAATTTTCCTACTCAAAACTCGGTTTTGGTGAGTCGTATGGGTTGAGTGTTGATATGTCGAGTATATCGACATATAAGGATGCTATGTCGAAAAAAAGAAAAATATCGACACATGAAATTGATATGTCGATTTAAACATGACTTGGCAAGCAGAGCAGCCTTACAACCAATTACCCACATTGCCTCCTAATCTAGATTCCATAGAAACGAAAGCCTGTATTTCAGCACGCGCCGCTGTAGCAGAGTTAAAAAAGGCTGGCTCATACCTAACCAAAGTATGCTAATTAACTTACTGCCTTTGCTGGAAGCAAAAGACAGTTCAGAAATTGAAAATATTGTCACTACTACCGATGAGCTTTTTCAATATGCGCTAATGGACCAGCGATAAGATTACAGCGATTAGAGCACTAATGGAAAGTACAACCGATTACGTTAGAGCACAGCTACCTAAAATATATAGCTATGAGCTAGTTCAGCTTATTTTTGAACAATCCTATTGTCGTATCAGTAATCTAGTTGAACGTGATATTGCAAAACGCCAAACTGCTTCAACGTATTTAAAGCAGTTAGCGGATATTGGTGTGCTGCAAGAAATTAATTCAGGAAAGGAAAAATTATTTGTACACCCACGGTTGATGACGTTAATGACTAAAGACAGTAATAGTATTAACGCTTTTTGAGGTGCAAAATTCCCCAGCTCTCCACAAGGTAGAGCAAATGGCGAGGGTAATAGGCAAATATTATGTGGATTTACTCTATGTATTATTTGCTAGGGGTGCGGTGAGAACCCGTTTATGTAATGAAGTGCTTGCATAATAAAGAGCTTTAATCGTAAAGTTTACGCTGATTTTTTTACTAACAAGGATTGTAAAGTAATGAAATGGTGTACGTTATTTATAGCTGCATTTCCACTGTTTGTCCTTTCAGGGTGCGTCGGTGCTAAGCAAGCCCATCTTGTCAATAGGATGGCCTGTGAGGCGCTTAATATTGATGCCCAGTCCAGTGTTCTCGTGGGCACAGACCTCTCTACATTTGATCAGTTCTCGTCAGCGGTTGTCATCGAGCCGGCTCTCTATTTAACGGATATGGGGGGGGCTGAGTTAAGCGTACTTATCGCTGAGTTGAGTTCGCAAAAAGCCACGTTAAGTTACGAAGAACCCGGTATCACTTCTGAGCAGGTGGAAGCTACTTTTACTTGTATTGGGAATGGTGTAGCAGAGAATGATGCGGTCACTTTAAATGCTGTGGAGGGCGGTGTTCTCTTGAAGTTTAAAAAGGGCTTTTTTCATACATTTTCGTTTGATGGCTGGGTATTTTTAGAGAAGAAATAGCCAGTATTTAAATTGTTTATAAGTAAGGGAATACTTAAATGAATTACGAACTCATCAAGTTTAATAGTCGTGGTGCCGCTGTTGCCCAGTTGCAGGCGTTGCTGAATAGTAAGCTTGCTATTGGTCTTTTGGTTGATGGACATTTTGGGAGGAAGACAGAGGCGGCAGTGGTTGTTTTTCAAAGTCAAAGCGGGTTAATAGCTGATGGTATTGTTGGGCGGATGACTTGGACTGCTTTGTTAAGTAGTCGTGCTGCTTCTGAATCATTAAACCCGCAAAAGCAGTTGGCGGCTATTGCCGCTACTTATATCGGCACTAAAGAAACCGGTAATAATCGAGCGGGTGAAGATGCTAAATTGCTTGAGATTTTTAAAGCAGATGATTTGGTGATCAATGGTAAAACTGACGGTTATCCATGGTGTGCATCTTTCGTTTCATTATGTGTCCAGAAGCTATGTATTCGCTCGTCGTACTTTTCTTCGTTAAATGCGCCGCGGGAGCCTTCGGTGTGGCGTTTTTTAGCGGTGTGGGCGAAGAATAATGGTTGTACAATTTTTTCCTCTTCAAGCGCTATTCTATCCCCAAAGCCGGGTGATATCGTTGTGTTTACATTTTCCCATATAGGAATTGTAGAGAGCGTTAGTGGAAATAAAGTGGTCACTATTGAAGGTAATACAAATAGTGCCGGAAGCCGGGAAGGCCAAGAGGTCGCTAGGAAGGTGCGTTCGCTGAATATTATTAAGAGCTTTATAAGACTACCTTACTCAAATGATGGGTTAGCTAGAGCCCACTAAATAATAGTTGAAATGGGTAGGTAACCATTCTATCCATTTCAAAATTCAATAGTCTAATTGGCTTTACTTCCCTCACGCCCGACTATCAATTTGAATCATCACTGCATCGGGTCGCCAGTACTCAAACTCGCAGTCTAGTAACTCCCCATCTTGTTTGTAATTAACACGGCAAATTTTTAACACCGGTTGGCCTTCACTGAGATTAAGGGCTTTAGCGACGTTTAAGGGGGCGGATGTAGGGATGACATCGAACCGGGAGCGTTGTGTGTGATAGCCGTAGTGCTCGGCATAAAGTTGGGTGAGCGATTGGGTGAGGGGCTGCTCAAGCACCGCTGGAAATAGGGCGGCTTTTAGGCAGTTTTCTACATACAGCACGGCCCTTCCATCGATGTGCCTTAAACGTTCAATGATATGGATAGGGGTGATGCCTTCTATTTCCAGCGCCGCGGCATATTGCCCCGAGGCCATTTCGCTGCGGATGTTGATGAGCGTTGTTTCGGCGCGGCGGTTTTGGTCTTTTATCATTTGATGGAAGTGGCTACGAGATAAAGGGTTGTAGCGAATGCGTTGTGGCGATACATACCACCCGCGGCGTTCTTCACGGTAGATGAGCCCTTCTGTTTCTAGGGATACCAGTGCGTCTTTTATAGTAATACGTGTGGTGTTAAAGAGTTGGCTGAGTTCTCGCTCAGAAGGGAGCTTTTGCATTTCTGCAATCACGCCTGATTCTATTTGTTCTCGAATGGTGATTTTTATTTTTGAAAGCTGAGTTGTCGCGTGGGGCGGCATCTTGGTCTAGTCCATTGTTTGTTGCGTTGTCACACAATATAAACGCGATAGATAACAAGAATATTACGAATCAGGTGAATGGGCGTCATAAGAATAGCGATAAATCGTCAAATTTCTGTATCTAAACTGTCACATTTCACTAATAGACTTTTCATTTAAACAACTGACCTAGTCCAAGAGGATCGAAGACGATGAAAAGCGTGTTAGCCAGTGCTCTATTAATTTCTACTACGATGTCTGCATCTGTCTTTGCGGCAGAGACGGATATGAACTCGCTTGTCGAAGCCGCTAAAAAAGAAGGGGCGGTTTACAGTGTGGGGATGCCTGATTCATGGGCTAACTGGAAAGATACGTGGGCTGATTTAAAAGCCAATTACGGCTTGGAGCATCAAGATACCGATATGAGCTCGGCGCAAGAGATTGCTAAATTTTCGGCTGAAAAGAAAAACGCCACAGCCGATATTGGTGATGTGGGTTTTGCGTTTGCTAATGTGGCCGTTAAAAAAGGGGTAACGCAGCCTTATAAGCCGTCTACTTGGTCTGAAATCCCTGAATGGGCTAAAGATAAAGAAGGGCATTGGGCGCTTGCTTATACGGGTTCTATCGCATTTATCTCGAATAACAATCTGGTTGAAAATCCACCTAAGTCATGGAGTGACTTACTCAATGGTGATTATAAAGTGAGCCTTGGGGATGTGGGTTCGGCTGCGCAGGCTAATAATGCCGTGTTGGCAGCTGCGTTTGCAAATGGTGGTGATGAAACGAACTTGCAACCGGCGATTGAGTTCTTTGCGAAGCTGGCGCAGAAAGGGAATTTGTCATTAACGGATCCTAGTGCGGCTAATATCGAAAAGGGTGAAGTCGAAGTGGCGGTGCTATGGGACTTTAACGCGTTAAATAACCGTGACAAATTTGGGCGTGATCGCTTTAGCGTCAATATCCCTCAAGATGGCTCTGTTATCTCTGGTTACACCACTATTATTAATAAGTTTGCTAAAAACCCGAACGCTGCAAAACTAGCACGTGAGTTTATCTTCAGCGATAAAGGTCAGGTGAACTTGGCGGCTGGCTACGCACGTCCAATCCGAACCAATGTTGAATTACCACAAGCGGTACAAGATAAACTATTACCTAATGAGCAATACCAAAACGTTCATCCGGTAAAGGACTTCGCCGCTTGGGAAAAATCAGCACGTAAACTGCCACGTCAATGGCAGGAAAACGTTCTAATTCACGTCAAGTAAGAGGCTGCTATGAGCAATAAGGTCATCCTTGTTGTTCTGGATGGACTCAATTATCAAGTAGCTCATGATTGCATGGGCTACTTGAATGGTTTGATTGAGCAGCACAGGGCAACCTTATACCAACTGCAGTGTGAGCTGCCTTCTATGTCTCGGCCGTTGTATGAGTGTATTTTGACCGGCGTTCGTCCGGTTGATAGCGGTATTGTGAATAATAATATAGTGCGACTGTCCCGTCATGAGTCCATTTTTAGTTTGGCAAAATCGCAGGGTAAGGTAACGGCTGCGGCGGCTTATCACTGGGTTAGCGAGCTGTATAACCGAGCACCTTATGATGCGGTTCGCGATCGTATGACACATGATGAAACCCTAAATATTCAGCATGGCGCTTTTTACCATTGGGATCATTACCCTGACGAAGCGCTGTTTTTAGATGCTGAATATTTACGCCGCACTTATGATCCCGACTTTTTGCTAATCCATCCCATGAATATTGATGATATGGGGCATAAGCACGGTTTGGATTCCCGCCAATATCGAAACTCGGCACGCGGCGCTGATATTTATCTGTCTAACTATTTGGATCAGTGGTTGGCCGAGGGCTATCAAGTACTGGTGACAAGCGATCATGGAATGAATAACGATCTGTCCCATGGTGGCATTTTACCTGAAGAGCGTGATGTGCCGCTGTTTGTAATGGGGGATCAGTTTTCTCATGTTGGCTGCGATGTTAAGCAAACAGAGCTGTGTGGAGTGGTGTGTCAATTGCTATCCCTTGAGCACTCTAAACCTATGACAAAAGGCTTGTTATGTTGAGGGGGCTTCGTAAACGTTTTGCCTGGAAGCCCTTGCTTTGGCTTATTCCCTTTTTTGTGTTCTTTTGCGCTTTTCAATTAGCGCCAATGGGTTGGGTGTTAGCCAATAGCTTTATTTATGATGGCGAAATCTCCATTGAGAACTACAGCGAAGTCTTTGATTCTAGTTTTATGTTGCAAGGCTTTAGTAATAGTTTGTGGTTGTCGTTTTGGTCGGCTGTGGTGGGTTTGCTTATTGCCACGGTGTTGGTTTCGTCGCTACGGCGGGTGGATTCGAAAATTCGAGAGGCTGTGATTGCCTTTACGAATATGACAAGTAACTTCACGGGTGTACCCATCGCATTCGCGTTTATTATCATTCTGGGCATCAATGGCGCGGTTACTTTATTGCTGAAAAAGTACGGATTAATTGATGATTTTAATCTGTATGGGCAGTGGGGTTTGCTGGTTATTTATATTTACTTCCAAGTGCCTTTAGCCGTTTTGCTGCTGTACCCCGCGTTTGATGGTTTGAACGACGATTGGCAATCAGCGGCCGCCCTGTTGGGGGCAAAAACATGGCAATACTGGCTAAATGTTGCGTTGCCCGTGTTATCTCCAGCCTTATTAGGGACTTTTATTATCCTGATCGCGAATGCGATTGGTGCGTATGCTACGGCTTATGCGCTGACTTCGGGTAATTACAACATCATCACGATTCGAATCGCGAGTTTGGTGTCGGGGGATCTTTTTCTTGAGCCTAATTTGGCTGCTGCTATTTCAGTGCTAGTGATGGCTATATTGGCATTTATTACGTGCATTAATCAGTGGCTGGTAGCGAGGGGGTATCATGCAAAACGCTAATCAATGCCTTCATAAAACCGTAGTGTATTCGATCGTGGGGATCATGTTGATCCCGATTGTTGCCACCTTTTTATATTCTGTTGCTTCAAGCTGGGGGGCCACTATTTTACCGGATGGCTTTACGTTGGAATGGTATGTAACCCTATTGACTGATGAGCGTTTTTTACTGGCTTTTGGCCGTAGTTTGTTTATTTGTTTCTCCACATTGGCATTAAGCGTATTACTGATTATGCCGGTGATCTTTATTGTGCATTACTATTTCCCGAAGCTAGATAAAGTGATGAATGTATTGATCTTATTGCCGTTCGCGGTTCCGCCGGTGGTGTCGTCTGTAGGTTTGTTGCAGTTGTATGCCGACAGCGATGTTCAGCTAATAGGAACACCGTGGATTCTGATGGGGACTTACTTCACGATAGCGCTACCGTTTATGTATCGGGCGATTTCCAATAGCTTTGCTGCAATCAACCTACATGATTTGATGGATGCGGCGCATTTACTAGGGGCGAGTACGCCCCGAGCCTTTTGGCTGGTGATTTTGCCTAACCTTAAAAAAGGGTTGCTAGCGTCGCTGTTTTTATCCTTCTCGTTTCTGTTAGGTGAGTTTGTGTTCGCTAATATGCTGGTGGGCACTCGCTATGAAACCTTGCAAATCTATCTTTATAACATGCGCCAAACCAGTGGGCATTTTACGTCTGCATTGGTGATGACCTACTTCTTTTTTATCTTTTTACTGACTTGGCTAGCTACTCGCTTTAGCCGAGGGGACCAATCATGAGTTATGTGAGTGTTACGCAGTTAACAAAGCGATTTGGTGAAAATACTGTTTTTGAGGATATAGATTTCACGATCGAACAGGGTGAATTTGTGACCCTTTTGGGGCCAAGTGGTTGCGGAAAGTCCACATTGCTGAGGAGTTTAGCCGGGTTAAATCCGGTTGATAGTGGTGTTATCGCTGTCGATGGTGAGGATATTACACACCAAACGCCTCAGCAGCGCGGCATAGGTATGGTGTTTCAATCGTATGCCTTGTTTCCCAATATGACAGCCTTCGACAACATCGCGTTTGGCTTAAAGATGAAAAAGTTGGCTGCAGATCAAATAGCAACCGACGTTGCGAAAGTGATCGCGTTGGTTGACCTACAAGGTAAAGAACAACATTACCCACATCAGTTATCCGGTGGGCAACGTCAGCGCGTTGCGCTGGCACGTGCTTTGGTTGTTCGGCCGCGTATATTGTTGTTAGACGAACCGCTATCGGCGCTGGATGCAAAAATCCGCAAACGATTGCGCCAGCAAATTAGAGATATTCAAAAAGAGCTGAATTTGACGACGGTGTTTGTGACGCACGATCAAGAAGAAGCCATGACGATGTCTGACCGTATCTTCTTGATGAATAAAGGACAAATAGTGCAACAGGGCTCTCCTGAATCAATTTATACCCAGCCCGCTAATGAGTTTGTTGCCGGTTTTATGGGGCACTATAACTTGGTTGATGCTATCCATGCTAAGCGGCTTTTTAATATTGATACCGAATGGAAAGTGGCCATTCGTCCTGAGTCGATCTATGTCAGAGAAGCTGGGCGTCAATATGATGCTCATATATCGGCTCCACAGCAGGGTGTTATTCAAGACCATCAGTTATTGGGTAATATCATTCGATATCAAGTGCTTGTTCAAGGGTGCGAGTTAACGGTGGATTTGTTGAACCGCTCATCGGAACGCCTGTTATCCACAGGGACCTCACTAGAGCTGCTATTTAACTTAAACGAAATTCAGCCGGTGAGCGTGTAAAATGGCGCAACCTTTATATGTCTTTGACTTGGATGAAACGTTAATCGATGGCGATTGCGCCATGATATGGAATGAGTTTTTAGTTGATCAAGGGGTTGCTTCATCCCCCGGCTTTTTAGATGAAGATAAACGCCTTATGGCTTTATATGCACAAGGAGACATGAACATGGAAGATTACTTATCTTTCTCTATGTCTCCATTAGCCGCTATGCCTAAAGGTGAGGTGATGGCGCTGGTTGAGCAGTGCGTGGAAACTCGCATACTGCCACAGTTATACCCCAATGCTAAATCGTTAATTACCCAGCTCACGCAAGAGTCGGTTCCCATGCTGATTATTTCCGCGTCTATCGCTTTTTTAGTGAAAGCGGTTGCTACTCGGATTGGAGTTCAGCAATCGATCGGGATTGATTTGGTTGAAAAAAATGGCTGTTTTACTCATCAAGTGCTCGGGACGCCCAGTTATCGAGAGGGTAAAGTCATACGGCTTCAGCAGTGGTTGAGAGAACAGGCGCAGCCGTTTAGCGAGATACACTTTTATACGGACTCGATCAATGATTTACCCCTATGCTTGTTTGCGGATCAGACCTATTTGGTAAACCCGTGCGAGCAGTTAATCGCTCATGCGCAAGTGCGGCAGTGGCCAATATTAAGCTGGTCAAGATCAGCGCCCTTTCAACACCTCCTTTAATTGTGGCCCAGCCCAGTCTAAAAACGCTCTAACCCGGTACGACAATAACCGGTTGTGAGGGTAAACAAACTGTACTGGCAGGGAGGTTGGTTCAAATTCAGGTAATAGCCGGATAAGTTGTCCTTGTTCAAGGGCTTGGGCAACTTGGTAACTGAATAGTCGAGTTACTCCTAAACCCGCTATAGCAGAGCTAATGGCGGTGTCCACTTGGTTGGTTGTCATGACCAAGGACATGTTTTCTGTGTTGAGCGTTTCACTATTCTTAAAGGCCCAGTGGTGGTGCTGATTAAATCGTACGATGGGCCAACTGGCTAAGTCGTTTGGTGTATTGGGGGTGCCTTGTTGTTTGATCAGTGCTGGACTGGCGCAAATAACGGGTGCGGTCAGCCCCAGCGGCATCGATATCAATGATGAGTCGGCTAAGTGGCCTATACGAATCGCAATATCAAACCCTTCATCAATAATGTTTACAACACGATCGACTAGCGTGATATCTACCTGTAAGCCTGGGTGTTCCGCTAGGTATTGGTTAAGTAACGGAATAAGGTGAAGGCGTCCAAACATCATTGGGGCTGTTACCGTGAGTTTTCCTGCCGGTGCGGTACGGCGGGCGTCTAAAAGGAACTCGGCTTCGTTAATATCGGCGAGTATACGCCGACAGCGCAGCAGGTAATCGCGCCCTTCGTCAGTTAAGGATATTCGGCGTGTACTGCGATTGAGTAAACGTATACCAAGATGGTTTTCTAAATCGGCTAAGGCGCGGACAACAGAAGCTGGGGAGCGATCCATTGCATCGGCTGCTGCGGATAAGCTGCCGCGATCAACAATTTCTATAAAAGTAGCCATCGCTTTTAGCTTATCCACTATCGTTCCTTATCGTGTCAGTTGGCTGATTTGTGCATTTTATGAAAAGAAGTTATCAGCATTAAGCCATTTATTGCAATTGGCTAACAAAAGACACTAGAGGCTCTTTAGATCAGGAGTGCTCCATGCAAAGCGATAATGTGTCTTTAATGCCCGCCGTCATACAGTCATTTGATCATGTGGGGATTCGTGTTAGCGATCGCCAACAGTCAATGGCCTTTTATCAGCGGTTGGGTTTTATCGAGACACACTACTTTGCCGCGTATGAAGCCAACGAAATGGTGGCTAATCACGGATTGTACGAGGTACGGATCAACTTGATCTTTAATGGTGCTCGTCAGCCGCAGGCGTCTAACGTCTTGTTAGACGAGCCCCTAAAGCGCCCAGGTATCACTCATCCCGCCTTTGTGGTTGATGATCTGTATGCGATGCGGGCGTGGCTTGTTGAGGAGGGGATAACAATTACGGAAGATATCCATCCCATTGGCCCGCGCCGTGTCGCGTTATTTATCCGTGATCCTGATGGCAATGTGCTCGAGTTTAATCAGCTAACGCAATAGCTGGTTAGTTTTTCATCACCCATAATAAGGACAACTCGCATGAAACTCTACGACTTAGAACTCTCAGGTAACTGCTACAAAGTTCGATTATTTGCTGCGTTGGCGAAGATCGATTTGGAGATAGTACCTGTGGACTTTCTTGATGGTGCACACAAACGTGAACCTGTCATCGGCTTAAATCCATGGGGGGAGCTTCCTGTCTTGGTGGATGGCAAGGTAATACTGCGTGACTCGCAAGCTATCTTGGTTTACTTAGCTCGCCGCTATGCAGGGCAAGCATGGTGGCCGGAGGGCGCCGCGCAGCAAGGTGAAGTCATGCAATGGCTGTCGGTAGCGTCCAACGAGGTGCAGCACGGACCTAATGCCGTGCGCCTTGTGGATAAGTTTGGTTATGAAATAGATAAGCCACAAGCGATGAGGCTGACCGATCGTATTTTAGGCTTGTTGGAAAGCCATTTAAGCTCACACGATTGGTTAGCGCTGGGCCGACCGACGATTGCAGATATGGCTGTATTTCCTTATGTAGCGCTGTGTCACGAAGGTGGCGTGGATTTATCTCCCTACCAAGCACTCGATCAGTGGTTTAATCGAATTAAAGGGCTGGATAACTACATATCCATGCCGGGCCTTTAATTAGCTTCTGATTTAAAAAACCTTTGTAAAACGGGTGGGGTGTTTTCTTTCAGGACGTCGCCCCCGTTTTTCTTTATCCCTTATCCACTCGTGCTTTTGATTTTATCTATCTGAACCCTTTGATTGATTCATTGTCTGTATGTCCACGTAACAATGGTATAGGTTAATGCGGCCAGACGTAGGCAAAGGATAGATGCTGATTTTAATGGAGCAGGGATGCGATCAAAAAACGCTCAATTATCCTGTAAATTATTGTAGCACCTATATTTTTATAGCCTCATAATACGGCTGCTTTTTTACAGCCGGTATGTCTGTTTCCCGTATGCACTACGAAACCTACTAGCATGCTGTTGTGCTGTTTCATTTAACATGTTGATGATTGGATGCCACGTTGAAAACACGTTTACTCGAGTTTGACTATATGCGTGCGGTTGCCATTATTTTGATTGTTTTAGGGCACTCGGTTTATAACTCAGGAAAAGGCTTTCCTTTGCTGCTCGAGAACCTCTTACGAGGCGGTACTGCCGTTTTTGTTTTTATTTCTGGGTTTTTCCTACACGCGATATTTGCGCAGCGTTTTGAATACCGTCGTTTTATGCTGACCAAATTTAAGAACGTCTATGTGCCTTTTTTAGTCGTGTCACTTGTTGGCTTATTGGCGTTGGTTTCGATTTGGGTATTTAGGGATCATTTTCCAGCGGCTAAGGTCGGTATGAACGTATTTCATACCATTAAAAATTTTTATGTGCTTTATCCGCATTGGTATATCCCGTTTATCATGGTGGTTTTTCTGCTAACCCCCATTTTTTTAGCTTACTTAAAGCTCCCAATTGGGCGGCAACTTTTTTTATTGGCTATGCTGAGTGTGCTGGCGATGTTTGTACACCGGCCTCACGGGAATGCGAATGTAATGCACTCGATTGTCTACTATGTGCCGTATTACTTGCTGGGTATGTTGTATTCCCAATATCAGCCTTGGTTTTTGCGGCACCAAAAGGGCATTTTAGTGGTCTCTATAATGTCCGTTATTTTCGCCCTGATAGGGCAGACTTACATTTGGGTCTGGGTGGGTAATTCGCATAAAGACTTTTTTGAATTTAGGGGTGTCGATTTACAATTTATCCAGAAGCTCGGTCTGTGTTTTATTTTGTTGGCTATTTGTCAGTACTGGGCGCGAGCCAAAACTGAACTACATCAACTGAAAGAAATTGGTAACATAAGCTTTGCGATCTTTTTTATACATCCCTTATTTACGTTACTTATTAATGTTGTGTCTCCGTTGATAGGCCTTAAGAAAATTTCCGGAGGTGCTTTTATCAGCATGGGTATGACGGCCGTTATGTTCTTGATTATGTTTTACGGCAGTATCTACGCCACTCGTATGATTCGAGCGGCGTGGCCGGGCAAGAGCCGTTGGCTAATAGGAGCGTGATGAATACCCGTATTTTGAACGCCTAACCAAAGCGTGCAGGCTTGAGGCGGATTTATTAATTGATATTACGAGAGAAAATTGTAAATTTTCACGCTTTGAAAATAGGCACCAGCTGCAGTGCGAATGCAACAGCAGTGAAAAGAGTGCCAACAAAGCGAACATGCTATTAACAGAGTGAATGAATTTATATGTTCAATGACAAGAAACAGTCCTCAAGTGTCTTTTCCCGTGCGTTAATTGGTGCAACGTTATGCTGTGCCGCCACGCTTCCCGTTCAGACATTAGCAGCTGATGCCGCGAAAAAAGCCGCAACAACCAATGTGGCGGCGACTCAATTTGCGGTTTCTGGCAAATTTAATCGTGATACGGTGACTGATATCGCTCGCCAGCTTGCAAAAAAGCCCTACAAAGCGCCTGAAGCTAAGTTGCCAGAATCGTTGGCAGATCTTAATTATGATCAGTACCGTGATATTCGCTTCAACCCTTCATCGGCGTTGTGGACGAATGAAAATGTGCCTTTTCAATTGCAAATGTTTCATCGCGGCTTTTACTACAAAGACCCAGTAGAAATTGCTGTGATTGAAGATGGCCAGGCTAAGCATTTGAGTTACTCATCGTCGATGTTTAAAACCGGTGAAGTGATGAAGGGGCCATTGCCAAAAGAAGATATCGGCTTTGCGGGCTTTAGGATTCATTCTCCTATCAACCGTGATGATTACTTCGACGAGCTTGCCGTTTTTCAAGGCGCCAGCTATTTGCGTTCATTGGGTAAAAACCAATCGTATGGTTTATCTTCACGTGGCTTAGCGTTGAAAACCGCGGATCCTGAAGGTGAAGAGTTCCCTGTGTTTCGTGCTTTTTGGATAGAAAAACCGGTAGCGGATAGCCGTTCTATCGTCGTATATGCGCTGCTGGACAGCCCGAGTACAACCGGTGCTTATCGTTTCACGATTCGTCCGGGAACAAACACAGTTATGGATGTGGAAGCCACACTTTTCCCTCGTGTTGACCTGACTAAAGTGGGTTTGGCCGCTGGGACAAGTATGTTTATGTTCTCCTCTTATGATCGCGACCAAGTCGATGATTTCCGCCCTCGCGTGCATGATTCGGATGGCTTGTTGATGTTAAACGGACGAGGTGAGCACTTGTGGCGTCCTTTGTTGAACCACGACAAGCTTAATATCAGTTCGTTTTTGGATAATGGGCCGTTAGGTTTTGGTTTAATGCAGCGTGATCGTAACTTTGATCATTACCAAGATTTAGAAGCGCATTACGAAAAGCGCCCTAGTCTATGGGTTGAACCGGTGGGCAACTGGGGTAAAGGGATGGTCAAGTTAATCGAAATCCCAAGCGACTCCGAAATCCATGACAACATTGTGGCGTATTGGTCTCCTGCTGATGTCATCCCTGCAAAAACTGAATACAGCTTTGCGTACCGCCTTGTTTGGGGTGAGTGGCCAACACCTGCGCCTTCGGAAGGTATCGTAACGGCTACGCGTAATGGCCGTGCTGATATCAGTGGCCCAACGCCGGAACGCTTATTTGTGATTGATTATGAGTTCCCTAATGCCTTAACCACCTCTGGGTTGAACAAGCCAACGGCTAAAGTCAAAAACCAAGGCGGCAAGGTAAAAAATATCGTCGTTCGAGAAAACCCTAAAACAGGCGGTTACCGTGTGAGTTTTGAGCTGGATCCTGAAGATGCGGATTTAGTTGAGTTACGCATGGACTTACAATTTGATGACAACCGAAAAGCTGAGAGCTGGATGTATCAGTGGTCGAAATAAACACACTAAATGAGAATATAGACGTGAGTCAGGAGGCGTCAGGGATGCCGCCTGTTTCTCCGGCTGACATGCCGGAGCAATCACTCAAGCATTTTCGTCGCCGTGGTGTACGGACACCGGTGAATCCAAAAGGTGTTCATTCTCCTGCATGGCGTAGGCTGTTGGTTTTAGGATCGGCGGTGGCGCTTTCGTGTTGGGGCATTTATGAGATGTACTCAGTGCTTGCATTGGGTGAGCTAATCTTTGTAGAAAACCTTGTGCTGGTGTTGTTTGCGCTTACCTTTAGTTGGATTACGGTCGCATTTGCAGGCTCCATCATTGGTTTTTTTAAAGTCATCGCTCAGCATAAGCCGTTAGATGAGGAGCCTGTCGCGCTGACTAAGCGTACGGCTGTGCTTATGCCAACCTACAATGAGCAGCCGGGGCGTATTTTTTCGGCTATTGAAACCATGGCAAAAGCGATTCAAGCGCAGGGCGAAGGCGCTGCGTTTGATTGGTTTGTACTCAGTGACACGACTGATGTCGAAGTGGCGATCGCAGAAGAAGTTGCTTTGCAAACTTTACGACACCGTTTAGGTAGCGAAGTAAACGTTTACTATCGGCGCAGGGTCAAGAATGAAGCTAAAAAGGCGGGTAATGTTGCTGACTTCTGTAAGCGCTGGGGTGGTGCATATGACCATCTTTTAGTGCTGGATGCCGACAGTTTGATGGAAGCAAAAACCATGATTACCTTGGCGCGACGCATGGAAGCAGATCCCGACGCCGGGCTTATTCAGACGATTCCTCAGTTGATCAACGGCACAACACTGATGGCTCGTATTCAGCAATTTGCTACACGGATCTATGGCCCTGTTGTGGGTTCTGGGCTGGCGTGGTGGACGGCCAAAGAAGGTAACTTTTGGGGGCATAATGCCATCATTCGTACCGAGGCCTTTATGAGTGCTGCTGGTTTACCGCACTTGCGTGGAAAGCCGCCGTTTGGTGGTCACATACTGAGTCATGACTTTGTGGAGGCGGCTCTGATTCGTCGCGCAGGGTGGAGTGTTGTTATCGCGTCAGACTTAGATGGCTCATACGAAGAGAGCCCTCCGTCCATTATCGATTTAGCCGTCAGAGACCGACGCTGGTGTCAGGGCAATTTGCAGCACGCGCGCGTTATCGGCGGTTCTGGTTTGCACTGGGTCAGCCGTAGTCATTTGGCCACCGGTATCATGTCGTATCTTTCATCGCCCCTTTGGCTGTTGTTGATACTGGCCGGTATGGCGTTGGCACTCCAGGCGCAGTATATCCGCCCCGAATATTTTAGTGATGAATATTCACTGTTCCCAACGTGGCCGGTTATTGATGCCGCCCGCGCTTTAATGCTGTTTTTATTCACAATGGGGATATTGTTTGCGCCTAAGGTGTTGGGCATTATCGCCTTTCTTGTAAATGCCGAGCAGCGTAAGCGAGCGGGTGGTACTTTGCGGGTGCTTATCAGCTTTGTGGTTGAGATTATTTTATCGGCTTTGGTCGCTCCCATCATGATGTTAATTCACAGTGGCGCGGTGCTGTCTATCTTGATAGGTCGAGATGCCGGTTGGAACCCGCAACGTCGAGACGATGGTAGTTTACCGCTCAAAGATGTGATTTATCGACACCGTTGGCACATGGTGATGGGTGTGATATTGACGGCGTTTGCCGCGTTAAACTCCATGTCATTATTGGCGTGGTTGGCTCCTGCGGTGGCGGGGTTGTTACTCGCTGTGCCTGTTTCCGTGATAACCAGTTCATGGTCTATCGGGGAAAAGGCTAAACGGTGGGGGATATTAAAGACGCCGGAAGAAGGTGTGCCGCCTGCAATATTCACGGCTTTTGAACAAACGCTTAAAGTTTATACCGATGATGCAAAGCAGTGTCCTGATTTTGTAGGTTTTGTTGCATCTGCACATTGGGCTAGTATTCATAAGCGTATGCTTGACGAGCAGCCACCAAGAGCACGTGGTGATATAGATTCAGTAGAAGCCCTAACCGCGATGAAAGTTGCTGAGGCTGAGTCGGTTTCGGAAGCTATTGGCTTTATGACACCGAAAGAACGACTAATGATGCTTAATAACCCGCATTTGTTTGAAAAAGCATGTCGCTTGGCGATAACCGAGCGCGAGCGTTCTTATTCGCTTGCGGGCAAAGAATAACAATCTTCTTAACCTGATCTTCACCTCTTAATGTTTATGATGGTAAAGATCAGGTTTCTGTTTGGCTTAATCCTAACCATTACTTATCTATTAAGAGGAAAGGGTTAAGCTAACCTCCATTTATGTTTACATACGTACATACATGTATGTAAAATTGCGATATTAAATATTCGTATGGTTTGTATAGAAATCATTCAGCGAATGCAGATTAATTAAGAGTCAGTAAACTGAGGTTGTTATGGTTACAAATACCCAACTCAAACGTAGTGTCGCTTTTGCAACGATATGTTCTGTCCTGTTCTTGGCGGGTTGCCAAGAGGAGCAGCAAGCACAACAAGCCCCACCAAAAGCACCTACTAAAGTGGATGTGGTAACTATAAAGACTGAGTCTGTTGAGATTACAGAGAGCGGAGCGGGCCGAGTGACGGCGTACCGTACCGCGGAGATTCGTCCTCAAGTTAGCGGGATTATACAAAAGCGTCTGTTTGTTGAAGGCAGTACCGTCAACGAAGGTGATGTTCTGTATCAGATTGACCCTGCGGTTTATCAGGCAGCATTAGCCAGTGCGAAAGCGGACCTAGCAGTGGCTAATGCGAATGCGGCAAGCGTGAAAGAGCAGGCTGATCGCTACTCGCGCTTAGTTAAGCAATCAGCTGTTAGTAAGCAAGAAGCGGCGGATGCTGTGTCGGCATGGAAGCAAGCGCAAGCACAAATTTTAGCAGCAGAAGCAGCCGTTAAAACGGCGCAAATTGATCTGAACTACACAAAAATAACGGCACCTATCTCTGGTATTGTGGGCCGCTCGGCGGTCACAGAAGGGGCGCTAGTTTCGGCGGCTCAGTCAACAGCGTTAGCGACTATTCGTCAAATTTCCCCTGTTTATGTCGATATGCAACGCCCAGCTACCGCCGTGCTGAAGATGAAGCGCAGTGATGCCGGTCAAGAGATGCCCGTTAGTTTGGTGCTAGAAGATGGGGCTGCTTATGACGAGCAAGGTAAGCTGGAATTTTCAGAAGTGAGTGTGGATGAAACAACGGGAACGGTTAATGCGCGCGCACGGTTTGAGAACTCGCAAGCCATGTTATTACCAGGTATGTATGTGCGCGCAACAATCGTCACGCAAACGATAGAAGACGCCATTCTTGCTCCGCAAAAAGGTATTACACGTCAGCCAGACGGTTCTACTGTCGCTTTGATTGTAAATGCCGATGGCGTAGTCGCCACTCAAAAAGTTGAAGTGGGTGATGCTATTCGTGATCAGTGGTTTATCAATTCAGGCTTAAAGCCGGGTGATAAGGTGATTGTTGGCGGCCTGCAAAAAGTTAAAGCGGGTGACAAAGTCGAAATGGTTGAGTCCGGTGCAGCAGACTCTTCTAATACTCAGACGCAAGGCTAAGGGGTATTTAATTAATGGCTAGATTTTTCATAGATAGGCCTGTCTTTGCGTGGGTTATCGCCATCGTTGTTATGTTGGCCGGCACGTTATCGATTATTAGCTTACCGATAGAGCAATACCCAACGATAGCGCCTCCTTCCATTAGTGTGAGTGCATCCTATGCGGGGGCGTCAGCAGAAACGGTAGAAAACAGCGTTACCAAGGTTATCGAGCAAAATATGACAGGCCTTGATGGCTTATTGTATATGTCATCGCAGAGTGACAACTCAGGTAACTCAAGCATAACGTTAACTTTTGCATCCGGTACTGATCCTGATACGGCCCAAATACAGGTGCAGAATAAACTGTCACTGGCTGAAGCGTCCTTGCCTACTACAGTTCAGCAGCAAGGCATTACCGTTACAAAATCCAGCTCATCATTTTTAATGGTGGTAGGGCTTGTGTCCGATGATGGAAGCCTAACCAAAACGGACTTGTCCGACTATGCGTACAGCACACTGCGTGACCCGCTTTCAAGGGTTGATGGTGTGGGCAGCATCAGGGTTTTCGGTGCACAATACGCTATGCGGATTTGGATGAATCCTGAAAAACTGACGGCGGTAGGTTTAACGCCGGTTGATGTGACCAATGCCATTACCAGCCAGAATACGCAGTTGGCCGTAGGGCAGTTAGGCGGCTTACCGTCAGTGCCTAATCAGCAGTTAAATGCCACGATTACAGCACAATCACGTTTTACGGATATCAGTCAGTTTGAGAATATCTTACTGACTGTTAATACCGATGGCTCTCAGGTTCGATTAAAAGATGTGGCTCGTATCGAGCTGGGCGCAGAAAGTTATTCTGCAGAAAGCCGCTATAAAGGAAACCCAGCCACTGGTTTGGCTATTCAGCTTGCCACAGGAGCTAACGCTCTGGATACGGCGGAAGCTGTTCGTGCAAAAGTGGCTGAATTACAGCAGTTTTTCCCAGATAGCGTTAAGGTTGTTTATCCATATGACACCACACCCTTCGTCAGTATTTCGATTACGGAAGTAGTCCACACACTCATAGAAGCCGTTGTATTGGTGTTCTTGGTGATGTTCCTTTTCTTAGGGAATTTGCGAGCCACTATTATCCCCACCATTATTGTTCCCGTAGTTTTGCTGGGTACATTCGGCATCATGGCTGCCTTTGGTTTTAGTATTAATACACTCACTATGTTTGGTTTGGTGTTGGCTATTGGTTTGCTGGTTGATGATGCGATTGTCGTTGTGGAAAACGTTGAGCGTGTTATGGAAGAAGAAGGCTTGCCTCCTTTGGAAGCGACGCGCAAATCAATGGAAGAAATTACCGGGGCATTGATTGGTATCGCGTTAGTACTGTCAGCTGTATTTGTACCAATGGCGTTCTTTAGTGGGTCTACAGGGGCTATTTATCGCCAGTTCTCGATCACCATTGTTTCAGCGATGGCGCTGTCGGTGTTGATGGCATTAATCCTGACGCCTGCTTTGTGTGCCACGATCCTCAAACCGGCAAACACCCACAGCCATGAGCGAAAAGGCTTTTTTGGGTGGTTTAACCGTATGTTTAGCAACATGACGGGCAAATATGAGAGAAGTGTTGGCTATGTAGTGAAGCGCCCTGTCCGTCTGTTGTTTATTTATGCCTTAATGATTGGCGGTGTAGTCTTTATGTATCAAAAACTGCCAACATCGTTTTTGCCGGATGAAGACCAAGGTGTGTTCTTAACATTAGTGCAGTTGCCGTCGGGCTCGACTCAAGAGCGCACGATGGAAGTGATTAAGCAGATGGAGGGATACTTTGCCTCTGTCCCAGAAATTGACTCGTATTTCACCGTAGCGGGCTTTAGTTTTGCAGGTTCCGGTCAAAACATGGGCTTGGCGTTTGTTAAGCTAAAACCGTGGGATGAGCGTCAAGGGCCAGGCCAGTCGGCTCAAGAGTTGATCGGCAAGGCGTTTGGAGCATTGAGCCAGATCCGTGATGCGACGATATTTCCTATTAACTTACCTCCAATCCAATCGTTGGGTACAGCCTCAGGCTTTAGCGCTATGCTGTTGGACCGGAACAACCTTGGGCATGAGGCACTGGTAGCTGCGCGTAATCAGTTGCTGGGCATGGCTGCTCAAGACTCACGGCTAACAGGTGTTCGCCCTAACGGTATGGAAGATGTCGCTGTGTTCCATGTGGACATCGATTACGAGAAAGTCTCTGCGCTGGGGCTATCAATCAGTGATGTGAACTCAACGATGAGTACCGCGTGGGGCTCTAGTTATGTGAATGACTTCATTGATAATGGCCGAGTGAAGAAGGTATATGTTCAGGCCGATGCCGAATATCGTATGCTGCCAAGTGATATTGATCGTTGGTATGTACGCAATTCCGATGGGGAGATGGTGCCATTTAGTGCTTTCGCGACAGCTAGCTGGGAGTACGATTCACCTCGCTTAGAGCGTTATAACGGTGTGTCGTCAGTGAATGTGCAAGGTCAGGCCTCGGCGGGCTTAAGCTCCGGTGTTGCCATGGAGGCTATTGAGGCAATGGTGGCTCAGCTACCTAACGGTATCGGCCTTGAGTGGACAGGCTTGTCTTTCCAAGAGAAGGCAAGTGGGTCGCAAGCGCCTATGCTGTATGGCTTGTCGCTACTGATCGTTTTCTTGTGTCTGGCGGCGTTATACGAAAGCTGGTCTGTTCCTTTTGCCGTGATGCTCGTCGTTCCGCTGGGTATTTTAGGCGCACTGTTGGCAGCAACAGGCCGAGAGCTCAGTAATGATGTGTACTTCCAAGTAGGCTTACTTACCACAATTGGTTTGTCCGCCAAGAACGCTATCTTGATTGTCGAGTTTGCTAAGGCCGAAGTTGATAGTGGCAAAGCGTTGATTGCAGCAACCATTAATGCGTGTCGTATGCGTTTGCGTCCTATTATTATGACGTCAATGGCCTTTATTCTTGGGGTTACCCCTTTGGCTATCAGTACGGGTGCTGGTGCTGCCAGCCGCCAGGCCATCGGTACAGGAGTAATGGGTGGTATGTTTGCCGCAACCTTCTTGGCTATCTTCTTTGTTCCATTATTCTATGTGTTAGTGATGAAGCTAAGTTACAAAATTACAGGCAAGGCGCCGAATGATAATTCAGCAAAAGATGAGGGTACACGCCATGCATAAGCCGTTTTTGGCCGTGGTGGTCGCCGCCGCGCTAGGAGGGTGTTCGCTGGCCCCTGATTACCAGCGCCCTGAAGTAGAGTTGATCAATACCTGGACCCCGGCAGAGCAGCAAGCGGCTGTCATGCCGTTGGGTTGGGAGTCTGTGTTTAATGATGAGGCGCTGCAGCAGCTCATTAAACTAGGTTTAGACAGCAATAAAGATCTGCAAATAGCGTTATTAAATGTTGAGCTTTATCGTAAGCAGTATCAAATCCAACGGGCTGATTTGTTACCGAGCCTAACATTGGATGGCAGTGGAACCCGAGCGGCTACCTCTGCTTTTTCTGGCGACTCAACCATTTCCAGCACTTATAGTGTTACGGCTGGGTTAACCGCTTACGAACTGGACTTGTTTGGTAAAGTTAGAAACCTAAAAGATCAGGCGTTAGAAACGTACCTATCGCAAGAGCAGGTGCGCCGATCAACCCAGTTAACGATTGTTGCGAACATAGCCACTGCGTATTTGACTTGGGTGGCGGATATGGAGCAACTGGCGCTCGCGCAAGAAAACCTCAAGATCGAGGAAGATAACTATCGTTTAGTGAGCTTGCGGTACGATCAGGGGATCGACTCGTCAATCGAGCAAGCTCAAGCGCAAGCATCTTATGAAGATATGCTAGTTACCTTGTCCCAATATCAGCGGTTGGTCGATCAGGACCGTTATGCGTTGGTGTTGCTGTTGGGAACGGAACTTCCCGAGGGCTTCACGCCTGCGAAAAGGTTAGCGGATGTTAAAATAGCAACAGTCGGAGCAGGCTTGCCTTCTACGCTATTGAATCAGCGTCCTGATATTTTAGCCGCTGAGCACACCTTGCGCGCAGCCAATGCAAATATCGGTGTGGCTAGAGCCGCGCTGTTCCCCTCGATTAGTTTAACCGCTAACGCTGGTAGCCAGAGCAGCGAGTTGAGTGGCTTATTTGATTCAGGCTCAGGAGCGTGGACGTTTGCCCCTTCTATTTCGTTGCCTATCTTCAATAGTGGTGCTCTTCGACGTGATGTTGAAGTAGCTGAAATTGAGAATCAAATAGCCGTGAAGCAATACGAGCAAGCCGTTCAATCAGCGTTCACGGATGTTTCGGACGCCTTAACTGCACTGTCAGGCTATTCGTTAGAGTTAGAAAATCAGAATAAGGCGTTACAGTCTTATCAGCGTTATTTTGAGCTGGCTGATCTGCGATACCAGTCCGGTGTTGATAGCATGTTAACGCGCTTAGATGCTCAGAGTAGTTTGGTCAGTAGTCAGCAAGCCAGTATTGCGGCGCGTTTAGCTTTGTATCAAGCGCAGATTGACTTATACCAAGCACTTGGCGGGGGTTGGGGGCAAGGTCTCAACCAAACCGGTGCCGGTAACTTGACTCAGGGATATTATACTCAGCCAAATGATGGTGCGATTATTAGTAATAGTCAGGACACGTCAGCGCCGTAGTCATCCCGTTGTGAATAACTGACAAGCGCTTTATTGCTCGCCTAGCGCGCTAAAGCATTAACCAAAAGCCCCGGAAGGGGCTTTTTGCGTTATAGATGAACCGCTGTCTGGTTATTTATTCGATGGATATCTAATGGTAGCCGTAGTCACTTTGTCCATAGTGGTGCGCAATTTGGCCATGCAAATCGATTAGAGCCCAAAATCTTATATCTGTAATTATTCATTATGCTAAATATATTTTTGCTATCTAATGATTCATCATCGCGACAAACACCGTCTTTTTTGCGTCAAAATCTAATATAGATAAGTCGTAATTAAACTATAACGACATTTCCTTAAATAATTTGTTTAGAACATTGACATAAAATCTCAGTGGTTTATTTTTATTAAACGTTCAATCAATAAAAGGATGCGGGTTCTATGCCAAAAGTGGGTATGGCAGAAATTCGTCGGCCTCAACTGATTAATGCGACTATGCAGGTCATCGATCAAGTGGGCTTGCAAGGGGCTAGTGTTGCTTTGATTGGTCGGGCGGCCAGTGTGTCTCCTGGCATTATTAACCATTATTTTGGTGGTAAAGATGGGTTGTTAGAGGCCACGATGAGGTCTGTATTGTTCGACTTGTCCAGTGGTGTACGCAAACAATTGGCGGCAGCGCCAGAGGATGATGTGGTTGCCCGGCTGACGGCAATTATCCGCGCTAATTTCGACCCTAGCCAAACCAGCCCACAGACCGCAAAAACATGGCTCGCGTTTTGGGCGCAAGCAATGCACCACCCAGAACTCTTTCGTTTGCAGCGGGTAAATGAAAAACGGTTACTTTCCTACTTACGTTTTGAACTAAAAAAAGTACTGCCTAAGGATCAGGCAATCGCTGTGTCGTTATCGTTAGCCGCCTTAATAGATGGTTTTTGGTTGCGCGGTGCTCTCAGCCCGGGAGGTGTCAATGAAGCATTGGCAACCGAGCTTATTTTAGATTATTTACGACAACAGCTTCCGTCCAATTGTTTTGTTAAACCTTAACAAAACAACGATATAAAGAACGAGCTCAAAGAGGCGAGTTCTTATTTATTAACAGAATAGAGATTGTGTTTTTATGCAGCAGCAAACCTTATTTATCAATGGCCAATCTTTCGCCGCAACCTCGGGTGAAGTGTTCGATACAACCAACCCGGCTACCGGCGAGGTGATTACTCAGGTACAGCAGGCGTCGCAGGCGGATGTCGATGCGGCGGTGGCTGCGGCGCAGGCCGCGCAAGCAAGCTGGGGAGCCATGAGCGGAGCTGAACGTGGGCGCATTCTCAATCGGGCGGCGCAATTGATCCGTGACCACAATGATGAATTAGCGCGCCTAGAAGTGCTTGATACCGGTAAACCATGGCAAGAAGCAGAGGTGGTAGACATACAGACCGGTGCGGATGTTATCGAATATTTTGCAGGCTTGGCGGCATCGTTACAGGGTGAGTATCAGGATTTGGGTAACGGCAGCTTTTTCTATACACGCCCCGAGCCATTGGGTGTGTGTGCAGGGATTGGCGCTTGGAATTATCCAGTACAAATTGCTATGTGGAAGGCGGGCCCCTGTTTAGCAGCCGGTAACACGATGGTATTCAAACCGTCAGAAGAAACGCCACTGTCAGTGATGCGTTTGGCCGAACTGTTCACGCAAGCCGGTTTGCCGGACGGTGTCCTTAATGTAGTGCAGGGTGATGCACGTGTAGGGCAGATGTTGACGGCCCATCCCGGTATCGCAAAAGTCTCTTTTACAGGGGAATGTGGTACAGGCCGCAAGGTGATGGGGGCTTCTTCAGCTACACTAAAGGAAGTCACCATGGAGCTTGGCGGAAAATCTCCACTTATTGTGTTTGATGATGCCGATCTTAAAAACGCTGTTGCGGGTGCCATGATCGCTAATTTTTATACACAAGGGGAAGTGTGCACAAATGGCACGCGTGTTTTTGTGCACGAATCCATCTATGACACTTTTTTAGAGCAGCTAAAAGCGCGCACAGAACAGTTGGTGATGGGTGATCCTATGGATCCGAACACACAGGTTGGCTCGCTAATTTCGATCCAGCATCTAGAAAAAGTAATGGGTTATATCGATGCCGCTAAAGTGGCCGGTGCCCGTTTGCTGTGTGGTGGAGAGCGAGCAACGGAAGGGGCGCTCGCTGAAGGTGCTTTTGTTAAGCCAACTGTTTTTGCGGACTGCACTGATGATATGCCGCAGGTCAAAGACGAAATATTTGGGCCTGTTATGTCTGTGCTTAAGTTTAGTGATGAGTCTGAAGTTATTCGTCGTGCAAACGATACGGAGTTTGGTTTGGCAGCGGGCTTATTTACCCGTGATATTAGCCGCGCGCATCGTGTTATTGCCCAGCTGGAAGCAGGTATCTGCTGGATTAATACGTGGGGCGGATCGCCTGCGGAAATGCCAGTGGGTGGTTACAAGCAATCGGGCATCGGTCGAGAAAACGGCGTTGATACGCTTAAACATTACACCCAAACCAAGAGTGTTCTGGTTGAGTTGGGTGATATCGACAGCCCTTACGCGTAAGGAAAAACCATGCAGCAATATGATTATATTATCGTCGGTGCGGGCTCTGCAGGTTGCGTGCTAGCGGATCGTTTAAGCGAGAGTGGTGAGCATACTGTGCTGCTACTTGAGGCCGGCGGAAGCGATAACAACATCTTAATTAAGATGCCAACAGCATTATCGTACCCAATGAGTATGCCTAAGTTTGCATGGCAATTTGAATCCGAACAAGAAGAAGGCCTAGATGGGCGTCGGCTACACTGTCCACGAGGTAAGGTGCTTGGCGGTGGCTCTTCAATCAACGGTATGGTTTATGTGCGTGGCCATGCCTGCGATTTTAATGAGTGGGCACAATTAGGCGCTCACGATTGGAATTATGCGTCTTGCTTGCCGTATTTCAAAAAAGCAGAGTCTTGGCAAGATGGCGAAGATTTGTATCGCGGTGGCCGTGGGCCGGTTAAAACCTGCGATGGCAATCACATGTCATTAAATCCGCTTTATCAAGCATTTATTGATGCCGGTGTTGAAGCGGGTTACCCCGCCACAAACGACTACAACGGCTATCAACAAGAAGGCTTTGGCGCAATGCATATGACGGTTGATAATGGCGTGCGAGCTTCAACTAGCCGTGCTTATCTTCGCCGAGCCAAAAAGCGCAATAATTTGACAGTCCTTACTGCGGTGCTAACGCGTAAAGTGTTGTTGGATGGGAAGACGGCCACAGGTGTAGAGATCGAGCACCACAATAAGCGTGAGCGAGTACTGGCGGCTAAAGAAGTCATTTTGTCAGCGGGTTCTATTGGCTCTCCGCATTTATTGCAACTTTCGGGCATCGGTGCGCCGGATGTGCTTTCGGCTGCAGGTATCGAGGTAACGCACGAGCTTCCGGGTGTCGGCGAGAACTTGCAAGACCATTTAGAAGTGTATTTTCAATACCGCTGTCACGAACCTATTACGCTAAATGGCAAGCTCGATTTGTTCAGTAAAGGCATGATTGGTGCGCAGTGGATCTTCAACCGCACTGGCTTAGGCGCTACCAACCATTTTGAGTCGTGCGGTTTTATTCGCTCACGTGCCGGTCTCGAGTGGCCTAATATTCAATATCACTTTTTACCGGCGGCTATGCGCTACGATGGCAAGGCGGCATTTGAGGGGCACGGGTTTCAAGTTCACGTGGGCCCGAATAAGCCTCAAAGTCGAGGCTTTGTACATGTTAAAAGTTCAGACCCAACCGCGCCGCCAACTATCAAGTTTAACTACATCAGTACTGAGCAAGACAAGCAGGACTGGCGCGATACTATTCGGCTAACCCGCGAGCTGCTTAATCAACCTGCCTTGGATAAATACCGTGAAGACGAAATCCAGCCGGGCGCTTCAGTTCAAACGGATGAGGAGATTGATGCTTGGGTTCGTCAGAACGTCGAAAGTGCTTACCACCCGTCATGCAGTTGCAAAATGGGAGCTGATGATGACGCTATGGCCGTTGTCGATAATCAGTGCCGTGTTCGGGGCTTGCAACAATTGCGAGTGGTTGATTCCTCAATTTTCCCAACAGTTACTAACGGGAACCTTAATGGGCCGACCATTATGGTCGCCGAAAAAGCAGCCGATCTTATTTTAGGTAAAGAACCCTTGCCGGCCGAAAATGTGCCAGTTTGGATAGATGAGCAATGGCAGACTCGCCAACGAGTAGGAGAGCCTGCGCGTTCGGGGATTCGTCAGCAAAAAGAATAGGCTCAACTTCTGCCGACTAAGCCGTGCGGAGCTTTGCACGGCTTAGTCGGCGGTGATGAGTCTGCAGAACATATGTTCTGTATAACTAAAAGAGCAATAGGAAAGGTATTTCATGAAAAAGATATCACAAGCAGCACCTAAACGGACATTTACTCAACTAGCCGCCAGTATGGCATTGAGTGCGGGTTTATTAGTCTCAGGCACAGTAGCAGCGGCTGATTGCCAGAACGTTCGCTTTTCAGATGTAGGTTGGACAGATATCACAGCCACCACAGCTATTACTAGCGAGATTGTAACGGCATTGGGTTACAAGCCAACAACTCAACTCTTGTCCGTGCCTGTAACGTACACATCACTTGCCAATGGTGATATCGATGTCTTCTTAGGCAACTGGATGCCAACTATGGAAGCGGATATCGCGCCTTACCGTGAGGCTGGAACTGTTGAGACGGTTCGCGCAAACCTTGAAGGGGCAAAATACACCTTAGCCGTACCTTCGTATGTATACGATGCGGGTGTTCATTCCTTTGCTGATATCGTTAAGTATCAGGATGAGTTTAAAGGCCGCTTATATGGTATTGAGCCAGGTAACGATGGTAACCGCCTTATCCAGAGCATGATTGATGACAATGCTTTTGACCTCAAGGATTTCTCATTGGTTGAGTCCAGTGAAGCAGGCATGATGTCGCAAGTCAGCCGAGCTATCCGCCGTAATGAGTGGATTGTGTTCTTAGGTTGGGAGCCACATCCAATGAACGCTAACTTCGATTTGAAATACCTTGATGGTGGTGACGATTTCTTTGGTCCTAACTATGGCGGTGCGAGTGTCCACACAAACGTTACAAAAGGCTACACGCAAGCTTGTCCAAATATGGGTAAGTTGTTGTCAAACCTAGAGTTTACGCTAATGATGGAAAACGAAGTCATGGGTAGTATTCTAGATGATAACCAAAAGCCAGAAGTTGCTGCTCGTGAATGGTTACAAGCTAACCCAGCTGTATTGAGCACGTGGTTAGATGGAGTAACGACGTTGGATGGCTCTAAATCTGGCGAAGTTGCGGTACTTGAATACCTGCAACAGTAAGCGGAGAGAAACTATATGGATTGGTTAACCGATCATAAATTACCGCTTGGCGATGTGATGGAGCGTTTTGTCGATTGGCTGACGCTCAATGCGGCAGGGTTCTTTGATACGATCTCTATTTCATTAGAGTGGGTTATTACCTTGCTGGTTGACCTATTCCAATGGTTTCCGCCCATGGCAATTGTCGCGTTTACCGCGGCAATTGCATACGCCTTACACCGTAGTGTTGGCTTGGTTATTTTTATCGTAGCCTCGCTTATACTCATCCTGAATTTGGGTTATTGGGAAGAGATGCTGGAGACGTTAGTCTTGGTGCTGACGGCAACGGCGTTATCCATTTTAATTGGCGTGCCTGTAGGTATCTTAGCGGCTCATAAACCGTGGCTATACACTATCATGCGTCCTATCTTGGATTTGATGCAAACGGTCCCGACCTTTGTGTACCTTATCCCTACGCTAGTGTTGTTTGGCTTAGGCGTTGTACCGGGTTTAATTTCTACCATTATATTCGCGATAGCCGCGCCTATTCGGTTGACTTACTTGGGTATTAGTAAGGTGCCAGAAGAGTTGATTGAGGCGGGTAAAGCCTTTGGTGCTAGCCCATCTAAGCTGCTCTTTAAAGTAGAAATACCCGCAGCGATGCCGAGCATCATGGCAGGCATTACTCAGTGCATCATGCTGTCTTTGTCCATGGTTGTTATCGCGGCCTTGGTCGGTGCGGATGGTTTAGGAAAGCCCGTTATTCGAGCGCTGAATACGGTCAATATTTCACAAGGCTTTGAAGCCGGTTTGGCCATAGTGCTTGTCGCTATAATTCTGGACCGTATCTGTAAAGCGCCAGGCAGCAAGCAAGAGGGTTAATGATGACAACAGTAATCAATATAGAAAACCTCGATGTTGTGTTTGGTGGCCAGCAAGCCCAAACCTTAGCGTTAGTAGATCAAGGGAAGACTCGTGATCAAATCCTTGAACTGACGGGCGATGTGGTCGGGGTGCAAGGTGCAAGTATTCAAGTACAAGAAGGTGAAATCTGTGTGCTTATGGGGCTGTCAGGTTCTGGCAAATCCAGCTTGTTGCGCGCAGTGAATGGCCTTAACACCATTAGCCGAGGCAAGTTGGAAGTGCGCGATGGGGATCGTGTGGTGGATCTGGCTAATTGTGATGCGGCTACGCTTCGTCACATGCGCAGTAAGCGCGTTTCAATGGTGTTTCAAAAGTTTGCATTGATGCCATGGCTAAGCGTGTTGGATAACGTAGCTTTTGGTCTAGAAATGCAGAACGTGCCCAAAAAAGAACGCCAAAACCGAGCATTAGAAAAGCTTGAAATGGTGGGCTTGACGGAGTGGAAGGATAAGTTCCCGCACGAGCTGTCTGGAGGGATGCAGCAGCGCGTAGGTTTAGCGCGCGCCTTTGCGATGGATAGCGATATTTTGTTAATGGATGAGCCGTTTTCGGCGCTGGATCCCTTGATTAGGGCGCAATTGCAAGATGAGCTGATTGAGTTGCAGCAGCGCCTTAAAAAGACCATTTTATTTGTGAGTCATGATTTGGATGAAGCGCTCAAAATTGGTACCAATATTGCCATTATGGAGTCTGCTAAAATCATTCAGCACGGCAAGCCGGAAGATATAGTGCTCAACCCAAGCAATCAGTATGTTCAGGATTTTGTCGCCCATACTAATCCGTTAAATGTACTGTGCGGCTCCTCGTTGATGACGCATGTTAATGATTTACCGCAAACTGAACAGGGGTTATTGCTGGATGCGTCTACTGAAACCCTTGTGCAACTTGCCGATGACGGTTCGGTCGTATCGGTAAGTCGTTCGGGCGAGCCACTAAATGTACGCAGTTGGAAAGAGGGTGACGGCTTTGATGCAGTGAAAGAAACGAGTGTCATGATGGTGTCACCTGATATTTCTATGCGTAATGCCATGGAGCTACTTTATTTGACGGGGACGGCTGTTATATTGGCAGAAGCGGACAAAATGGTAGGCGTGCTATCTGATAAAGACTTTTACCATGCTTTGCTCGGCAAGCATTTTTCTTCCCCTATCGTAGAGCAGATTGCTTAGACGCTAGTCCTTTTATAATGTAGCGGTCTGGTTTAGGCCGCGCATTTTTCTTCGCTTTAGTGTGATTCCTTCCTGCGTTCTAACTCCCTCTGTGCACGTTGTTGAGCACTTCTTCTATTGATTTATTATCCTAATTTTCTGAATTTAATGGGCTTTTTTAGCCTTTTTGTTTCCTTTTGTTGAATTCGGTTTGCGCTATTTATAAATAATATTTTGATCTCTATTAGTTTGATGTGTAATCATTAGATATTCTAAGTAGTATGTTGGTGCTTCTGACGGCTTAGCCCGGCGTGATGGGATGATTGCGGCGTGAGCAGAAGCATAGTGAATGAATCAAATTGAGGAGATAGCATGTCATTCAAGTTAAAAACGGTTGTTGCGGCCTGTGCATTATCTGTTGCGAGTGTTGGAGCTATGGCGGATACGTGGCGATATGCCTTTGAAGAGTCGCTCACTGATGTTCAAGGTGAATACGCTAAAGAATTCAAAGCGTATATCGAGGAAAATTCAGACCACTCTTTGCAGCTTTTCCCTTACGGCACCTTAGGTGAGTCGGCGGACATTATGGAGCAAGCACAGGCTGGGATTCTTCAGTTTGTTGATCAATCGCCCGGCTTTACTGGGGCGCTCATTCCTGAGGCTCAAGTCTTCTTTATTCCTTATTTATTACCCGAAAACCATGATGAGTTGGTTTCTTTCTTTCGAAACAGCAAAGCCATTAATGAAGACTTTGTCGATGTGTATGCCGAGAAAGGTTTGGAGCTGTTAAGCATGTTTCCTGAGGGAGAGGTAGTCATTACCACTAAAGAGCCTTTTGAAACACCTGATGACTTAAATGGCGTTAAAGTCCGCGTGATGACTAACCCACTGCTGGTGGAATCATATAAGGCATTTGGCGCGACCCCCACTCCGTTGCCTTGGGGAGAAGTATACGGAGGCCTGCAAACCAATATTATTCAAGGACAAGAAAACCCAATGTTCTGGGTTGAATCCGCCAAGATGTTTGAAGTGACCGATGTTATTACTTTTACGGGACATAACAATTTTACCACGGCAGTCATGGCTAATAAGCCCTTCTTTGATGGCTTGTCCGACGATGATCAGGCTCTGATTCGTAATGGTATGAAAGCGGCCTTTGATCATATTGTGGAATACCAGCAAGGCTTAGGTGAGCGCTCTTTGGAGAAAATCAAAGAGCAAAAACCTGAAATACAAGTTAACCGTTTAACACAAGCGCAACGTCAGCCATTTCGTGATGCTGCTCAAGAGGTGGAAGCCAAGTTTATTGAAATGACTGGCGAGCGTGGACAAGCTATTTTGGATCAGTTTAAAGCCGATCTAAAAGCTGTGCAGCAGTAATGTAGACGGGGCGTCCATCATGTCAAAACTACCATCTAACTCTGATACGGATTACGCGGTTGTTTATCCCTCTTCATCCCCAGGCGTACTGGGATGGCTGGATTTATGGATTGGTCGGGTAGAGGCATTTATGCTGGGAGCGGGGGTTTTGTTAATGGCGACCAATACGGTCGCTAATGTGGTTGGACGCTTTGTTTTTCAACATAGCTTGTTTTTCACGGAAGAAGTTAACCGTATTCTCATTGTGTTGATTACGTTTGCTGGCTTAAGTTACGCCGCTAGGCATGGTCGTCATATACGGATGAGTGCGCTGTATGACGCCTTGCCTCAATCATGGCGCAAAGTTTTGATGATCATAATGTGTTTGGTAACGGCACTGGTTATGTCAGCTTTGGCTTACTTTTCTACTCGCTACATATTATCTATCGCAGGTTCAGGGCGCGTGTTACCCGCGTTACAAGTACCTGTGTATTGGATTTATATCTGGGTGCCCATTGGTTTGGGTGTGACGGCTATCCAATATGCGATGACTGCTTGGCAAAATCTATTGAGTGACGATATTTATCTATCCACCGATGTAAAAGAAGCACATGCGGACACAGTGAAGGAGGCATCATTATGATGGCTTGGATGCTTGGTGCCATGATTGTTTTGCTGTTGCTGGGTTTCCCTATGATGATTCCGCTTATTGTGGGAGCCATGATCGGCTTTGTGTTTATGTTTGGTGGACTGGATCAGATGAACTTTATGATCCAGCAGTTTATGGCGGGTATTCGTCCTGCGTCACTTATTGCTGTGCCTATGTTTATTTTAGCCGCGGATATTATGACGCGTGGTCAGTCTGCAGATCGTTTAATCGCAATGGTCATGAGCTTTATTGGTCACCTTAAAGGAGGACTAGCCATCAGCACGGCAACGGCCTGTACCTTGTTTGGCGCTGTGTCAGGTTCAACGCAGGCGACGGTTGTAGCGGTAGGCTCTTCATTGCGGCCTAAGATGCTAAAAGCCGGTTATAAAGATAACTTCGTGTTAGCGCTTATTGTGAATGCGAGCGATATAGCGTTTTTGATCCCTCCCAGCATCGGAATGATTATTTATGGGGTGGTGTCTAATACATCCATTTCAGAATTATTTATTGCTGGTATTGGGCCTGGTTTGCTCATATTGGTGATGTTTGCTGCCTATAGTGTGTTTTACGCAATTCGTCACAAGGTGCCCACCGAGCCAAAGTCCAGTGTAAAAGAGCGTTTACTGGCGATTAAACAAGCCGTGTGGCCCTTAGGCTTTCCGGTCATTATTGTGGGCGGAATATATGGCGGTGTCTTTAGCCCAACCGAAGCTGCGGCTGCGTGTGTGTTGTATGCTGTGATTTTAGAATTTGTTGTTTTTCGCTCGTTACCTTTGGCTTCATTGTTTGCGATAGCTAAATCAACAGGGTTAACAACGGCGGTTGTCTTTATTCTTGTCGCAGCTGGTGCGGCATTCTCGTGGATCATTTCGTTTGCTCAAATACCACAAACCTTGATTGCATCGCTGGGTTTGGCGGATGCAAGTCCGATCATGTTAATGATAGCAATCTGTGTATCTTTCTTTATAGGTTGCATGTTTGTTGACCCCATTGTGGTGATTCTTATCTTGGTTCCTATTTTCGCTCCCTTGGTTGAGGCCGCCGGAATCGATCCTGTGTTGGTGGGTGTACTAATTACCTTACAAGTCGCCATCGGTTCCGCTACACCGCCGTTTGGTTGCGACATATTTACTGCGATCGCTATTTTTAGGCGACCTTATTGGGAGGTGATTAAAGGTACGCCGCCATTTATTGTGATGCTGCTCGTGGTTGCAGGTTTATTAATCGCTTTCCCTTCAATTGCGCTATTCCTGAGGGATTTGGCGTTTGCTGATTAGCGAGGCCGCTTGCTGTAGGCAATAAAAAAGGAGCCATTAGGCTCCTCAAAGGGTACTTCAGTACAAACGGAAACAGGTTGATCCTTCTCGCCGCAGGATGTGCTCTATGTCCTGCGCTGTTCATCTAACTTTATAAATACAATAATCTTGCATTGAATCAGTAGCTAGGTGGATCATACTAGTGTCGTTTTTACGAATAACGCCACTAGTTGGATTCATTTGGGGAGATTTTATCTCAGCCAATAGACTCAGTATAGTGGTTTATTTTATAAATATTACGAAAAAGATCAAATTTATCCGGAAATTTGTTTGTTTTTTTATTAAGATTACAAACAAAATTGATAAATTGATCTTTATTAAAAGACAAAACCGCAGGAGTTCCTATGCATACGGTGGTTGAGCAAGTTACATCACGAATCAAACAACGTAGCGCTGCTTCACGTTCAGCGTACCTCGATCAGATGAAGCGAGCGGAGGAGGACGGTGTTCACCGCGCTCAATTAGCCTGCGGTAATTTAGCGCACGGTTTTGCCGCGTGTGGCGCGGAAGATAAAAATGCGTTAAAGATGATGAATGCCGTTAACGTCGGCATCATTTCTGCTTATAACGACATGCTGTCGGCGCACCAACCCTTCGAGCACTATCCCGAGCAGATTCGGGCAGCGGCTCGCGAAATGGGCTCGGTCGCCCAATTTGCTGGTGGTGTTCCTGCTATGTGTGATGGTGTTACGCAGGGCCAGCCGGGCATGGAATTAAGTTTGTTTAGCCGCGACGTGATCGCGATGGCGACGGCTGTGGGCATGTCTCACAATATGTTTGATGCCGCATTATATTTGGGCGTGTGCGATAAAATTGTCCCAGGTTTGTTAATGGGTGCATTGCGTTTTGGGCATCTGCCAACTGTGTTTGTACCGGCAGGGCCTATGCCAAGTGGGTTGCCGAATAAAGAGAAGGCAAAGATTCGTCAGCTGTATGCGGAAGGTAAGGTAGATCGCGATGCGTTATTACAGTGTGAATCGGACTCATACCATAGCGCTGGTACGTGCACCTTTTACGGGACGGCAAATAGTAACCAAATGATGGTTGAGATGATGGGGCTACACTTACCCGGTAGTTCGTTCATCAATCCTGGCCAGCCTATGCGTGAAGCTTTAACAAAAGAAGCTACTCAGCAGTCTATTCGCCTAACGGCAGGCAATGGTCGGTTTACGCCGATGTATGAAATAGTGGATGAAAAGGCCATTGTTAATGCTACGGTCGCTTTGTTAGCAACAGGTGGCTCTACAAACCACACCATGCACCTAGTCGCAATTGCCCGCGCTGCCGGCATCATTATTGATTGGGATGACCTTTCTGATTTGTCTTCAGTTGTGCCGTTGTTGGCCCGTGTGTATCCAAATGGCCAAGCAGATATTAACCATTTTCAAGCCGCAGGCGGCGTTGGCTTCCTAGTGCGTCAGTTATTGGCTGGTGGGTTCTTGCACGAAGATGTAATGACCATTGTAGGTCAAGGCTTGTCGCGCTATACCCAAGAGCCGTTCATGGAAAATGGCAAGTTGGTATGGCGTGAAGGTGTGACGCAGTCTATGGACGAAACAGTGTTGCGCCCAATCGATAACCCATTCAGTAAAGATGGTGGATTAAAAGTCCTTCAAGGTAACTTGGGCCGCGGTGTCATTAAGGTGTCAGCAGTTGATGAGGAGCATCGAATCGTTGAGGCGCCCGCTATTGTATTTAACGACCAAGATGAACTAGCGCAGGCGTTTAAAAACGGTGAGTTAGAAAAGGATTTTATTGCGGTGGTTCGTTATCAGGGGCCTAAAGCCATTGGCATGCCTGAGTTGCATAAACTGACGCCTTATTTGGGTACGTTGCAAGATAAAGGATTTAAGGTCGGGCTGGTAACTGATGGTCGTATGTCGGGAGCATCGGGTAAAGTGCCAGCCGCTATCCATGTGTGGCCTGAGGCTAACCAAGGTGGGGCGCTTAGCCAAGTGAAAGACGGTGATATTATTCGCTTAGATGCCATTAACGGTACACTCACTTTGCTTGCAGACGATGAAAGCTGGTTAGAGCGCGGTTTGAGTGCCCCCGATGTTTCTGTTGATCACCATAAAGGGATGGGTCGAGAATTGTTCTTGCCGATGCGCCGTCAGGTCAATTGTGCAGAACAAGGGGCGACTATTTTTGATTTTGCGGAGATAGACGGATGATCCAGACGGTGATGGCGCTAGTCGGAGATATTGGTGGTACCAATGCCCGCTTTGCGCTGGTCAAACCCGGCTCTACCGAATTGACTGAAATCGTTACACTGAAGTGCGCCGATTACGAAAATATAGAGTTTGCATGCCAAGCCTACTTTGATCAGGTGGGTATAAAAGGTGTTGAACAGGCTTGCCTAGCGTTTGCCTGCCCTGTCCAGCAAGAAGAGATCCGTCTGACAAACAACCCATGGTGTTTTACACGTCGTTCGTTAAAAGAAGCCTTAGGGCTAACTAGCCTTAAAATCGTCAATGACTTTACGGCGATGGCCCTTGGAATGCTAAACCTAAAACCGGAAGAAAAAATACAGTTCGGTGGTGGAGAAGGCTTAACCGACATGGCGCGTTTAGTCATTGGCCCGGGCACTGGGTTGGGCGTGTCCGGCTTGATTAAAGCTAATGATGACTGGATCCCGCTCGCGTCGGAAGGCGGGCATATTAATTTTGCACCGATTGATGAGTTAGATGTCATTATTTGGCGTCATTTGCACAGTCGCTTTGGCCGTGTGTCTGTCGAGCGGCTTTTGTGCGGGCAGGGATTAGTCAATCTCTATGAGGCTTTAGCTGAGCATACCCGTTTTGAGCCGCAGTTTACTCACCCATCAGAGGTGGTTGAGGCCGCTTTAAATGCGACAGATCCGCGTGCTGTCGAAGCGCTAGATCGTTTTTGCCGTATCTTAGGTACTGTGGCTGGCGATAATGTATTAACACTCGGTGCCCGTGGCGGGGTCTACCTGTGTGGTGGTATCCTGCCGCGAGTGCGAGAGTTCTTTTTACAAAGTTCGTTTCGTGAGGCTTTTGAAGCAAAAGGGCGTTTCGTTGGCTATATGGAATCGATTCCTGTTTGGTTGTGCGTAGCTGAACAGCCCGGTTTGGTAGGAGCTGCTGCAGCGCTCTTCAATGAAGAGGTGGCTGGGTAATATGGATAATGCGACATCATTAGCGGATCTGATCTCTCAGTTAGATCAGGGAGTACACTCGATTGAGTGGCAGGGGTTTCCTTTACGTATAGTGCGCCAAGCGTGGGGCGATTTGGCTATCTCTCTGCATGGTGCTCAGGTTTTGTGGTTTCAGCCTGCAGGGCAATACCCTGTACTGTGGACAACCACTAAGCCCGCTCCCTTTCCTAAGGCCGTTCGAGGCGGAGTGCCGCTATGCTGGCCTTGGTTTGCTGAGCCGCTAGAAGAAAATGCTGGAGAGCCTTTTCATGGTGTTGCACGTACGGTCGAATGGGAAGTTAACTCTGAAAGTTATAATGCGCATGGTGGAGAGTGGTTGCTTAAACCGGTAGGGCCTATTTGGACTAATTTAGACCCGGCTTTCTCGATCAAAGTAGTAGACTCGGCTGTGACCTTTAAACTGACTACTCATAATGTGGGTGAAGCTGACGTGCGCGTCACGCAAGCGTTACATTCATATCTGGCAATCTCTTCACGCGCGTCGATTTCAGTGTCAGGCCTCGACGGTGCTGAATATGCTGATAAGAACCATGACTTTTCTGTATTTACTCAAAGCGGTGATATTACGGTTAATGAAGCGATCGATCGTATTTATCACAGTACGGCTGATGTGTATTTAAAGGATGTGGAGTGGCAGCGAGTGCTTAAAATCAGCAAGAAGAATAGCCAATCAACTGTTGTGTGGAATGCGGGGGCGGGTGCCGAAGACGTTCCTGATATCGGATTGGACCAAGTGGATGGCTATTTGTGCATTGAGGCGGCGAAAACACGCCAATATGATGACATGGTGTTAGCGCCGCAGGGTAAGGTGTCACTTGAAACAACTATTTCGGTACAAAGTCTTTCATAATAAAAAGCGCCAGTGCTGTGCTTTAGTTAAACACCAAAAAAAGCCGTCCTAAGACGGCTTTTTTAATCGCTCAGCAAGATAGCTATCGTAATCAGGGATCCGGTAGCTGTGTTCGGCTGACATCAATGGCGAAGACAGTAGAAAGTCGGCTGAGCTGCGGTTGCAGGCTACAGCAACGTTCCAGACTGCTGCCACACGCAGTAATGCTTTGACATCGGGGTCGTGGGGCATTGGCTCGAATGGGTCCCAAAAAAAGATAATCAAATCAATTTTCTTCTCAGGAAGCATGGCCCCAATTTGCTGGTCACCGCCCAATGGGCCGCTGATCAGCTTGGTAATGGGGATACTCAGCTCAGTTTCAAGCATGTGTCCCGTGGTGCCCGTTGCAAACAGCTCATGATTTTCAAGCTGATGGCGATGTAGTAAAGACCACTCCATCAGCTCTTGTTTCATGTTGTCATGCGCAATCAAAGCAATGCGCTTTTTTTTAGGCATGACGCTTGTTTTAAACTGCATAATTACTCACTTTCATTAAGCATGGCTTTGCGTTGATCAATGTAATAATGAATCAAATTGCGCGTTGAGCCATCGTGATGCTCGCTAACCTTGCTGTTTTGTAGTTCAGGCAGTATGCCTTTGGCGAGGGTTTTACCCAATTCCACGCCCCACTGGTCAAATGAGCAAATGTCCCAGATGATTCCTAATACAAACAGTTTGTGTTCGTATAAGGCGATCAAGGCTCCCAATGAGTGAGGATCTAGCTCATCCAACAATATGGTGTTTGTTGGACGGTTGCCAGGGTGTACCTTGTGAGGGATTAGCTTTTTAATTTGCTCTTCAGGTAAGCCTTGAGCTTCTAAGTCGGCGCGTACTTCTTCTGCTGTGATGCCGTTCATTAGGGCTTCTGTTTGTGCAAAGAAGTTAGACATTAACTTATCATGATGGCCTAACACGGGCGTAGAGCTAGCAACAGAGCCGATAAAGTCAGCGGGCACAATGGTGTTGCCTTGGTGTAGATACTGATAGAAGGCATGTTGTCCATCTATACCGAGTTGCCCCCAAATAATCGAACCTGTTGCATAGGGGACTTGGTTGCCTTCGCGGTCGACAGATTTGCCGTTACTTTCCATCTCTGCTTGCTGTAGGTAGGCGGCAAAGCGTTGTAGCGGCCAATCGTACGGCAAAATAGCTTGCGTCTGACAACCTAAGAAGGTGCTGTTCCACAGAGTAGTCAAGGCTAGCAGTACAGGGGCATTTTTTTCAAAAGGCTGGTCTCTGAAATGTAAATCCATTTCGTGAGCCCCTGTGAGCATTTCTTCAAACCCTTTAAAACCTATTTTTAGGGCGATGGGTAAACCGATAGCAGACCATAACGAAAAACGGCCGCCAACCCAGTCCCACATGTTAAAGATATTCTTACCGTCGATACCAAACGCTTTAACGGCTTTTTGGTTTGAAGACACAGCGACAAAGTGTTTGGCAACGGCTTCGTGATCAAAAGCAGAAGCCATGAGCCAGTTGCGCGCTGTTTCAGCGTTTGTCATGGTTTCGCTGGTGGTAAAGGTTTTAGAAGCAACCACAAACAATACACGCTCCGGGTTCAGAGAGCGTAATGTTTCAGCGATTTCTACGCCGTCAACGTTTGAGATGAAATGAACGCTGATCCGGTCATCGGCTTGAGGCTTAAGCGCTTGTGTAACCATGCGCGGGCCTAAATCCGAACCGCCTACACCGATGTTAACAACATCGGTAATTTTTTTGCCTGAGTGCCCGCGCCAATGCCCTTTGCGCACGGCATTAACAAATTGGCGCATGCGCTTAAGTTCATTGTTAACCGACTCCATGACGTTAACGCCGTCAACAATAACGGGAGTGTTGCTGCGGTTACGTAACGCAGTATGAAGTACCGCTCGATTTTCTGTTGGGTTGATCTTGTCACCACGAAACATGCGATCGCGCCAGTCTTCTAAACCGACTTCGTGAGCGAGTTTGATGAGATCAGCTAGCGTGTCATCATCGATTGGGTTCTTTGAGTAATCTAATAAAATGTTCTGAACTTTCAGGGAGTACTTCTGAAAACGTTCTGGGTCCTGCTCAAAGAGTGCACGTAACGGGGTGTCTTTTGCCTTTTGGCGGCGGCCAAGTAAGGATTGCCAAGCTGGCAGCATGGAATTTGGAGTGTTAGAAGTGGTTGGCATAGTATAAATCCTGTTGTTTTTACTTTTGCGTATACTGCCCAGTTGCTTTTATGTGTTCTGTTAGTGCTTAGTTCTTGTCCGTTTTTCAGTAACTGTCACGGCAAGAATAGTATTCACTATTTTTTTGCTCAACGTATGACAATTGTTAATGCATGATAAAAAAGGGAGAAAAAAATGCCCGCTTTTCAGCGGGCTAACCGTCCCTTGTTTTCAGGCAATGGGAATAGGGTGCCTCGCTCAACGCAATAGTTGGAGGGATTGCTGAGCAAGGCGGGTGACCGCAGACCAGTCGTGAGCCGTTACGAGGTCTGCAGGCGTCAACCAAGTTCCACCGACGCACATAACGTTCGGTAGAGCGAGGTAGTCTTTGGCCGTGTTTGCGCGGATCCCGCCTGTTGGGCAGAATCGAATGTCGTCAAAGGGGCCATGATACGATTTCAAAGTGGTAACACCGCCAGATGCTTCAGCGGGGAAGAACTTAAAGCGTTTGTAGCCACGCTTAATGCCTTCCATCATTTCAGATACGGTCTGAACACCTGGCAATAAAGGAATGTCGCTTTCCATGCCAAAGTCGAGTAACTCGGCGGTCGCGCCTGGGCTAACGATGAACTTACTACCCGCATCAACAGAGCGGCGGTAGTCTTCAGGGTTTAGAACGGTGCCTGCGCCAACATATGCCCCTGGTACTGCTTTTGCGATTGCTTCAATGGCAGCTAATGCATTAGCTGTACGCAGTGTAATTTCTAGGACAGGCAACCCGCCTTCTACTAATGCCTCTGCCATTGGAATAGCGTCTTCCAAACGGTCAATGGTAATGACAGGGATTATTGGCGCGAGTGCCGTAACGGTGTCTATCTTTGCAGTGTGTTCGTTCTGTGTCATCGTTTTTATCCTGTTATATAGACACTGGCTCAAGGAGCCCAGTAAATGGTAATAGGCTGTCGTAAGAAAAGGCCGATCGGCATCGTGTTGGGATCGTCTATTTCTATGGCCTTAGCCAATGTGTCTAGTTTGTCTTCGCCGCAGATATGCAGAATGCGCTGCTCGCTATTAAAAAGACGTTTGGGCGTTAACGTCATGCGTGAATGCGGCGCTGTTGTAGGCTTAACAGCTTCGCAGTCTCGATCGCTATTAAAAGCAAGGGGTAATTGCGTAGAACATGGAAATAACGACGCCGTATGTCCGTCATTGCCCATGCCTAGTATTACCGTTGTTAATGGGCCTTCAATTGCGCTCAGTTTAGTGTTGACGTGAGCGGCCGCTGCTGACGCGGGGGCATTTGCTTGCCATAAGCCAATAAAAGGGGCCTGTGCAGCTTTGTTTTGTAACAAGTGAGTGCGTACTAGTGCCTCGTTGCTGTCCTTATGTTCAGGAGCTACCCAGCGATCATCGACTAACGTTGTGATGATGTGTGTCCATGGCAGATCCTGTTTGCTCAGGGCTTGGAAAAGCGGTACCGGTGTAGATCCACCAGAGACAGCCAGTGACGCTGTACCCTTGGCGGAAACAGCTGCATTCAGTTGTTGGCTAATTGATTCAGTGAGTGCATTCGTTAATGCAATACGGGAATCAAAAGATTTAACTGAAACGTGTTCAGGTAGTTTGAGATCACTGATCTTCATGCCAGCTCCTGCCATCTTTCATGACCATTAAATCTGAGGCTTTTGGCCCCCAGCTGCCCGCGGCGTAAGGTAAAGGCGGGGTGTTTTCTTTGTCCCAATGTTCAAGCAATTGGTCACACCACTTCCAGGCGTATTCGATCTCGTCACGGCGGACAAACAGGTACTGATTACCTTGGATAACTTCGAGTAAAAGGCGCTCGTAAGCATCAGGTATCCGCGCTTTTTCAAAGGTCTCTGAAAAGTTTAACTTCAGAGGGCCTGCTCGTAGGCGCATGCCTTGTCCAAGACCTTGGTCTTTGTTGAGGATTTGAAGCGAAATCCCTTCTTCTGGCTGCAGGCGGATGATGAGCTTGTTGTGTGCGAGGTGGCGCTGGCTCTCATCAAAGATATAGTGCGCTTGCTTTTTAAAGTGGATCGTAATCTGAGAAACTTTTTCCGGTAGGCGTTTGCCTGTGCGCAAGTAAAAAGGAACTCCGGCCCAGCGCCAGCTTTTTATCTCAACTTTGAGCGAAACAAATGTTTCGGTATTACTTGTTGGGTTGGCGCCTTCTTCTTCCATGTAGCCTGGCACTTCCTTGCCGTCGATCATGCCCTTTGTGTAGCGTCCACGGACGACATGGTCGTTATGCATGCTGCCTGTGATGGGCTTCATGAGCTTAAGCACTTTAACTTTTTCGTCGCGAATCATATCCGCAGTGAGATCCCCAGGAGGGTCCATCGCTGTAAGGCAAAGTAGCTGTAATAAGTGGTTTTGCACCATGTCACGCATTTGGCCGGCTTTGTCAAAATAACCCCAGCGGCCTTCAATGCCGACTTTTTCGGCTACCGTGATTTCTACATGAGAAATCTGATTTTGGTTCCACTGGGCGCCAAAGATGGGGTTGGCAAAGCGCAGTGCAATCAAGTTTTGTACGGTTTCTTTACCAAGGTAGTGATCGATACGGTAAATTTGAGATTCTTCGAAGTATTTGGCGACTTCATCGTTGATCTGATTAGATGAGTCGTGGTCGTGCCCAATTGGTTTTTCTAATACCACTCGTGAGCTTTCTTCAATGCAATCGGTCTCGGTCAGGTTTTTGCAAATGGTGCCATACAATGAAGCGGCTGTTGCAAAGTAGAAAATGCGAGTACGTTCGAGTTGCTCATCGAGCGTTGATTTCAGTCCTTGATATTGCTCTGTAGTGCCAAAGTCGACTTGGCTGTACACCAGCTTATCGAGGAAAATATCTTGATTGGTAGGGTCTAGCTCTTCGGCTTTCACAAAAGTGGCTAAGCTGCTTTTGCATTGTTCGCGAAAGCCTGCTGTATCCATGTCGGTACGGGCTACGCCAATAATGCGTGATTCCTTGCAGAGAAGCCCTGCATTTTCAAGGTGGTATAGAGAAGGGATTAGCTTTCGCTGTGCTAAATCACCAAGCGCACCAAAAATGACAATATCACTAGGAATGTCATGGGAAACCATCGCCGGAGCCTCTTTTGTAGTTATTTAACCGATTTTTTTAATAATGTAAGCGAGAAAACGGCCAAATACAATTAAATTTTGGTTAAATTACTAAAAAATAGAAAGGCAGACTTGTCCCATCTATCGTAAGATAGGCTGAAAATGTCGGGTGATAGCTGGGTAAAGTTGGGGTTGTTCACCCAGATAGACTAAAATGTAGTTAACTTACTACTTCATACGGGCTCCTTAAACTATGTCATCAAGTATGAACCTGTTAGATCAGATTCGCACACGATTAGATAATTTCAATAAATCGGAACGTAAAGTGGCTGATGTGATCATGCGTGATCCTGAGTCAGCTACACGCATGAGTATAGCAACGTTGGCGCAAGCGTCATCGGTAAGCGAACCTACGGTCAATCGCTTTTGTCGAAACTTTGATACGGTGGGTTACCCCGATTTTAAAATTCAGCTAGCGCAAAGCTTGGCGGGGGGCACACCTTATGTCAGCCGTAACGTTGAGCAAGAAGATACAGCTGAAGAATATACAGATAAGATTTTTACATCGACTATTGCTGCATTAGATGCCTCACGCAAAACAGTTGATGCGGCATTAATCACTAAAGCGGTTGATTATTTAACCCAGGCTAAGCAGATTTTTTTCTTTGGGCTTGGCGCTTCAGGCCCTGTGGCAACAGACGCGCAACATAAGTTTTTCCGGTTTAATATTCCGGTATCGGCACATGAAGATGTGCTGATGATGCGAATGATAGCCGCTGCCGCTCATACGGGAGACTTGATTGTTGTTATTTCCTATACCGGGCGGACGAAAGAGTTGGTTGATATTGCACGTATTGCTCGCCAGAACGGCGCAGCGGTATTAGGTATTTCAGCAGAAAATTCGCCATTAGCGAAAGAGTGTACTGTATTGTTGAACACGCCTATGCCCGAAGATACGGACATTTATATGCCAATGATCTCGCGCATCGTGCAGCTGACGACATTGGATGTGTTGGCTACGGGAGTTACTTTGCGCCGCGGTGTCGATTTTCATACGCATTTAAAAAAGATAAAAGACAGTTTAAAGGATACGCGTTATCCAAACGAGTAGGTCTAAAGCCTGCAGAGTCAATATGAGAGGTCACAATAACAACAATGACCAGTGAAGTGCTCAAGCAAATCTTTGTCGTAGATGATGATCAAGAAATACGTGATCTTTTAACGCAGTACCTTACAACCAACCGGTTTGTTGTTACGGCCTTTGAAACCGGAGAAGCTTTTTTGGCGCATGTTCGAGCGGGGAATCAAGCCGATTTGGCTATACTCGATATTATGTTGCCTGGTGCTAATGGCTTTGATGTGTGCCGTGACTTGCGTAGCTTTTCACGGCTGCCTGTCATCATGCTAACTGCAAACTCGGATGAAATGGATCGGGTTGTAGGGTTAGAGCTTGGGGCGGATGATTACTTGGCTAAGCCGTTTAATCCTCGTGAATTGTTGGCAAGGATCCGAGCTGTGCTTCGGCGCATAGATCATGCACCCGAAGTAACGGTGAAAAGTTTACGGTTCGTACGTTTTGCTGACTTTGAGCTGGATACTACCGCGCGTAATTTGTGGACCCCGTCAGGTGAGAGTCAATCGCTCACGGGGGCTGATTTTTATTTGTTGAACCTCTTTGTAGACCGCGCGGGTGATATTTTGAGTCGCGAGTTTATCGCCGAACAAACACGTGGCCGGGATAATTTGCCCATGGATCGGTTTGTGGATGTGCATGTGAGTCGGTTACGCCAGCGTTTAGGTGAAGACGCCCGGCGTCCATCGTTGATTCAAACCGTTCGTGGTAAGGGTTATGTCCTGTCATGCGAGGTGGAGCGCAGTGAAACCCCGCTTTTTGCAACGATTGATTAAAAGCCCCTTAACGCTTACCAGCCGTATATTAATAGCGCTTGCTGCCGGTGTTATCTTGGCGCAAACCATAAGTGCGGTTGTGTGGTATACACAATGGCGTGCTGACAGTGAGTTGCGTGTGCGCGAAGTGTCCCAGCATATGGCTTTTCGGGTTGCTTCTACGGTTCAATTTTTTACGTCTTTGCCTACATCTTACCGACATGTCGTGCTCAACCAGTTGCGTGATATGGGTGGGACGCGCTTTTTTGTAACACTCAATCGCGAATATATACATATTAGGGATTTGCCTGACTCGCCGCTTAAAACCGTAGTGGTGAATGAGTTTCAACAGGCGCTTAAAAAACAGTTGGGGATTGATCCTGACACTGTCCATATCAAATTTTCTCGCCCCGCTGACCTTCATGTGCTTAATAACGAAACCCTTTTAGACGATCTGCCTGCCCGTTGGGCTGATTTAAGTTTACTCGTGCGCCCCAGTGGTTCGCCTATATTAGTCATGCAGCTGCCTATCAGTGATAAAGAGTGGTTGTATTTGGCTACGGTGATGCCTGATGCGCAATTTTTAGACGCGGCGTCTCCTTTATCTACAGAGCGTTTAATGTCGCTTGTTATATCTCTAATGGTTATTTTGCTGCTTGGAGTATGGATTGTGCGCGTGTTATTGCGTCCCTTGCGGCAGCTAGTGCGGGCATTGGAGTCTTTTGGTAAAGGGGAGCAAAAGCACTTGCCTGAAAGAGGGTCCCAGGAAGTGATTACGGCGGCCAAAGCGTTTAACGCGATGCAGGGTCGTATTCAGCGCTATTTGGATGATCGTGAAAAATTGTTTGCTTCTATTTCCCATGACCTCAAAACACCAATAACGCGTTTGCGTTTACGAGCTGAAATGCTTGAGGATGATAAACAAAGAGAGGCGATGGCGCGCGACTTAGAAGACCTAGATATTATGGTGAAAGGAGCTTTGCAAAGCGTTAAGGATACGGATATCCATGAGAATCGCGTTGAAGTCGATTTATGGAGGATGATGCTATACATGGCTGATGGCGCTGATATTGCCGGTAAGAAAATTGAGCTATCGGGTCAGCAGCGACAACCCTATCTGGGTAAACCTTTGGCATTAAAACGATGTATTGGTAACTTGCTAGATAATGCTTTGTACTATGGTAAAGAAGCCTATGTAACTGTTACCGATAGTGATGTTGCCCTAATTATCAGTATCCGAGACCAAGGGCCGGGTATCCCTGATTCTCAGCTAGTACGCGTGTTTCAGCCTTATACCCGCCTCACAACAGACCATTCTAATCACCCTGGCATGGGGCTGGGCTTGTCGATCAGTCGGAATATAGCTCGCGCTCACGGCGGGGAGGTGTCTTTGCGTAATCACCCTCAAGGAGGTTTGGTCGTCACGGTAACGTTACCTCGTGGTTAGCGCGTAATACTTTAGTCTGTAATAGGGCTGTTAGTTGTCTTTTATATCGCTGTTTTGCGTCATTTGGGCGTTTTTGTAACGTCCTGTTACAAATGATTGCACTAATTTACGCATTATTTTCTTTGTCTTTGTTAATGTTCTATGTGCCGGTGACATCCGGACTAACGTCAAAACAACAAAAAGAAGGCGAATGGCATGAAAAATTTAAAGTATTGTCTCTCTGGTTTAGCTTTATCGGTAGCTGCAAGCGTATCGCAAGCGGCTGAGGTAGAGGTTCTCCATTACCTGACATCCAGTGGTGAAGCGGCAGCTATTAATGTATTGAAAGAATACTTGGGCGAATCTGGCCATACATGGAAAGATTTTGCTGTAGCTGGCGGTGGTGGTGAATCAGCGATGACGGTGCTCAAGTCCCGCGCTATTTCGGGTAACCCTCCTGCGGCGGCTCAGATCAAAGGTTTAGATATTCAAGAGTGGGGTGACCTCGGTTTTCTAACGGATCTTGATGGCGTAGCGACGGCAGGTAAGTGGGATACTTTATTACCCCCTGTTGTTAGCAATGTAATGAAATACGACGGTAAATACGTAGCCGTGCCGGTTAACGTGCACCGTGTTAACTGGCTGTGGGCTAACCCAGAACCTTTCCGTAAAGCAGGCTTGGGTATCCCGACGACGTGGGAGCAGTTTCTTGAAGTTGCACCTAAGTTAAAAGAAGCGGGTGTCATTCCACTGGCTCATGGTGGTCAAGCATGGCAGGACGCTACATTATTTGAAGCAGTAGCGTTGGGTGTTGGTGGCCCAGAGTTTTATAGCAAAGCCTTTGTTGATCATGATGAAGCGACGCTGAAAGGCGCCGAAATGATCAACGTCTTCAAAACTTTTAAAAAGTTACGTGATTTTATCGACCCGAATGCCAGCGGTCGTGATTGGAATATTGCTACCTCAATGGTCATTAATGGCGAGGCGGCAATGCAGATCATGGGTGACTGGGCGAAAGGCGAATTTACCGCCGCGGGCAAAAAGCCAGGTGTGGATTATGTATGCCTAGCCGCACCCGATACTAGCGGAACCTTTACGTTTAATATTGATTCATTCGCGATGTTCGCGCTGAGCGATGATGACGCATCAAAAGCGCAAGGTAAACTAGCTGAGCTGGTGATGGACCCTGCTTTCCAAGAGACTTTTAATTTGAACAAAGGTTCTATCCCTGCACGTATGGGAATGAACCGTGCACCGTTTGATAGCTGCGCTTTGGCATCAATGGATGCGTTTGAAGCAAGCTCGGCTAGCGGTACGCTAGTGCCAAGTATGGCGCATGGTTTGGCGACTACTTCGCAAGTCCAAGGTGCGATATACGATGTGGTGACTAACTTCTTCAATAGCGATACGTCGGCTGAAGATGCGGTTGAAACACTGGCGCGTTCTGTTAAAGCCGCTCAACTGTAAGCGGTTCACTTTGAGCAAGCGTGGACATCATGCCGCGCTTGCTACTTGATCACTACGATCTCCGATACTCCAATCTTCGGTAATGATTATGCAAAATCAAACTCCTGTGCTGCCAGAAGGTAAGGCTCAGCGGGTTCGCTCGGTCAGTTTTCAGGACCGCCTCGCGAGCTGGCTACCTAAATTGGTCATGACCCCAACGTTGTTGATGGTTATGGTTTGTATGTACGGTTACATTATATGGACCGCGCTTTTATCGCTTACCAGCTCTCGTATGCTGCCTGTCTGGAAATTTATTGGTACAGGGCAATACGAAAAGCTCTTTGCTAATGACCGCTGGTTAGTGTCGTTAGATAATTTGGTTGTCTTTGGTGCTCTGTTTATTCTCACGTGTTTGGCGTTAGGTATCGTTCTTGCGATTTTCTTGGACCAGAAAATTCGTGCTGAAGGTGCTTTGCGTACTATCTATCTTTATCCCATGGCTATTTCATTCATTGTGACAGGTACAGCTTGGAAGTGGCTGCTTAATCCATCGCTGGGTTTAGAGAAAATGTTCCATAGCTGGGGGTTCGAGAGTGTTCAGCTTGATTGGTTAGTTGATCCTGATCGTGTCGTCTTTTGTTTGGTGATTGCGGCGGTTTGGCAGTCTTCGGGCTTTGTGATGGCTATGTTCTTGGCCGGTTTGCGTGGTGTTGATCAGGATATGATTAAAGCGGCGCAGCTCGATGGGGCTTCCATGCCGATGATATATCGCCGAGTGATTTTGCCGAGTTTAAAACCTGTCTTTTTTAGTGCCTTTGTTATCTTGGCGCACATTGCTATTAAGAGCTTTGATTTGGTCGCGGCATTAACGGGTGGTGGCCCTGGTTATAGCTCAGATTTGCCGGCGAACTTTATGTATACGCATGCCTTTACGCGTGCGCAGATGGGCTTAGGTGCTGCCAGTGCAATGGTTATGTTGGGCGGCGTATTAGCGATACTTGTACCGTATCTTTACTCAGAGCTACGAGGAAAGAAAAATGCCTAATGCAATGACGAAAACAACCAGTCTGACGCAGCGTTTATTGCGTTACGGTTTGTATGCCATTCTACTGGTTATGGCATTTGTTTATTTAATGCCGCTTTGGGTGATGTTGCTGACATCGCTTAAAGATGTTGAAGAAATCCGAACGGGTACCTTGCTGTCGTTACCGGGTTCATTGAATTTTGACGCGTGGGGCAAAGCGTGGGGGAGTGCTTGCACCGGTGGTACATGCGAAGGGATTTCTCCTTATCTCATGAACTCTTTCATGATTGTGATCCCCGCTGTGGTTATTTCTACCTTGTTAGGGGCGCTTAACGGGTATGTGATTGCTATGTGGCGCTTTCGCGGCAGTGAGCTGTTTTTTGGGCTGCTTTTGATCGGCTGCTTCATCCCGTTTCAGGTGGTCTTATTACCGATGGCGCGCACACTGAGTTTCTTTGGGCTCGCGAACACAACAACCGGCTTAGTGATGGTGCATGTAGTCTATGGTGTTGCTTTTACGACCTTGTTCTTTCGTAATTTTTATATCGCGCTTCCTAAAGAGTTGATTAGTGCTGCACGTTTAGATGGTGCCGGATTCTTCCGTATTTTCTGGCGTATTGTTCTTCCACTATCCACGCCCATTATTGTTGTGACAGTCATCTGGCAGTTTACGCAAATCTGGAATGACTTCTTATTTGGCGTGGTGTTCTCTGGTTTTGATACGCAACCTGTCACGGTGGCGCTTAACAATCTGGTTAACACCAGCTTTGGGGGTAAGCAATATAACGTGGATATGGCCGCTGCTCTGATAGCAGCCGCGCCAACACTGCTGGTGTATGTGTTTGCAGGTAAATATTTTGTTCGCGGTCTGACCGCCGGTGCTGTGAAAGGCTAAAGAATAATAATTGAGGATTCAACATGGCTGCGTTAACAATTGATAATGTAGAAAAAAGTTACGGTCAGGCGAAGGTTCTGAAAGGGATCAATATAGCGATTGATCAGGGTGAGTTTCTAATCTTAGTGGGCCCGTCAGGATGTGGTAAGTCTACGCTAATGAACAGCATAGCAGGTCTTGAGGATGTAACTGGTGGTCGTATCTTATTAGGTGATGAGGATGTTACCCATGCCTCGCCTAAAGATCGTGATATAGCGATGGTATTCCAGTCTTACGCGCTTTATCCCAATATGACTGTTCGTGAAAATATCGCCTTTGGTTTAGAAATTCGTAAAATGCCAAAGAAAGAACGCGAAGAAGAAGTGCAGCGGGTGTCTACCCTGCTGCAAATTGAGCATTTATTGGACCGTAAACCAGCCAATTTGTCGGGTGGTCAGCGCCAGCGCGTAGCGATGGGCCGCGCATTGGCACGTCGCCCGCGCTTGTATTTGTTTGATGAGCCCTTGTCGAACCTAGATGCAAAGCTACGTGTTGAGATGCGTACCGAAATTAAAAAACTGCATCAGCGTTTGGGTACCACTATTGTTTATGTTACTCACGATCAAATTGAAGCGATGACCTTGGCTGATCGTATCGCGGTTATGAAAGATGGAGAGTTGTTGCAGCTTGATACGCCGCAAGAAATTTACGATAACCCGGTAAACCAGTTTGTCGCCGGGTTTATGGGATCGCCAGCTATGAACTTTATGTCAGTGGTGCTGGTAAAAAATGGTGAGGGTTACGGTGTGGAGTTTATTGATGGCAATGGCCAGAAGATAATTTTACCTATGCCTCAAACTATGGATTTATCTGCTTACGTTGGCAAAACAGTCACGCTGGGCTTGCGTCCTGAAATGATTACCGACCCGGTGCCGCATAAAGAGAATATGGATACGGTGGTTTCTGTGGATGTAAAAGTTGAGGTGATTGAACCCACCGGAGCTGACACCATGGTAGTGACTGAGGTGAATGGTGTTGAAGTTAACTGTCGGGTTAATCCGCGTTATCCGGTTAAACCCGGAGAGGTGGCATCATTGATGTTTGATATGAGCAAAGCGGTCTTGTTTGATGCTCAAACACAGGCACGTATTGATGTGTAAAAGAGTGTAAAGCGACGATACGGCTCAGCATTAACCCGCTGGGCCGTTTTCGTTTAAGCGCCTAGCGGGAATAAAAGTGACTAAAATCAGGCTAGGCGGTGAATTCTCGTTAGATCATACTATAATACGTCGCTCATCTTCGCTGTAGCTATGCTATAGCGCCGTCAAAGTAGCAAGAGACAGAGCATGAACGTTCGCGGTAACCTCTACATTATTGCAGCGCCTTCGGGTGCTGGTAAAACCAGTTTAGTAAAAGCACTTCTGACGCACGATAACAGGGTGCGCGTCTCAGTCTCCCACACAACGCGCTCAATGCGCCCCGGTGAACATAACGGCGTAGATTATAATTTTGTCAGTATGGCGGATTTTGATGCGCTGATTGCTGATAACCAGTTTTTAGAATATGCCGAAGTATTTACTAATAAGTATGGTACTTCACGTGCATGGGTGGAAGGTCAGCTCGACTTAGGGGTTGATGTTATTTTAGAAATAGATTGGCAAGGCGCTCAGCAAGTGCGTGAGCAAATGCCCGAAAATATCTCTATCTTTATTTTGCCGCCATCGCGAGCCGCACTTGAAAGCCGGTTGACCGGTCGAGGACAAGACGATGCCGAGGTTATTAAGCATCGCATGTCTAAAGCTGTTTCAGAGATGCAGCACTACGATGAGTTTGATTATGTCGTCATTAATGATGACTTTGATTTAGCATTAAACGATTTGCAGTCTATTTTCTGCGCTGAACGGCTAAAACGAGCGAGCCAACAGCGTCGATATGCGGATCTGTTGCAAGATCTCTTGTCAGTATAAAAACTGTCCAGTAAAATAACCGCCCCGTTCTTAGAACGAACAATGATTTGAGGTTTAAACATGGCACGTGTCACAGTTGAAGATTGCTTAGAAAACGTAGATAACCGTTTTGAATTGGTTATGGTTGCAGCAAAACGTGCTCGCCAGCTAGCAACAGGCGGCAAAGAGCCTAAATTGGATCGTGAAAATGACAAAGATACCGTTGTCGCGTTACGTGAAATTGCAGAAGGCCTGACAACTAAGCAAATCCTAGAAGACGCTGAGCGCCGCTAAGCTCGGCCCTTTATCGTCGTCATTTAAAGGCGTTATTCCATCGACAGGTATAAGTCTGTTAGATTATAGGCATCCCATTCAATGCGATGGATGCCTATAGACGTAGCGGAGAGATAATGCCGACAATCGATGCCCTATCTGGACATTTAAACGACTATCTTGATCTAGAACAGATCCGAGATGTTCGTCGTGCCTACTTTTATGCAGAGCAGGCTCATGATGGCCAGCGCCGCAAAAGTGGTGAGCCTTATGTTACCCATCCTCTAGCTGTATCAGGCATCCTTGCAGGTATGCACATGGATCATCAAAGCCTAATGGCGGCGATGTTGCATGATGTTATTGAAGATACCGAAATTGATTACGAAGCCATCGAGGCGCAATTTGGCGAATCCGTAGCGGATATCGTTGATGGCGTATCGAAGCTTACCCACCTCGAGTTTGAAACTAAAGCTGAAGCTCAAGCTGAAAACTTTCAGAAAATGGTCTTGGCAATGGCCGAGGACATACGCGTTATATTGGTAAAGCTGGCAGACCGTTTACATAATATGCGCACTTTAGGCGCGATGCCGCCTGTTAAACAGCGCCGTATTGCTCGTGAAACATTGGATATCTATGCGCCGGTTGCTGCGCGATTAGGGATGCGTGACCTACAGGTAGAATTAGAAGACCTCGCATTCCAATCTTTTTATCCAATGCGGGCCAAGTATATTCGCCGAGCGGTGGTTAAAGCCCGAGGTCAGCGAAAAGATATTATTACCTCTATCGAAGATTCTATTCGCCAGCGTTTAAGCCAAGAAAAGCTACCGGGTATTGTCACCGGACGAGAAAAACACCTCTACAGCATATACAACAAAATGAAGGCGCAGAAAAAAGCGTTTTCAGAAATCATGGATGTATTTGCGTTTCGTATCGTGACGGAAAGTGTTGATGACTGTTACCGTGTTTTAGGCGCGGTTCACAACCTTTATAAACCTGTTCATGGGCGTTTTAAGGACTATATCGCCATTCCTAAGGCGAATGGCTACCAGTCCTTGCATACAGAGTTATTCGGTGCACGCGACATCACTATCGAAGTACAAATTCGTACCAAAGAGATGGACGCTGTAGCCAGCCAAGGTATTGCTGAGCACAGCCACTATAAAGTGTATGGTGATTCAGATAGTGCCATAGGTTCATACAACCGTGCGCGAAAATGGGTGCAAGGTCTGTTGGAAATGCAGAAATACGCTGGCGACTCAATGGAGTTTATTGAGCACGTTAAAAAAGACCTGTTTCCTGATGAAGTTTATGTATTTACGCCACAAGGTAAAATTTTAGAGTTGCCTCGCGGAGCAACACCGGTTGATTTTGCCTATGCTGTTCATACTGACGTGGGTAACTCATGCGTTTCATGTCGTATAAATCGCCGTCTTGCTCCGTTATCAGAGCCTTTAGAAAGCGGTCAAACAGTTGAAGTAATTACAACGCCGAGCGCTCAACCAAACATGGCGTGGCTTAATTTTGTTGTCAGCGGTAAGGCGCGTTCCAGTATTCGCCATTTCCTAAAAAACCAACAACGTCATGAGTCGGTGGAGCTTGGGCGTCGATTGCTCAATCAGTTTCTTGCCAACTATAACATTACCGTTGAGCACATTGATGCCGTTAAGCTTGCCGAGTTGTTGCGTGACGGCAGTTTTGATGAGCTTGACGATTTGCTCGAAGATATCGGCATGGGCAACCGCATGGCCTATGTTGTTGCAAGAAAACTTAAACCTGACGATGAACCTGCCGATAGTTTAACTAAAGGGCAAAAGCCGATAGCTGTTCAAGGTACGGAAGGTTTAGTTATACAGTACGCACGGTGCTGCCGTCCTATACCTGGGGACAAAATAATTGGCCATATCAGCAGCGGTCGTGGTTTGGTCATTCATCGCATAGATTGCCGTAATATTGGTTATCTGCGTGATGATCCAGAGAAATGTATTTTTCTGGAGTGGTCAGATGCAATGGATGAAGAGTTTACAGTGCTTCTTCAGGTGAGCGTGACATCGCAGCGGGGTGTTATCGCTAATTTAGCCACGACAATATCAGAATCAGGAGCTAATATTCTGAAGATTGATATGTCGGAAAAAGAAGGCCAATTAGCGCGTGTCGACCTTGAAATTGCCGTCACTGATCGTGTTCACTTAGCTGCGACCATCAAAAAAGTTCGGTCGTTGCGTACGGTTAATAAAGTCACTCGTCTCTGATTTGTTTTGTCCTTTTTATTGGCTTGATAAGTGTTTTATAGCAGCTTTGCAAGGCTAGGCTATACTGCCTTTATTAAGGTGCTGATTATATGGACCAAACCGGAGGAAGAGCGTTGGCCATTGGTGTAAAGACATTAACCGTAGAGCAGAATAAACAATGTCGTTTGGTGTTGCTGCATGACAGTGATGGCAAAGTATTGGTGTTATTACCTGCCGCAAAATTATTAAATTTAGTGAGTTTGTGGCGTGAAGCGGGTCGTAATTTACAACCGACACGCTGTGACGATGCGCTTCGTTTTTTCGGGCAAGACAAACTCTCCACTCCTGAAGGTCAGCAGAAATTATTTAGCCTGCCGTTGCTGATTGATAAATCGATTGATGATCTCAAGAGTATTGAAATCATAGAGCCTTATTCCGGCTTATCATTTACAGCCTCCAAGTCCTGGTTTGGCGAAACCACGCAAGCGTTGTCGCTTGGTATCAGCTTAGATGATATCGAGAAAGTGCAGCCACAAGGGGATGATGAGGCCGTCATTACGCATGCCGTGGAGCGTTTCACCGCACTGCGTATTCGTCAGCGGCTAGAAGACACGCTGGGCTTACCAAGTCTGGCGCCAACGACGAATAAAATTATAGAGTTGCGCAGCGATCCCGCTGCTGGTGTAGACCATCTAGTGCCTGTAGTGAAGGTGGATCCTAGCTTGTCTGCTCAAGTAATGAGCTGGTCGGTATCTCCTTATTATGCGGCGCCCGGCAGTATACAGTCTATTGAAGACGCCATTATCCGCATTCTCGGGTTTGATTTGGTAGTGAACTTGGCATTGGGTATCGCTATGGGTAAAACGTTAGATTTGCCTAAAGATACACCGCGAAACCAAATTCCCTATTGGAAGCAAGCGGTTTACACAGCGACTCTTGCTGAGCGGTTAGCCAAAAAAATGCCTTATGACGCACGGCCTAAGCCAGGGCTCGTTTATTTGACGGGTTTGCTTCACAATTTTGGTTATGTGGTGCTAGGGCATTTATTTCCGCCGCATTTTTCATTGCTATCGCGTTACATTGAGGCGAATCCGCACTTACGTTTAGATAGTATCGAAAAGCACATTCTACATGTGACACGTGAGCAAGTCGGTGCTTGGTTGATGGAGTGTTGGTCACTACCTGAAGAAGTGTGCCGTGGGGTTCGCTACTTCAATGACCCATTACATGCAGAAGCGGATTCGTTCTCTCAAGTGGTGTACATTGCGAACCGGGCCCTGCGCCAACATCAAAATGCGGATGGTCCTATTGAGTCTATTAATGATGATGTGCTCTTAGCAGCTGGACTAACGCAGCAAATTGTTGATGAAGAAATAGCACGAATGAATGAACATGATGATGAGTTGCAGGAGCTAACCCGCACGTTATCGCAGTAATGTGTAGGATAGTCTCTGGACGTATCCAAAAAGTCCGGTATCGATTATTCGTACCGGACTTTTTTGTAGGGCTTATATCCTATGCTATTCACTAGCTAGGCTTTGCTCCATGGTTTCTAGCGTTTCCGCTAGCTCCATCCATTCGCTCTCCGTTGTGTCCAGTTGCTGTGTTAATTGTGTCTGTTTAGCTAGCGTGTCTCGTAACAGGTCCTTATTACTGGCTTCGTAGAGGCTATTGTCGGCCAATAAAGTTTCTATCTCTCCCAGTTGCGCTTGAAGAGTTTCCATGGTTTTTTCGAGTGCGCTTATTTTGTTCTTTATTGGGCTAAGCTTTTTGCGTAACTCAGCGGCTTCACGCTTTTGAGCTTTGCGGTCAGCTGCTGAGATCGATTGGCTCTCACGCTCAACGGTTTTGCTTTGCGCCTGTTGGGCAATACGGCGTTGATCGGTTAACCAGCGTTGATAGTCATCTAAGTCGCCACTAAAGTCGCTTACGTTACCGTTTGCCACCAGTAAGAATTGATCGACAGTGTTACGTAATAAGTGGCGATCGTGCGAGACAAGAATGACAGCGCCTTCAAACTCTTGCATAGCCATCGTCAACGCGTGGCGTACTTCCAAGTCTAAATGGTTTGTCGGCTCGTCTAGCAGTAGTAGGTTTGGTTTTTGCCACGCAATTAAAGCCAATGCTACGCGTGCTTTTTCACCTCCGGAAAAGCGTTTTACAGGCGCTAGCGCATCATCCCCGATAAAACCAAAAGAGCCCAAGTAGTTGCGAACTTCTTGGTCGGTCGCTTGTGGTGATATACGTTGTATGTGCAAGGCCGCAGACGCTTCCATATCCAACGCTTCCAGTTGATGTTGAGCAAAATAACCCACCCGTAAATGCTCACCTGTATGACGCTCGCCATTTAAAACGGATAAATCGCCCACTAAACTTTTAATCAGAGTGGATTTGCCTGCGCCGTTAGGGCCCAAAAGACCGATACGGGAGCCGGATGTGAGCGTGATTGATACATCTTTTAGGATGGCTTTTTCAGCGTAACCGCAATCACTATGCCTGAGTGACAGCAAAGGGTTAGATACCTTATCGCTGCTCGGGAAGCGGAAAGTGAATGGGCTGTCGACATGGGCGGCGGATATTTGCTCCATGCGCTCTAGTTCTTTAACACGGCTTTGCGCTTGTTTGGCTTTAGACGCTTTGGCTTTAAAGCGGCGAACAAATTGCTCAATTTCGGCAATGCGCTGCTGTTGTTTCTCAAACTGGACTTGCTGTTGAGCTAGCTTTTCGGCACGAGCACGCTCAAAGGCGCTGTATTGTCCTTTATAGATATCCAGTTTTTGCTGGTGCATATGGGTAATATGCGTGACCACCTGATCTAAGAAGTCACGGTCATGCGATATAAGTAGCAATGTGCCCGGGTAGTTGCGTAGCCAATCCTCTAGCCAAATTGTGGCATCTAAATCTAAGTGGTTTGTCGGCTCATCAAGCAATAAGATATCCGAGCGGCACATCAAGGCTTGCGCTAAATTTAAGCGGATTCTCCAGCCGCCAGATAGCTCTTTGACCTGTTTTTGGAAGTCGTTTGCGCTAAACCCAAGCCCGGCTAATAATTGTTCGGCACGCGCATTAGCGCTATAGCCTTCGATAGAGTCGAGTTCGGCATGCAGCTCGCCAATTTTCTCGGGTTGGTTATGTGTTTCGGCGTCAACGAGTTGTTGCTGAATATGACGTAATGCGGCATCGCCATCCAGCACATAATCTAATACTTTACGGTTGGTTGCCGTTACCTCTTGTGCCATGTGGGCAATGGTAAGATTGGCTTGTACGTCTAAATCACCCGCGTCGGCCTCAAGTTGACCCAGTAAGAGTTTGAATAGGCTAGACTTACCGACGCCATTGGCGCCAATAATTCCCACTTTCCAACCGGGATAAATGGTAAGATTGGCTTTCTCGAGCAATGCCTGAGCGCCACGGTGTAAGCTGAGTTGAGATATCTGAATCATAGGCGCGAAAGTTTATCACAGCTATGCAATTACATACTCCTCTTTGGAACTTTGTGCTGGCCGTTTATGCGCAGCCAGAAGTGGAAGCCCTCTGCTTATCTTTGCAGAATGATCATGGATTATCGATCAATCGCTTGTTGTTTGCCGGATGGTTAGCTTCAGAAAAAAAGGAGTTAGATCTTGATGTGCTGGCGCAAACCCACGCCATTCGCTGGCAATCGGAAATTACAGCGCCGTTAAGGGCGTTACGTTACCGCGTGCGTGACGATCTAAAATTGGCTGCCGCAGGTGTTTACGGCGCAATGCGGCGCGCAGAGTTGGAGGCCGAACGAGTTGAGTTGGCGTTTCTCTACGATGCCTCCTTAGCATGGCCGCAACAGACTGCTAAAACAGTGAAAGAGTTGGTGACTGCTAATCTTATGTCACTCTTAAAAGACACGGGGGAAGCGAAAGTTAATGCTATCAAGGTGTTAGAGGTTGCATTTCTTGATACGATCACAGAATAGCTTATTGGTGAACTTTCCTGTGTAATGATGCACTAAGCTGTAAACTTGTATTGAGTCTTAAGGATAACGTAATGAAAAAAACGCTGCTGGCCATGACGGTCGCAAGTACCATCGCTTTGATGCCTGTAATGGCACATGCCGTAGATTTGGATTCTGAAGATCAGAAAGTCAGCTACAGCCTAGGTCTGATTTTGGGTGAAAAGCTCAAACAGGATATGGATACGCTTGATTTAGAGGCTTTCCAAGCGGGTCTAAAGTCTATCTATGAAGGTGCTACGCCAGAACTGGATGCCCAACAAGTGGGTGAAACCATGCAGGCTTTCCAGGCAAAAAAAATGGAAGAACAGCGTAAGTTAGTCGCTGATCTAGCCCAAAAAAATCTAGAGGCTGGTGAAGCATTCTTGGCTGAAAACGCAAAACGTGACGGTGTGGTGACGACGGATAGCGGTCTTCAGTTTGAAGAAGTAGTTGCAGGCACGGGTAAACAGCCTTCGGCAGAAGATACAGTCAAAGTACATTACCGTGGCACATTAATCGATGGCACTGAGTTTGATAGCTCTTATTCACGTAATGAGCCTGTTTCGTTCCCGTTGAATGGTGTTATTCCGGGATGGACAGAAGCACTTCAAATGATGAAAGAGGGCGGCAAAGCGAAGTTAGCGATCCCTTCTGATTTGGCATATGGCCCAGGCGGTATGGGTAATGCAATAGGCCCTAACTCAACGCTGGTATTTGACGTAGAGCTATTGGAAGTAAATCCAAGCGAATAGTTTGACGGCTGATCGATATAAAAAAAACCACCTTTACGGTGGTTTTTTTGTGTCTTGCTATAACGCTAGGGTACGACTAACTAGCTCTTCTTCGCTAATCGTTTAAGCATAATCTTAATACTAACCCCCATGCGCTCTATGGAGCGGGCTAGTGTGCCAATTTCGTCACCGCGGGCTGATTCATCAAGCTTGTCGTGAAACTTACCTTTACTAATATCTTCAGCAATAGCCGTAAGTTTCGCAATGGGGCGAGTGATGAGTCGAGCAATTAAGTAGGCTGCCAGTATGCTAATAATTAGGGTCGCAATCATTAAAATATACGCTTCTAATTTGGTGCGTTTTACGCTCGCGTAAGCGTCGTCATAGTCTTGCTCGATAATTAAGCGCCAGCCTTGGTTTAAAGGCTGCATGTAGGCGACTTTCTCTACGCCATTGTTGCTGTATACCACGGGTTGCTCTAGTGTGCCGTTAGCTACCATTGGGTAATCAGAAAAATCCTGTAACTGTTCTGATAGTAGCTCAGGCTTGCCGTGGGCAATAACCTTATTATCGTCGTCCAGCAGCATGGCATAACCGCTCTGGCCAAAGCTAATGTTGGCGACCGCTTCTGACATGTCGGTGAGTTTCATGCCCATACAAAGGGCCCCAGGGCTGCTCTGAATGCCGACCGTATGGCATAAGATAAATGCAGGTTTACCCAGCGTGCGGCTAAGCAGTACCTGCTGGCCTATAGCATTGCCAGCTTTTATTTGCTGAAAGTAGGTACGATCACCTCGAAAGTGTTTGGGTGTTCCATCAGCGTTGAGAACCGGGTCATTATCACTGCGTGCCGTTTTATAGCCGTCTGGGCCTATTGCGTAAACTAAGTAGGTCCATTCATAGGTATCTAAAATGCTTGCCAAGATAGGAGCCTGTAGGGCTTCGTTGTACGAACGCACCTCCGGTAAGGCAGCATTTTGCTTAAGTAAACGAACACTCATATCTGTCCAGCCGTTAATTTTCGCGGCTAAAGTTTCACTGGTGTTTTTTAGATCTTGATTAACTTTTCGTTCCAGTTCTGCCTGAAACTGGAATATGCTTTGGTAGAGTAAACCGGCAAGCGGTACGAGAATGACGAGTAAAATACTAAAGAGTATTTTTGGAAATAACGTCATACCTGTAGTTGTCGTTGTCTTCACTTTCTAAGCCTTTTTTGTTTTTTTAGGGTAAAAGTACACACTAAAACGAATAAGTGACCGTTATTAGCAACAAAATACTATATGGATTTGTGCGCTGACGCACGGTTAAAGACGAATAATGGCTTCGCTAATCTATTATAGACAGGAAATTAATTTTAGCGGAGGGTATTTAAAACACCATTTGAACCCATGGCATAGTAGGTGCCATTGCTGCCAAATGCGACATCATAAATGGAAGTGCTGTTGGGGCCGTAAGCCTCTCGTTTTTGAGCGCGCCAGCTTTTTGTTAATTGACCTGTTTGGCTGTTCCAAAGCTGGATTAAGCCAGAAGAGGTACCTGTTAACAGTTGGTTGCCATTGCTAGAAAAGCGTGCAGCCACATAACTAACGCGTTTAGGAATTAAGCCTTCGCTACTGCTTAGTGTGTGTAATACCTTGCCGGAGGCTGTATCCCAAATAATCGCCTTATCTAAGGTGCTGGCACTAAAGGCTAAACGTCCGTCGGGTGACAGGGCGGCTACATCAATAACATTGTCGAGCGTCAGTGTATGCAACGGCTCTGCGGTGGCGAGATTCCATACAGTAGTTGTGTAATCATCCGCGCCGGTTATGGCTAATTCAGCATCATCGCTAAGATCAACGGTACGGACGCGCGCTTGATGAGGAAGCGTTTGTTTGATGCCTCCGTTAATGATGTCAAAGTAGACCGCCGCTTGGTTGCTTAGCCCTAATAGCGCATATTGGCCTTGCTCACCTAAAGCCATATCTAAAATTTCACCGGGGGCTTTCCAAAACCATTCGGCTTGGCCTGTGTCTGTGTGCCAGAGCACTAAATCTTGCTGTGTCGCTGTTGCGGCAAACAGGCCATCAGGGGAAAAGCTGGTGGCAGCAATCAGAGATCGCTCTCCTGATGCGTGATTCCAGTCATACAGCCGCGCTTTGCGTTGTATGTTCCATAAGCTGCCTCCTTCCTCTTGAGCACCTACAACCGCTAAGGAGCCATCCTGCGAAATTGCACCAGAGTATGCACCCAAGGTGGTAAAGCGTTGCGAGTCAGAAGGAGATGATGTGTTATCACAGGCGCTGAGTAGTCCACAGATCAATGCCAAAGGTAGTAACTTGCCTGTGATAACCGGCATCATACTTGTGCTTCCTCCGCAGACATCACTATGTCGCGATGTGCTGTGTGGAGTACTTCTATGAGTTGATCTTCAAGCGTAAAGCGTTCTTCAATGTTCTCACCTAAAGTTGATAGCTGAAACGAAAACTCTCGGATTTGTTGAACGGTTGGTGAAGAAAAGGATGAATACGCGTCATTAAAGTCTAACGCTGCGTCCGTGGTGGGTTGTATCAGAGGGAAAAGCTTTTGCGCTTTTTCTAAGCCACCATCATCGTATTCGCTGCCTTCGCGTAATAATTGCTCATATACTTCGAAGTGACCTGAAGACAAATAGTCCATCATAGCGGTGCAGAACTGTCCGATCTTGCTTTCAAGGTTTTTCACTTCGGTGGAAGGCAAGGCAACAAACTGGCTAATGAGCTTTTGGCGAGCTTCTAACCAGTTATCGATAATATTGCTGACACCACCCCAGCGTTCTTTAGCGTTTTGGCATTTTTCTAACATAATCGGATTCCTGTTCCAATGCAGAGCTTCAATAGTAATCCCAAGCTACTTTTTAGTGCAATACGTGAATGACTGGCACTTAGATCATCCATAGCTATACTGAAGCTATTAACCCAGTATAGCTGATTTCTTGAGGATGTTCGTATGTTACCCATGCGTGGCTTGATAGCCGTCATATTTTTGTGCTTTTTTTCGGTAGCCTATGCGGCTGATGATGACGCTGCACCAGCGGATGATTATGTTGGCTATGTCGAGCTTAAGCCGTTTACAGTCAACTTTGGTGGGCCGGGTGTGACGCGTTTTTTGAAGTGTGAAGTATCGATTGCGGTAGGCTCTGAGGCCACACAGTTTGCGATTAACCATCACATGGCCAATATCCGAAACGATCTTGTGTTCTTATACAGCGGTCAAACAGCCGAAAGTGTTGATTCAATTCAGGCACAAACGGAATTGGCGAAAAAGAGCTTAAAAGTAGTTCAGGATTTAATTGTAGAAGAAGAGGGCGAGGCGATGATTTCTGACTTGTTCTTCACGAGTTTTGTGGTTCAGTAAGTTATTGTTATAAAAAATTAATACAGAATTTAGGTCGCAAGCTTCAGTAGTTGATAGAAACTTGCGACCTTTGGTATTTAGCTTTCCATATACTGGGCTAAGTACTGATCGAACTCCAGTGTATCATTTGCTTCTATATCGGCTTGTTTAAGTAAAGAGTCTGCGACAGATGCGTCGAACTCCGCTACTCGAGTGGGTGATATTTTCCGCTGTAAGAAGTTATTTTTATGCTCGATACTCTTTTGTACTAGCCATTCACTGTGTTCGGTATCACTGGCGAATAGGTCGGCAAGTACCATGGCTGATGGCGTTTTAGAGGCGTCGACCATTTTTACCTTTTGAGCCACGACAGCACTGCTATATGCGCTAGTTTGATGAATCTGATCCAGCATAGTTGCAGTAAGAGCGATCTGTTCAAGCGCGTCTATGCCGGCGGCTTTCAGGTCGATTTCGCCTTCGGGGGTCTCTAGGCTGAGTCCTGGCTCGCGCCCACGAGTGACCACCCGTTGCAGGTTTGTACTGAGCATGTCACATTCGAGCACGCTAATTTCTTTATCGCTCATCAAAAGACAAGTGATGAGGAACGCATCTAAAAAATGTGCCTGCGAACTATCAATCCCTGACGGTAATAATGGGTTGATGTCAGTGTTTCGCACTTCAACATATTCTACGCCACGCTCTTGGAGCGCATGCAGAGGCTTTTCGCCCGAGCGGGTAACGCGTTTGGGGCGAATATCGCTGTAATACTCGTTTTCGATTTGTAGAATATTGCTGTTTAATTGGCGGTAGTTACCATCCACTTTGACCCCAATTTTTTCATAAGCTGAATAGGGGGTGTGTATGGCGCTGTGCAAGGAGCGGGTGTAAGTGTGCAAGTGGTTGAAGCAGATGTTAAGCGACGATTGCGCTTTGTTTGAGTAGCCTAGATCACTCATGCGTAGCGACGTTGCGTACGGTAAGTAAAGAGTCTGCTCCTTGTGCTGCTGCAGCTCGTGAGTTCTGCCTGTAAGGAAGCTACTGCTTAATGCAGGGGAGGCTCCAAACAAATACAGTAAAAGCCATGAGTAACGTCGAAAGTTACGGATCAACTTAAAGTAAGAGGCTGATCGAAAGGCTTGTAAACTATCGGTGTTGCCTTCCTGAGCTTGATAGGCTTGCCAGAAGTCATCAGGTAGCGAAAAGTTATAGTGGATGCCTGCGATCGTTTGCATCATTTTGCCATAGCGATGCTCCAGTCCTACCCGGTAAATGTGCTTCATTTGGCCGACGTTCGAGGACCCAAACTCAGCGATGGGAATGTCTTCGGCCTTAGGAATAGTACACGGCATGCTGCCAGCCCAGATTAATTCATCCCCTAAGCCTTGGTAGCTGTAGGTATGCAGGTCGTCTAAAAACTCAATAGCGGCATCTGGCTCAGCTAGTACCGGTGTAATAAATTCAAGCAGGGCTTCTGAATAGTCGGTAGTAATATAAGGATTAGTCAGAGCGGCCCCCAATGAAGCAGGGTGAGAGGACTGACTAAGAAACCCTTGGTGATCAACCCTAAGCCCCTCTTTTTCGATACCATGAAGGATGCCTTTCAAATACTGTGCAGTGCCTTGGCTGGTCAGTTGATCAAGTTGTTGTTCTAAAACGGATGTCAAAATGAAGTCCTTCAACGAGAGGCTATATTGTGTGGCGCTATTATAGCCCACCTATTTATTAAAACGGCATTGCAACGATGCGTTCTAGTATTCAATCTGAAAGCGCTAATTTTATAACTATTTAATCTTAAAGCCAGCCGCTTTGAGGCTATCTGCAAGGCCTGTCCCTAAGTGCTGGCTGCGTTGTTGACTAGCGTTTTTGCTTGCTGGCGCTTTCTTGTACGTACGCTCACTTTGGGTAGATGTTTTGGGAGCCGCTTTGCGATTGTGGGACGTGGAGTCTGCATTTGACTTCATTGATAAAGCGATGCGTTTACGTGCCTCGTCGACATCAATCACTCGCACGCTGACAATATCACCTGTTTTGACCAAGGTGTGAGGGTCTTTCACAAACTGATCAGATAGTGCCGAAATATGTACCAAGCCGTCTTGATGGACACCAATGTCGACAAATGCCCCAAAGTTTGTCACATTGGTGACCACTCCTTCTAGTTGCATACCCGGTTCTAAATCCGCGATCTTTTCTACCCCGTCGGCAAACGTGGCTGTCTTAAATTCTGGTCGAGGGTCTCGTCCTGGCTTTTCGAGTTCTGATAGAACATCGCGGACAGTGTACTCACCGAACTGGTCACTAATAAAACGCTGGCGATCGATTTGAGAAAGCAAAGCCGTGTTGCCAATTAGTTGATCGCTTGTCGTATTAACAGAGTGTGCCATCTGATCCACTAAATCATATGCCTCGGGGTGTACTGCTGAATTATCTAGTGCTTGTTTGCCATTGCGAATGCGCAAAAAGCCTGCACATTGCTCAAACGCTTTTGCACCTAAACGCGGTACTTTAAGCAGTTTTTTACGGTCGCTGAAGGCTCCGTTAGCATCACGGTAATCGATAATGTTTTGTGCTGTCGTGCGGTTAAGGCCTGCAACTTGGACCAGTAACTCGCATGAAGCTGTGTTGAGGTCGACGCCAACATGGTTAACACAATCTTCGACAATACTATCGAGCGCGCCCGCTAAGGCTTTTTGATCCACGTCGTGCTGGTATTGGCCGACACCAATAGCTTTAGGGTCGATCTTAACAAGTTCGGCGAGCGGATCTTGCAAGCGACGCGCAATTGAAACGGCGCCGCGATACGTGACATCTAACTCTGGAAACTCTTTAGCTGCCAGCTCGGATGCCGAATACACAGAAGCGCCCGCTTCACTGACAACAATCGATGTGAAGGTAAGTTCTGGGTAGTGCTTATTAATTGCCTTTACGAGTTGTTCGGTTTCACGCGAGGCGGTGCCATTACCAATACTGATGAGGTCAACAGCGTGTTGTTTAATGAGAGTCGCTAATGAATGGATCGACTCGTCCCACTGGTTGCGTGGAGCATGCGCAAAGACTGTTGTGTAGGCTAATAGCTTACCTGTTTGATCAACAACGGTGGCCTTAACTCCGGTTCGCAGGCCTGGGTCTAAACCTAGCGTAATTTTTTGTCCAGCAGGAGCCGCTAGTAGCAAGTCTTTGAGGTTTAGACCAAATACACGAATCGCTTCTGCTTCTGCTGTTTCCCGAAGGCGGCGTAGGGCATCGGTCTCTAACTGTTTATGTAACTTCTGTGACCAAGTAAGCTCGGCAGTGGATGCCAGCCATTGATCTTGTGCTGAGTGCCCATTGGGTAGCGAGAAAAAGCGCTTGATGGTTTCTACCGGTGTTGATTGCTCTTGTTCAGGCGGTAGGATGCTTATTTTTAGCTCGCTGCCTTTTTGTCCACGAAACACGGCCAGCGCGCGATGAGAGGGCATTCGGCTTACCGCTTCGGTGTGGTCATAGTAGTCTCTGAACTTACTATCGTCGCTTGCTTTCCCACGCATGACGCTGGCATGCAGCTGACCGTTTTGCCAAAACCACTGACGTAGCGTTTCTATCAAGTTAGCCTCTTCAGCAAACTGCTCAATGAGGATCTGCTGGGCACCGTCGAGTGCGTCCTGTGGGTGGTTGATGGCGTGATCGGGATTTATGTACGCCTTGGCTAGCGTTAACGGAGCCTCGCCTGATTGCTGTAGTAACCTTGTGGCTAGCGGCGCTAATCCAGCTTCGCGGGCGATTTGTGCTTTGGTACGTCTTTTTTGTTTAAACGGTAGGTAGAGATCTTCTAAACGCACCTTAGTGTCGGCCGATTCAATATCGGCTTTTAGTTGAGGGGTGAGCTTGCCTTGTTCTTGGATGCTTTGCAGGATGGTTTGCTTACGGCTTTGCAAGTCACGCAAATATTCTACGCGCTGAGCCAGTAAGCGTAGCTGGCTATCATCCAGAGCGCCGGTCACTTCTTTACGGTAGCGAGCAATAAAGGGAACAGTCGAACCTTCGTCCAGTAAAGCTATGGTTGCTTCAACCTGCTGTGGACGGACATTGAGTTCCTTGGCAATCTGGCTGGCAAGAGTCATTGGAGCGGTATCCCTAACAATAAAAAACACAAGCGAGAGAATAACAGCAGGTTTGCGGATCGGGAACTAGTCTCTCAGTGTTAATAAAGAAAGCTTGCTACCTGTTGACGGCCGTTCGCGATGACAAGAGGGAAGGGGAAAAGGGGAAAAGTAGAGCGCACCTGTGTAAAGCCCCTGATCTGACGGCAGAACAGGGGCTTGAGTTCGTTATGCGAAATTACGGTACCTGCAATACTTGCATCGAGTTAGTGCCGCCGTTTTCCCCAATGTTAGCACCACGTGTGAGTATAATTAGATCGCCCGAGTTAAGGACACCTTTGGCTTTTAAGCCTGACAATACTTCATCGTTTAGTTTCTCGCTAGCAACTTGAGTGGCATCAAAGTGCATGGCTTCTACGCCGCGATACAAGGCCATACGGCGCATGGTGACTTCATTGCGTGTTAAGGCGTAAATAGGTAGACCCGAGCGTATACGAGACATCCAGCGCGGTGTAGAACCTGACTCTGTTAGGCAAATAATCGCCTTGACGCCCACTAGGTGATTGGCTGTGTACATGGCCGAACGGGCGATAGTCTCATCGATACGGTCACCTCGTTTGGTGATGCTCGTGACCGTTGGCTTAGCTGACTGATGCTCTTCGGCGCCTTGGCAGATCTTAGTCATGGCCTTAACGACCTCAACCGGAAAATCGCCAGCGGCCGTTTCGGCGGATAGCATAACGGCGTCTGTGCCGTCCAAAATAGCATTGGCTACATCGAATACTTCAGCTCGGGTAGGCATCGCGCTTTTGATCATGGTTTCCATCATCTGCGTTGCCGTAATCACAGACCGGCTAAGCTCGCGAGCACGAGTGATGATTTTTTTCTGTACGCCAATGAGTTGAGCGTCACCAATTTCTACGCCTAAGTCGCCACGAGCGACCATGACTCCATCACTGGCGAGAATCAGTGAATCTAATGCCTCATCGGTGGCGACCGTTTCAGCACGCTCTATCTTCGCGATGATTTCAGCATTGCTGCCTGCTTGTTTCAGTAGTGAGCGAGCCTCGTCTAAATCGGCGGCTGAGCGTGGGAAGGAAACGGCCACATAGTCCATGCCGATCTCGGCGGCCGTGATAATATCGCGCTTATCTTTGTCGGTGAGGGCCGCCGCTGAAAGGCCGCCGCCTTGCTTGTTAATACCCTTGTTGTTGGATAAATCACCAGCCAAAATGGCTTCGGTCTCTACACGCGAGCCATTGACGGCCAATACTTTCAGTTGCATACGGCCATCGTCTAGCAGCAAAATATCGCCGGGTTCGCAGTCTTTGGGTAAATCTTTATAATCCAAGCCTACTTGGTGCTGGTCGCCTGCAAGGGCATCTAGTTCACCATCTAGTACGAAATGGTCGCCAACGTTTAGATGTATTTTTCCGTCTTTGAATTTGGCAATACGAATTTTAGGGCCTTGTAAGTCACCTAAAATAGCAACGACTTTACCCAAACGGCGAGCAATATCGCGAACGGCTTCTGCGCGCTGGCGGTGATCATCAGGAACGCCATGAGAAAAATTAAGACGAACAACGTTTACGCCTTCGCGGATTAAGGCTTCTAAAATGCCCGGTTTGTCAGTGGCAGGCCCTAAAGTGGCAACAATTTTGGTTCTTTTTAACATGGCGGCTCTCGTTTGACTGAAGTCGGTATCACGCTCTTGTGTAGAGTGGATACATTTCATATAAAATCATAGCAGCTGATCATGTCAGCTTCATGTAATTAGTAATAGGACACGTGTTCTGACTAAATATCTTAATTTATCACGTACAGCCATTATCATCGGTTTGTCGGTGGGCTTCGTGTTGTTGCTAATCCAAGTATCCATGTTGAGTCAGCGTAACGGCATTGACGAATTGCAGCAGCGTACGCAAGCGGATATGAATCGCTATGCTTTGAGTCTGCAGCAAACGCTTGACCGGTATAAAGACTTACCTCGTTTATTGTCTACCCATTCGGAGCTGATTAATACGCTCTTATACGATAAAAGCAGCGATTCGCGCATGCGCGCTAATTTGTATTTAGAGCAAGTAAATAGCGTGATAGGCGCATCCGATACATATTTGATGAACAGCGAAGGGGTAACAATAGCGGCGAGTAACTGGACTAAAAGTAGTTCATTTGTTGATCGTAACTTCAGTTTTAGACCGTATTTTCAAGACGCTGTAAAAGGCCAGCCTGGTCGATATTTTGCGTTAGGAACAACCTCTAATAAGCGGGGATACTTCTTTGCTTACCCTGTTAAGCACCGTGGCACTATTTACGGTGCGGTCGTGGTTAAAATTGACTTAAACGAGATTGAAGAGGATTGGAGCGATCCCGATACAGACTTGTTGGTAACGGACGAGGATGGCGTTATTTTTATTTCCACGCAGCCCGAGTGGAAATTCCACACACTGCGGCCGTTATCTCAGGCGGATGTAAAGCGCATTATTAATAGCCTACGTTATGGCAATCATCAGTTAACCTCATTGGATGTGATTAAGCGAGAACAGCGTGCGGATGGGAGCCAGCTCATTACCTTAGTAGATGGGCCAGAAATACGAAACAGTGCGTTGGATGGAGCCAGAGCGGGTGAGTATTTACTGCAGAACACGCAGGTACCAGAAGCGGGTTTTAAAGTTGCTATTTTAGCCAGTTTAAAACCGGTAAAACGGCAAGCATTTAATGCGATGATTTTTGCTGCATTTATCTATATTGCCATTGTTCTCCTTGTGCTGGTGTTGACGATTCGGCGCCGTATCATGAAAGAGCGCTCGCAGTTTAGAAGCCGCGAACTTAAGACCTTAGAGAAAAATGAATCCCGTATCCGTGCCATTATAGATAACACACAAGCCGGATTGATTACCCTTGATAGCCAAGGACGAATAGAAACGTTTAACCACACCGCAGAGCGCTTGTTTGGGTATCGCGAAGATCAGCTTAAAAACCGCTTTTTCAGCTTACTGTTGGCGCATGCCGACAGACCTGTCTGCTGGCAGCACATAACCAACAACGCCAATGTGTTTGGTAATGATCTGAATATCGAAGCCTCAGGCCGTCGGCAGAATGGAAGCTTTTTCCCGGTAGAGCTGAGCATTGGCCAAATGCCCGGAGAAGCAGGCTCCCGTTTTCTGATTACCATGCATGACATCACTGAGCGTAAACAGTACGAAGAGGCCTTACAGCAGGCACAAGCTGAGCTTGAGAATCGCGTGCGAGATCGAACATTAGACCTCACCAAAGCGAACCAAAAGCTGCGAGATGAGATGCAACAACACAAAGAGACACAAAACGAGCTTATACAAACCGCGAAGCTAGCCGTGTTAGGGCAAATGTCGGCGGGTATCAATCATGAATTAAATCAGCCGTTGACGGCCATTAGAGCCTACGCGGACAATGCTCAGCAGTTTTTGCGCTTGTCTCGTATTGATAATGTTGAGCGTAACTTGCAGGAGATTAGCCAGTTAACTGAGCGCATGGCAAAAATTATCCACCCGCTTAAAGAGTTCTCGCGTAAGTCGAGCGGTCAGCAAGAATCGGTATGTTTGCAATCGGTTCGCGATGGCGCCATGGCGATTATGTACGGTCGATTAGGGCGTGAAGACGTGGTGATCAGTTGGCCCGAAGGCTTAGATCGTTACTATGTGCTTGGTGATATTGTGCGAATTGAGCAAGTGCTTGTTAACTTAATAGGCAATGCCATTCAAGCGATGGATCAGCAAGCAGAGCGTCGCATTGATATCCGTTTAGACTACGAAGAGCATTGCCATGTATTGTATGTCCATGATGCGGGCCCAGGAATCCCAGAAGCGGATCTAGAGCGTGTTTTTGAGCCATTCTTCACAACCAAGAAAGCAGGAAGTGGTCTGGGGTTAGGCTTGTCGATTTCACATCGTATTATCGCCAGTATGGGAGGTGAACTGTCAGTGAGTAACCACCCTGCTGGAGGAGCACAGTTCCGTTTAGCTTTACCGGCCGACCCGAGTATGGACTTGAACCAGCAGTTGACGACTCTCTAACTCGGTTTAGAACTTAACAATAATAGTGAGCCTTTTATGCAGCCCCTGAACACGACCTCTCTTGATACAACCCCTACACCCTCAGTGTTGCTGGTGGATGATGAAGAGCATATTCGGATATCAGCCGGACAATCATTAGAGTTGGGTGGTTATGACGTGGTCACAGAAGCCAGTGCCGAAAAAGCGTTGGCTTTGCTGGAAGCTGCTTGGCCTGGGGTTTTAGTGTCAGATATCAACATGCCTGGCATGGATGGTCTGGAGTTAATGAAAAAGGTACAGTCTATCGACCCTGATATTCCGATTATATTGATTACGGGTCATGGCGATATATCAATGGCGGTTAACGCAATGCGCGATGGCGCGTATGACTTTATTGAGAAGCCTTTTTCCACAGATTTGTTATTAGATATTGTACGTCGTGCCACAGAAAAACGCGCGCTTACCCTAGAAAACCGTCGACTGCGTCAGGAGCTGGAAGCTCAAAATGCTCCGGGACCTCGCATTATTGGTAATACCCCCTCTGTTCAAAATTTAAGGCGTTTAGTGTTTGCGGTAGCGGATACTCCGGCCGACATTCTCATCCTTGCGGAGACAGGTTCAGGTAAGGACCTGATGGCGCGCTACATACATGAGCACAGTAACCGTCGCAGCAACAACTTTGTAGCGATCAACTGTGGAGCTGTCCCTGAGAGCTTGATAGAAAGTGAGTTGTTTGGTCACGAGAAAGGAGCATTTACCGATGCCAAAGCACGCCGTATTGGTAAATTTGAGCATGCTAATGGCGGGACATTATTTTTAGATGAAATCGAAAGTATGCCGCTGGCGTTGCAGGTTAAGCTATTGCGTGTTCTGGAAGAGCGGACTATTGAACGCTTAGGCTCTAATGAATTAATCCCTCTTGATATTCGTGTGATAGCGGCCAGTAAAACCGACCTTAAAACGATGGCTGAGCAAGGAGATTTTCGTGAAGATTTGTATTACCGGCTCAACGTGGTTCGTATCGATATCCCTCCGTTGCGTAACCGTATAGATGATATACCGTTACTCTTTCAGCATTTCTCAATTATAGCGGCGGCACAATACAATCGTGATGTGCCCAGCATTTCGGCGGAACGGATGCATAGTCTGGTAACGCATGATTGGCCAGGGAATGTGCGGGAGTTACGTAACCTAGCTGAGCGTTACGTGCTTTTGGGCGAAAGCTGTACTTTTGACTTTGATAATCGACCGATTACCGATGCAGAAACAGGAAAGATGACGTTACCAGAACAGGTAGAACGCTTTGAGAAGATGCTTCTTCAGGCTGAGTTGGCCAGTCATGGCGGCTCAATCAAGGATACCCTGCTTGGTTTAGGCCTACCGCGAAAGACGCTATATGACAAAATGCAGAAGTATGGGCTCGATAAAAATGACTACAAACCCTAAATGTGTGGAAATCCGCCACTTTTGGGCTATACCTATGTGTGGAAGTCCGCCAAAAGTAGCGGGCTTGCGAAAGTTGTTAATTAACAATTTCAATAAAAACAATGGCTTATGCTAGTTGGTCTGCATTGTGCTATATAAGTTTCGATTAGCTGATGCTTGGCAATGCCTTGATCAGACGAAACGCAAAGAAATCTGAATAATACAAAAAACAGGAGATGCATTATGCGTTTATTGACTGCCGCTGTGACTTCAATCGCTCTGGCTATCGGTGCACAGGTTGCTACCGCTGCTCCAATCGAGATCAAATTTTCTCATGTTGTTGCAGAAAACACCCCTAAAGGTCAGATGGCTATCAAATTTAAAGAATTGGTAGCAGAACGTTTGGCAGGCAAAGCAGAAGTAGAAGTTTACCCAAACTCTCAGCTTTTCGGTGACGGTAAAGAGTTAGAAGCCATGTTATTAGGCGATATTCAGTTTATCGCTCCATCGCTGTCTAAGTTCCAAAAATATACTTCTTCTTTGCAAGTTTTTGACCTACCATTTTTGTTTAAAAACATGGAAGCGGTAGAAAAGTTCCAGCAAAGCGAAGCAGGCCAAAAAATGCTAATGTCCATGGAAGACAAGGGCTTGATCGGCCTTGGCTACCTGCACAATGGCTTGAAGCAGCTTTCAGCGAGTGAGCCATTACGAGTTCCTTCTGATGCCGCTGGTAAAAAATTCCGTATTATGACATCTGATGTGCTTCAGGCGCAGTTTGAAGCAGTTGAAGCTGTACCATTGAAAAAGCCTTTCTCTGAAGTATTTACGTTGCTTCAAACAAAAGCAATCGATGGCCAAGAGAACACATGGTCTAACATCTACTCTAAAAAATTCTTCGAAGTTCAGCCATACATCACAGAATCTAATCACGGTGTTTTGGATTACTTAGTTGTCACTTCAACTGAGTTTTGGATGGATTTGGATGAAGATATTCGTGCTGAATTGAAAAAAGCACTGGATGAGGCCATCGCTTACGGTAATGAAATAGCAGCGAAGAAAGGCGATGAAGATCGTCAAGCGATCATTGACTCTAACCGCTCAGAAATCATTGAGTTGACCGATGCTGAACGTCAGCAATGGGTTGACGCGATGAAGCCGGTTTGGAAACAGTTTGAGTCTGATATCGGTGCTGACTTAATCGAAGCGGCGGTTTCTTCAAACAACTAATCGCCACTGGTAACACATCAAAGTGGGTCGACCGACCCACTTTCTTCACAGTTTTATAACGATTTTCACGTCTAATACTTACAGGAGAGCTGTACTCAGAGCCGGGTGCTGTCCTGTAGCTATTGCTGCACGTTAATAATCGTTGCTACTCATGATTGCGGAGGCAGAAATGCTTAAAAAAATAATAGGGCAAGCAGAAGAGGCGTTTATATCGCTACTTCTTGTCTCGATGACATTGCTGGTGTTTGTCGAGGTAGTCGCCCGTTTTGGTTTTAATACGGGTATCCACTGGTCTCAAGAGCTAACGCTGATCCTTGCGGGTTGGTTTGTACTTTTTGGGGCCTCTTATGGTGTAAAGGTTGGTGCGCACATTGGTGTTGATGTGTTCGTTAAGCTACTTCCTAAAAAAGCGTATCGTGCATTAACGCTATTAGCGATCGTTTTATGCCTTGTTTACTGCGGCCTGTTCCTAGCTGGCTCATGGGTCTATGTGTCTAAAATGTACAAAATTGGTATTGAATTAGAAGATATTCCCCTTCCTCGTTGGATGCCGATGACCGTCTTGTTAATTGGTCTGGTATTACTAGTAATTCGTTTTTTACAGTTAGGTTGGAAAGTTATCACCGGCGAAGCCGATGGCTTCCACATGGCGGATGAAGCGAAAGAGTCGCTTGAACTTGCAAAAGAGCTACAAGAATCTGACGATGCGGGTGAGCTGTATTCTACTAATAAGGGGAGCAAATAATGACAATCGCGGTCCTCTTCACAGTACTGTTTGGGTGCATGTTTATCGGGATGCCAATTGCAATAGCATTAGGCTTATCGTCGATAACCACTATTTTATTATTCTCAAATGACTCGTTGGCATCAGTTGCGTTAAAACTGTTTGAAGCGACATCTGAGCATTACACTTTGTTAGCGATTCCTTTCTTTATTTTATCATCGGCTTTCTTATCGACGGGCGGTGTCGCTAAGCGTTTGATTAACTTTGCAGTGAATTCGGTGGGCCACATTCGTGGCGGCTTGGCAATGGCATCGGTTCTTGCTTGTATGTTGTTTGCGGCTGTATCCGGTTCATCGCCAGCAACGGTTGCTGCAATTGGTACGATCTGTATCGCGGGCATGGTGCGCTCTGGTTATCCACAATCGTTTGCGGCGGGCGTTATTGCTAACGCCGGTACGCTGGGTATTTTGATTCCACCGTCTATCGTTATGCTGGTATACGCAGCGGCGACTGAAGTTTCAGCATCTCGCATGTTCATGGCGGGTTTTATCCCCGGTTTGATGATGGGTTTGATCTTGATGATTGCCATTTACATTGTGGCGCGTATTAAAGGTTTGCCTTCTCAGCCGTTTCCAGGTTTTGGTGCGTTAGCTCGTTCAGGCCTTATTGCGCTGGGTGGCTTAATGCTGATCATCATCGTATTGGGCTCTATTTACGGAGGTATAGCGTCGCCAACAGAGGCTGCCGCTGTGGCCGCTGTATACGGTTACTTTATTGCTGTTATGGGGTACCGAGACATAGGTCCATTGCGCAATGTGGCATGGCGTAATGAAGGTGAAGCAATGCCCTCAGCTATCGTGCGTAACATAGGTCAGATGCTATTAGCTTTCCCTAAATCTGCATTCGACCCTGAAGTACGTAAGGTCATTCTAGACGCATCCAAAGTGTCGTTAATGCTGCTATTCATCATTGCGAATGCAATGTTGTTTGCTCACGTATTGACCACTGAGCGTATTCCTCATCATATTGCAGAAGCGATTGTGAGCTGGGGACTGCCTGCGTGGGGCTTTTTAATCATCATGAACTTACTGCTATTAGCAGCCGGTAACTTCATGGAGCCTTCGGCTATCCTGTTGATCATGGCACCGATTCTGTTCCCTATTGCTATGCAGTTGGGTATCGACCCTATCCACCTAGGTATCATCATGGTGGTTAACATGGAGATCGGTATGCTGACACCGCCGGTGGGGCTCAATCTCTTTGTTACAGCAGGTATCACGGGTCAGAACATGATCTGGGTAATCAAAGCCTGCCTACCGTGGTTGTGCTTGTTGTTAGGCTTCTTGGGATTAATTACGTATGTTCCAGAGATTTCATTGTTCTTGCCGGAATATATCGACAAGCTAAAAGGTTACTAAGCGAGTTAGGCTTAACGAATCCTGGCTGGGGGAGCCAGCCCTCTCCCCTGATTAATTAGTGTAAAAGTGCACTTCGCCGCCCATTGGGCGGCTTTTTTTTATCTCGATTTTGTTCATTGATCCCTTATAATACCGCTTCGCTTTTGTTTGTTTACGTATTGAGGTAGCTATGTTGGGGACGTTTGCAGCCATGTGGGGGTATGCGGGCATTTGTCTGATCTTCGCTAGCGCTATTTATCGCTTAGGCCCTATGGCTTTGCAGCTTACGACACAAACACTGCATTGGTATCATTGGTTGGCTCTGCTGTTTAGTGTGGTTTTTATGGGGTTTGCCGAAGGGTATAAAGGCTTTCAAAAAGGTTTTTCGCCTCGTGTGGCGGCTCGCATTAGATACCTATCTAATAACATTACTCCAGTGCGCGTATTGCTTGCTCCGCTCTTTTGTATGGGGTTTTTCCACAGCGAAAGACGCCGTAAGATAGTTACCTTTACGCTGACTATAGGCATTCTCATCATCATCCAAGTGGTGCATCATGTGCCGCAGCCTTGGCGTGGAATTATCGATGCTGGTGTTGTTTTAGGCCTGCTATGGGGGATTGTGTCGCTGACTTTGTTTACACTGAAAGCGTTCTTTGGCGAACACGATCACTCGCCGGAAGTCCCCACTAAGGCTGGTTAACGAATAACAGCAGACGGCAACCAGCGCTGCCCTTCATCGATGTCTTCTAACGTCATCGGTGCAAAAGGCGGTATGCCTAAGTCGTCGGGCGGGGCGGCCAGCTCATTTAAATCCACTGCGCGTGCTCGTCCAACTAAACCTTCATCCGTCACTGTAAATTCGTAATAAATCCCGTTCCAGAAATTCGCTCCAAATTCATTTGGCTTTTTAAACATAAAGAGTAAATCGTGCGATAGCCATTGGGTGTTGTCTGGGCTAATGGTACGAGGTGATGGGTAGGGATATGGCAGATGGCACCATAGTTCTGGGCCTTCTAAGCATTTCATCTCCTTCATAGAAAGGAAGTAATCGGTGAACTGGCTATGATCAATATGTAATTGATACTGGGTTTGTTCGCCTTCGTGAGTGAATGTGATGCTTCCTATGGTGTGAGCACTGTTGTCTTTATCGAGCAACTGTATTGTTTGGGTGCCGGATAGGTCTGCAATAGCGGGAGTTGATAGCGTTAAACAAAGACCACTGATGGCGGTGAGTTGACGTGTGAGATGCATCATAGCCGGTTCTGCCTGTTTTTATTGTTAGCCGTGAGAACTACGGTAGTTCAAAAACAGGAGCGCCTTAATGCTACTTTCAGGTTGTTTGAGTATCAATGCCGTTACATGCGGATATCAGTTATGCGCCGCTGATATCCGCTGTAAGGTCTAGCCTAAGAAAAGTTGATAGGACGCGTTGTCTGTTTCGTCCCAGTATTCATAACCGATTTCATCCAGAAACGCTTGGACTTGGCTATGCTCTTGCGCAGGCACTTGCATTCCTACTAAAACACGACCGGCTGCCGCGCCATGGTTGCGGTAATGGAACATGGAAATATTCCAACGGCCGCCTAGTTTGGTTAGAAACTTCATCAACGCGCCAGGTCGTTCAGGGAACTCAAAGCGATAAACCACTTCGTTGTCGACGGCTTCGGGGGCATGGCCTCCGACCATATAACGCACGTGTAGTTTGGCGGTTTCGTCATCGGTTAGGTCAATGACTTCGTCTAAGTGCTCTCGAATTTCAGCCAATAGCTCATCGCGGCCGTCATTGTTAGGTTTAACCTGAATGCCAGCAAATACGACAGCGGTATCGTCATTACTGTAGCGATAGTTAAATTCAGTGATGTTACGTTTACCTAACGCCGTGCAAAACTTTTTAAAGCTACCTGGCTTTTCTGGGATTTTAGCGGCGACGATGACTTCGCGCTTTTCTCCAAGCTCAGAGCGCTCTGCAATGTGGCGTAAACGGTCAAAGTTCACGTTTGCGCCAGAGTCGATGGCAATCAGTGTTTGGTTGCTGCATTGCTCGCGGGCCACATATTTTTTCATACCCGCAATACCCAATGCTCCAGCGGGCTCACAAATGGAGCGGGTATCGTCGTAAATATCTTTTATAGCCGCGCAGATTTCGTCAGTTGATACGCAGATCACTTCATCGACATATTCACGGGCCAGTTCAAAGGTATTTTCACCAATTTGAGCAACGGCCACGCCGTCAGCAAAAATGCCAACTTGTGGTAGCACGACTCGGCTACCAGCTGCCAGAGCGGCATGCAAACAAGCGGCTTCGCTGGGCTCTACGCCAATAACTTTTGTTTCTGGGCGCAGGTATTTCACATAAGCCGCAATACCTGCAATCAAGCCGCCGCCGCCAACCGGTACGAAAATAGCGTCAATCGGCCCTGACTCTTGACGAAGAATTTCCATAGCTATTGTGCCTTGGCCGGCAATAACGTCTGGGTCGTCAAAGGGGTGTACATAGGTCATGCCTTTCTCGGCAACTAAGGCTTTAGCGTAGGCTGAGGCATCATCATAGGCGTCGCCGTGCAGTACAACTTTGCCACCTAAACGGCGAACATTGTTGACCTTTAGCTCCGGAGTCGTTTTGGGCATTACAATGGTGGCTTTTACCCCCATTTTTTTAGCCGCCATGGCTAAGCCTTGCGCATGGTTACCCGCTGAAGCAGCTACAACACCACAGGCCAGTTGTTCTTCAGTTAACTGACGCATTTTGTTATAAGCGCCGCGAATCTTGAATGAGAACACCGGCTGTAAGTCTTCGCGCTTAAGAAGCACACGGTTATTAAGCCTTTCTGAAAGACCACGAGCCTCATCAAGAGGGGTTTCGACAGCGACGTCATAGACGCGAGCTTCGAGTATTTTTTTGATGTATCGGTGAGCCATGTTGTTAACTAATTTTTCAATAGGATTAGATCTGCAAGTGTCTTGCTAAGCGGTAAATGTGAGTATTTAGCAAGGAGAGGCAGAAATGCTACTCGCTGTGTTGCAATTCGTCTACAAGCGAGGGCAAATGCTGCGTATAATTTGGCCATATTTATGAATAATTAGGGTAAAACCATGACTCAAGATGAAATGAAGCTAGCTGTAGCACAAGCGGCCATCGAGTATATCCGTCCCAAGCTCAATGATGATTCCATTGTCGGCGTAGGAACAGGGTCAACAGCTAACTTTTTTATTGATGAGTTAGCAAAGATTAAACATCTTTTTGCCAGTGCCGTGGCAAGCTCAGATGAGACGGCAAAGCGTTTGGAAGCTCATGGCATCGAGGTCTTGGATCTTAATACGGCTGGGCAGCTTGATGTTTATATTGATGGCGCTGATGAGTTTGATCCGCACTTAAATCTCATTAAAGGCGGTGGCGCTGCGTTAACGCGAGAAAAGATTGTTGCAGCGGCCTCTCGTGAATTTGTGTGTATTGTCGACTCGTCAAAGCAGGTGGATATTTTAGGTGGCTTCCCGTTACCTATCGAGGTGATCCCGATGTCGCGCTCCTATGTAGCACGAGAAATAGTAAAGCTTGATGGCGCTCCGGTTTATCGTGAAGGTGTCGTAACAGATAACGGGAACGAGATTCTCGATGTGCATGATTTGTCGATCGTTAACCCTAAAGAGTTAGAGCGCGTTTTAAATAACGTGGTAGGGGTAGTGACGAATGGTTTGTTTGCTAATCGTGGTGCTGATGTCGTATTGATGAGTACTCCTGATGGCGTAGAAACGTTTAAGCGCTCATAAACGGAGCGTTAGATCAAAGCTCCCCATAATCTATTCATGGGGAGCGTATCTTAGATCAAGATCTTGTGGGGTGTGCTAACGGGTCGTCCAGTGCTTTAAGAATATCATTGAGCACGTCCTCTACAGGTTGATCGATATCGATATGAACCGCTTCATCGGTTAGTGGCTCGATGAGATCTCCAAACTGGCTCTCCAACATGCCTCGACCGTTAAAATAATGGCCTTCGCGTTGTTGATGACGTTTCCAAATCGTATCGATATCGCCTTTTAAGTAAATTAACGTGGCCTCATTGCCCTGACGTAACAGCTCACGATACTGGGGCTTAAGTCCAGAGCACGCCACAACCGCATTCGGCTTGCTAGTAATTAACTGATTGAGAGTGTGTAGCCACTCACGACGATCATGGTCATTGAGTGGAGTGCCTTGGCGCATTTTTTCCACGTTCTCAGGGGGGTGAAAATCATCTCCATCATAAAATGATAGGCCCAAGTGCTCAGCCAGCAATGATCCGATCAAGGATTTACCGCAACCCGATACGCCCATCACAATTATCTTTTGCTTATTCATCGCTTATTTCCACCACAAAGACAGTTGCGGAAAGGCGATAACCAGCGCAAGCACTATGATCTGCAACGCAATGAACGGTAGCAGGGCAGAGAATATCTCACCCAAGCTGATATCTTTGGGAGCCACCGACTTAAGGTAAAACGCCGCTGGGCCAAATGGAGGTGATAAAAAAGACACCTGCATGTTCAAGCAAAACACCACACCAAACCAGATAGGGTCTAAGCCGAGGCCGACGATAATGGGTACAAAGATAGGCATAGTGAGTAACGCAACACCCACCCAATCAAGGAACATGCCCAAAATCAGCAAAATCACCATCATGATTAATACGGTGCCCATAACATGACCGTTACTCAGCGACAGGATGACGCTTTCGACAAAGTCGATGCCGCCCATCAAGTTGTATACGCCGACTAGTGCGCTAGCACCGATACCAATCCACATGATCATACCGCAGGTTTGCATAGTCGATTTGGCGCTATCTTTGAGCATCTGGACATTAAGTTCGCCACGAATCAGCGCGCTGAGCATAATGCCAACAACACCCAGTGCAGAGGCTTCGGTGACTGACGCGACACCGGTGTAAATGCTGCCCAGAACGATGGCGACCGTTAGACCTGGGAAAAATAGCGCTTTGAAGTAATTCGTTTGTTTGGCGTCATCTTCTTTTTGCATTTCATCCGACGGTAGCGGCGCTAAAGAAGGGTCCATCCAGCAACGGATTAGTACGTAAGCGACATAAAATAGCGCGAGGATAGCTGCCGGTAAAAAAGCCGCTTTAAACAAGTCACCTATCGACACGCTGGCGGTCATGCCGTAGATAATCAACACAATGCTTGGAGGCATCATGGTACCAAGCGCACCACCGGCACAGGTTGTACCAATAGCGAGCTTACGGTTATAGCCTAAACGTAACATTTGCGGTAAGGCTAAAATACCTAAAAGAACGGTTTCTCCGCCGATGACACCGGACATAGACGCTAGAATTACAGCAACGACTAAGGTTTGAACGGCTACGCCTCCGCGTATTTTACGCGCGGCCTTCTTCATGGCGTCGAATAAATCAACAGCGATACCTGAGCGATCGAGCAGGGCTGCCATGAGAACAAACATGGGCACGGCTAAGAAAACATACCCGTTGACAAAGCTATACATGCGGCTGGTCACGAGCGGTAGAGCATCAACGCCAAACCAACCAAGAGTAAAAATTAACGCCACTAGCCCTGTTACAAAGGCTAATTGCATGCCAGTAAGCAGCAAGCCAATCAATAGGACCAGCATCGCTAAACTGCCTAAGCCGATACCGAGAGAAGATAAATCAAACATGATGACGGCCTCGATGTGTTAATGCTTTGAGCCGAGATACTTCGTTAATAAGGTGCAATAAAAACTGAATAAACATAACGCAGACAACGACCAGAATGACGGCCTTTAACAGGGAAGGAAATGCAGGGTCCCATGCCGATCCTGATGTCTCAAGGCGGATATCGCCAAAGGGTGTTACCCAGCTGCTGTATGTGATTTCCCAAGCGCCGTAGACCAGCATGCCGGTGAAAGCCAAGCCTGCAAGGTGGTGGAAAATGTTTAGATAATGGCGCGTGCGTTCGGAAACTTGGTCGTATATAAGCACAACGCGTACGTGTTTATTATTAGCCAGAGCATATGCTCCGCCTACAACAAATAAAGACCCGCCAATAAACGAAGCGCTTTCATGCACCCACATAGTGGGGGCGTTGAAAATGTAACGCATCACAATTTCATAGAATGAAATGGCAACAGTAAAGATAAACAATAGGCTAAGTAGGTTACCAATACGAAGGATAAGGCGGTCAAGAAGGTTTCTGCCTTGTTCATCGTCGGGCGAGTGATCGGGCGTGCCACCCAGATGATCTGTCGATTGCATAAAAACTCCAACAAAACAGAGCTAGGCCTGTTTATCTAGGCTGGTTAGTCGAGGTAAGGAGGAAGACGCTTATGGGCCTAAGAAGACCCATAAACCGTACTAGTAACGCAAATTAAAGCAGGCCATTCTCTTTCAGGTATGTAGAGATGGAGTTGTAGACTTTTTCAGCGTTAGGAGACTTTTGTGCATAAATTTCCCACTGAGACTGGGCGATAGCACGGAATTTTTTACGCTCTTGTGCTGACCAGTCGTGAATGGTGATTTCAGGATTAGCTTGTGCTTCTTTTACCGCTAGCTGGTCGGCTATACGCAATTGGGTTGTAATGTCTTGTGCAAAATCGCGTACCGACACGGTTAAAATTTCTTGAAGATCCGCTGGCAATTTATCCCATTTCTTTTGGCTAACCGAAATATCGATCAATGGCAAAGAATGGAAACCGGGCTGTACTGGGTGAGTTGCTACATCGTTCATGCCGGCTTTTTGGTTTGTTGAGAATACCGTGTAGTCGGCGGCATCGATAACGCCTTTGCTTAATCCAGTAAATACTTCGGAGCCTGGTAAGTTAACCGGAGACGCACCCGCTGCAGCAAAGACTTGTTGTACTAAGCCCTCTGGTGCCCGCAGTTTGAGGCCTTTTAAATCTTCTACACCGTTCAAAGGCACTTTAGAAACAAACGACTCAACGCCGGTTGTTGAGCCGCCGACAAATTTAACGCCATAGGGTGCGTAAAGGTCAGTCATTACTTGGTAGCCACCGCCATAGTTAATGTACTGTAGTAGCTGAGATGTATCTGACCAGGCGCCAACTGTATTACCAATAAGACCAAACGCTGGGTCTTTACCTGAGAAGTAACCCGTCGCTGTTACGTGACCATCGAGTATGCCCATCTTAATCGCGTCTAATGTTTCGGTGTGTTTAACTACACTGCCTACGGGGAGTAGTTCAATATCAAGGCGCCCACCAGACAGCGCTTCTACGCGATCAGCCCATTCTTGTTGAACTTGATAGTTTTTATCACCTGATGGATCAGATGACTGAATTTTAAAGGTAAAGTCAGCCGCCTGTGCGGTTACAGAAACCAAGCCCGCCAAGGCTGTTGTTAGAAGCGCTTTTGAGAAATTCATTAAATCAGTTCCTATGTTTATTTTTTTCGGGACTTTTAGTCAGCGACCGGAAGTGTATCCGAGCACTACCGCGTAACGCCTTGATGCGATGCTAGTCAGGATCGTGTTAAAGCTATGTTACCGGTAACAATGTAAATGTTACTGGTAACTTTGGCGCATAACAAGCCTTTTATACGTCTAAATAGGTTAGTTGGCTAATTTTTGAACACGCCGAAAAGGCGAGTTTTCATGCAAGTTATTGAAAAAAAAGGGGCATGCTTTAAAAAAGCAAACCCCTTCACAGGCGTAAAAGAATAACTGGTTGCTTACCAGAATAAGTAAGCAAAAGCGGTGATAACACAAATACAAATGATGTTTAGCACCATGCCTACGCGCATCATTTCGCTCTGCTTAATATAGCCAAGACCAAAGACAATGGCGTTAGGTGGCGTGGCTACCGGAAGCATGAAGGCACACGAAGCAGAAATCGCAATAATGGCTGATAAGATTACAGGAGAAATCCCCATGCTATCGGCGATCGCTGCGAAAACCGGAATGAGGATAGCGGCACTCGCTGTGTTGCTGGCAAATTCTGTCAACATCACAACGAAAGCCGTAATAGTCAGTAATGATACTAAAATACCGGCATGGTCTAGCAAGTGAGACAAGCTTTGCGCAAGAAACTCACTTGCGCCTGTCGCTTTAAGAACGCCACTTAAGCAAATGCCCCCACCGAATAAGATGAGCACGCCCCAGTCAGTACTTTTCTCAATGGTTTTCCATTCAACAACACGTGATGCACACAGCAAGATGATGGCCGATATGGCAATAACAGTATCAAGGCTTGCAATACCACCCAGTGCTTTATTGAGAGGGCCGCTAAATATCCAGCTGAGTACAGCCAACCCAAAAATGATAATGGTTAGAATGCGGCTGCGAGTCCATTCGATGTTGGTCGATTGTTGCTCAAAACGGTAACTGAGGTTTGGTTTTGTTAACAAGTATAAGATGGCGACGGCCATCGGAAGTAGGATCAACGTAATAGGTAGGCCTAGTTGCATCCACTGTGAAAAGTTTAATTTAGCTTCGGCGGCGGCTATTGCGTTGGGAGGGCTACCAACAATAGTGGCTATACCTCCAATGCTGGCGCAGTATGCAATGCCCAGCAGAATAAAAAGAAAAGTAGGACGGTCTTTTTCCCCATCCAGTTTGTTCATTATCCCTAACACTAAGGGCAGCATCATAGCGGTGGTTGCTGTATTACTGATCCACATTGATAGGCCTGCAGTAACGGCAAAAAGCATCAACACAGCGACACTCATCCGACCTTTTGCAATAGCGACCACTTTATTCGCAATAGCTTTGTCTAACTCTTGATGATGCAGAGCGGCGGCTAATGCAAAGCCTCCCAAAAACAAAAAGATGATGGGGTTAGCAAAGCTAACTAGAGCTTCAGAGGCTTTAAAAACGCCAGTCGCTATGGCCAGCAAAGGCACTAATAACGCTGTAACGCTCACATGCAATGCTTCGGTTAACCAGAGAATGGCCACAAAAACTAAAATGCTGAGTCCTTTAACAACATTAGCCTCAAATGGCAGTGTGTTTAGGAGAATTACGAACAGAGCAATGTCGGCTAATAGAATTAGCAAATGTCGCGAATTAATTGTCATAGGGGTTCCGGCTCAGGAAAGAAGTGTCTGTAATGGGTGCTGGGCATTATACATTCCAATCTGACCGTAAGAATAACAATTGGTTTAGGTGAACAGTCTTTTTCCCAAAGTGATTAAGGCGGTGAGAGCTTGTTCTTTTATGTATGATGTATTACTTTTTTATTTGTCTATACCTTAATCACAACTGCGTTAGGAAGCCTCCCATGAAATCGATCCATGTATTGTTAGTTTGGCCGAACCGTCCAGAGCAAATGGCAATGCTAGATGACGCATATCATCTCCATCGCTATGACTTGGCTAGCGAGGAGGGCAGGGTAAGCATGCTGGATGAATTTGGTGATCAAATACGTGCGGTGGTAACCACGCATGGCGGTGGGCTTGAAAAATCATTAATTGATCGTTTGCCCAATCTAGAAATTGTGGCTTGCAGTAGTGTTGGCCTAGATACTTTATGTGTTGATGAGTGCAAAGCTCGTGGCATTCAGGTAACCAATACACCGAATGTGCTGACTGATGATGTAGCCGATATGGCATTGCTACTTCTGCTCGCTACCGTTAGGCGTTTAGTGCCCGGTATTCATTGGGTGCACAGTGGAGATTGGGTCAATAAAGGCATGATGCCGCTGAACACTTCTGTTCATGGTAAAACCGTCGGGATAGTAGGGTTAGGGCGCATTGGTAAAGCCATCGCGCATCGCGCTCAAGCCTTTGGTATGAAGGTTTGCTATTACGGACGTCGTCAATCCCCCGATGTGGATTACACCTATTACGATACTATTGAGGCGCTCGCGCATGATGTCGATATTCTCATGCCTGCCATTCCTGGCGGAGAGAGCACCGAAGGTTTGATTAGTAAGCCAGTACTGAAAGCGCTGGGGCCTCAAGGCTACTTCATTAACATCGCCCGCGGGAGTGTGGTCGATGAAAACGCATTGGTTGAGCTACTCTGCGCTGGTCAGCTAGCGGGAGCGGGCTTGGATGTGTTTGCAGACGAACCGCATGTGCCCGAGGCTCTGCTTGCGTTAGATAATGTCGTTTTACAACCTCACTGCTCCAGTGGAACTTATGAAACACGTGGCCGTATGGCGCAATTGGTTGTGGATAACTTAGCCGCACATTTTGCAGGCAAGGCCCTTATAACGCCGGTTTGAGTCATTTGTAGTGGTTCGTAAAAGCATGAGACCTGAGGCTAGGGTGATTCAAAAGCCCTATCTACCTGTGCTATCGTTGCACCGCTTTGCAGGTCTCTTACGTAAAGAGCATCAAAAAGGAATTCGTTTAAACGAAGCTGTCCCCGCAACTGTATACGGGTAGCGATTCATCACAGCATTGGCTGATGATCACTGAGGTTTACCTTGGGAAGGTCGATGAATTGCAATGATCCGTGAGCCAGAATACTTGCCTGCAAGCATAACTATTTCTGATAGCCGGGGCGTGCCATCAAGGAGTGATCTGCGTTACGGCGGTTTATGCATGGCATAAGCTGTTTTTCTGCGTTTGTCTTTCCTCACCTCGGTTATCACTGGATCGGGGTGTGTCGTGATCAAGCTGTTTTCATTATGTGTTTTGTTGTGTCTTACTTTACCGGCTTATGCCGCGTCCTTATTGGCGATTACGTCGGCGGCTAATGTGCCTGAGCTGGTGTCGGGGGCGCATCGATTTTTAAAAGCGCAGCCGAGTGATCAAGTAATTATCCGTTCGACTGATCAGTGGAAACAATTGTCTCGCCATGAGCAAGCCTCATTATTATCTAACGCGGATATCGTGTTTGCCGCAGGCGTGTTTGGAGAGCCTGTTGCTCGGCTTCAGGCCGCGTTGAATGCGGGTGAGATGCGTTCATTTGTTGCACTACATAGTGATCGCTCCTTGGTGCTGCAATCCCATATTATGGGCCGACGCTTATTAAACAATGATGCAGATTTAGATGCGTTAATGGGTCACCCCAGTTTGGATCAAAGCCCAATGGAGTGGATGACTCAGCACGTAGCAAAACATCGCAATACTCAAGAATGGCTGCAAGCACGGCTTTTTTGGTTAGGGCGTGATAGCTATAACATGGAAGGGCTGTTTTATCACTTATCGCATTTAGCGACGCAGAAGCAGGTAGATGAGGCAACACGTTTTCTACCTCATTTAATCTCACCGATTCGAGTAGTGTATCAAGGCGAAACGACCGACTATCGCACGTTTGATATGAGTGTAAAGCCGCGTTGGGTCGTGGTAATGGATTATGAAACAGGTGATCGTCAAGGAGACAAATCGGTTAATGAGGCAATGTGTACCGCCATCGAGCAGCGTGATTCAAGCCTAGGGTGCTTATCTCTGTTGGCCAGCTGGGGAGACGCGAGTGTGGCCGCACTAGAATGGTTGACCGAGCACGACTCGTCCTTGGCTGCCATTATTAGTTTGCAGAGTTTTGTGATGGGCGGTAGTACAGGACGGGAGCAAGCCTCTCAACTTTTATCTCAATTGAATGTGCCTGTTATTGCCGCGCTGCGCTTAAATGATATGAGCGAACAGGCATGGCGCTTATCAGAAGAAGGCTTGCCGTGGGACTCGGTGCATTACCGAGTAGCCATGCCTGAGTTACAGGGGATTGGGCAGTCCATTATAGTGGCGGCGAAAGGTGCCGAGAGGGTTGATCAGCAAACAGGTGCTGCACTGGCAGTGATAACGCCCATTAAGGGGCAGATTGATATCCTAGCCCGACGGGTTGAGCGTTGGAGTCATTTGCAACAAACAGCGAATGCCGATAAAAAAATAGCCATTATTTATTACAACCACCCGCCTGGGCGCCATAATATTGGTGCCGATAACCTAAATGTGCCTGAGTCTCTTTTTGGAATACTGTCGTCGCTAAAAGCGGCTGGGTATCAGACCGGTGAATTACCTGAGAATGCGGAGGCGCTGCTTGATCTTCTACAAGAGCAAGGTGTTAATTTACCCGAAGATGGTGAGGCGCTGCGCACCATGGCGACCATGGTTGCAACGGTATCTCCGGATCAGTACAGCACTTGGTTCTCAAGTTTGCCAGAGTCCCTTCAGAACGAAATGCAGTACGGCCCTTTAGGGTATTTGCACAGCGCGTTTAAGCAAGCACAGCAGCTAGAAAATTCTGAAACCGGACGGCAGATGATGCGTCGGGTGATTAGTGATTTAAAACATGCCGTAGAAGGTGCTGATCATAAGGGGCGTGAGCGAGTGCTAAGCTTGCTGAATCAGTTGGAGGCAATATACGAAACGCCTGAGCTAACGGATAAAGTCTGGCACAGCGCGAAAGAGCACATCGATGCTATTGTTGAGCAACAAATAGAAGGCATTCGCGGTTGGGGCGCGCCACCCGGTAACGTAATGGTGTCTGGTGGTCAGCTTGTGTTACCTGGGCTTCAATTTGGCAATGTCTTTATCGGGCCGCAACCTCCACGAGGGTGGGAGCTTAACGAGGAGCTACTGCATGCTAATCTGTCGTTTCCTCCTCCCCACCAATATCTCGCTTTTTATCAATGGTTGCAGAAAGAGTTTAAAGCCGATGCGCTTGTGCATGTTGGGCGTCACTCTACGTATGAGTTTTTGCCAAGGCATCGTGTTGGCATGAGCCCAGAAGATTACCCTGCCGCGATTGTCGATGACCTTCCCAGTGTATACCCCTACATCGTGGATGGTGTTGGGGAAGGCATACAAGCTAAACGTCGTGGTCAGGCCATTATGGTTGACCATCTAACACCTCCGCTAGATAGCACGGAGCTATACGATCAATTACTGGCGTTGCGTCAATTGATTGAAAGTTACGAAGCGGCCCCGGATACGGCTGTTGCCATGCGCCAGCGAGCGATTGCAGAGATACGTGCGCTGGTGGCTCAACTGCATTTGGAAGATGAGCTGACAGCTAGCATGGCTGGCGAATTAACGGTACGTGGTTTAACTCGCTTTGATGAAGTGGATGACACCTTATTAGTCCATGAGGTAGGGCATTATCTAACCGGGCTGCAAGAATCCTTTATGCCACTGGGTTTGCATCGATTTGGTCAAGCATGGAGCGCTGAAGCTGTGGATACCATGTTGGCTTCGATGGGGCAGCAGTCATCGTTAGCCGATAACGTGCGTACTCAACTAAAGGCTTCGCCTGCGGCGGAAATGAGCGCCTTATTAGCAGGTTTATCCGGTGAGTTTATTGAACCAGGTAAAGGTAATGACCCCATACGAACGCCTGAAGTGCTGCCAACTGGACGTAACTTTTTTGCGCTTGACGGTAGCCTTATTCCCACGAAGTTAGGTTATCAGGTGGGCGTTACCTTAGCGCAAAAAGCGAATCAACAAGAAGGGATAGCTCACACGGATCAAGACGCGGACAGCATCGTATTGTGGGCTTCCGATGTGGTGCGTGATGAGGGCGCACTAATTGCCTTCGGGTTGGATCGCTTAGGTATCAAGCCCGTATGGAACAGTCGCGGTATTGTTAAAGGGTTAGCGCGCGTAGATTTAAATGCTGCATCTAATAACCCTGATCGATCACCTCGTATCCGTCACGATATCGTATTCACCACATCAGGCTTGTTTCGTGACTTATACGGTGCGCAAATTATCTGGTTAGAACAAGCGGTGCTGATGGCTCTTGATGCTTCGGCAAACACTATCCGCAGCCAATATCCCGCTCTCGATTATGCCCTCACAACAGCGCTTGCGCCGTTAGGAGACTTACAGCAGCCAGGTGATGATCCGCTATCCCGTAATCGATTGGCGGCACGTTGGGTGCGTGATGCACAAGCAGCCTTAAATCAAGGTATGCCCGTTGAGCAAGCGGCTGTTCAAGCCACCTATCGAATTTTTGGTACGGCTCCCGGTGCTTATGGCGCTGGTATAAATCGGTTGGTTGAGCGCTCGGGAGCATGGCAAGATAGACAGGAGCTTGCAAGTACTTACTTACTCCGTATGGGCCATGCTTACGGTAGAAACCTGCAGGGGGAAGCCAAACAATCCTTGTTTAAGCAGCGGCTACAAACCGTTGGGCAAACCTACCTTGGGCGTGCCAGTAACCTGTATGGTCTTATTGATAACAACGATGCTTTCGATTACCTCGGAGGTTTGAATTTAGCCGTCGAGACATTCTCAGGGCAGATACCAAAGGGGTTTGTACTGTCCCATGCGGATAGCCAAAATATTCAGGTAGAACCGCTACAAGTGGCTTTGTTGTCTGAGTTACGAGGACGCTTTTTAAACCCTCAATGGATCGAACCGCTGATGCAGGAAGGCTACGCCGGAGCGCGCACTATGGGCAGTGAGTTTATTGAATACCTTTGGGGATGGCAGGTGACTAGCCCTGATTTGATAAAAAGCTGGGCATGGGACGAAGTAAAGCGTGTTTATATTGATGATGGGTTGGAGCTAGAACTGGATACCTTTCTATCGCAAGGTCAAAACGTGCACGTTAAGTCCAATATGTTGGCTGTTATGATGGTAGCTGCATACAAAGAGTTTTGGCAAGCCGATCAAGAAACCATAACCCAGTTGGCGAATGAGTTTACCGACCTCGTTTTGGAAAATGGTTTACCTGGCAGCGGGCATACTAGCCCTAGCCATCCCATGTTTGGTTGGTTAGAGAGCTATGTTGAACCGGCTAGCTATCAAAAATTACAGGCATTACTCACAAAAGCACAAACGGAATTAGCGCCTCAAGCGCAGGCTTCCGTTAATATCGCTAGCCGCATCACCGAGGTCAATATCAGTACAACAGAGGCTCAAAAAGACGCTAAAAATCCACAAACCTCCCAAAAAGAAGACCACGTCATTACAGAAAGTGATGCGCTTTATTTTGGCTTATTTGCAGCGACGTTATTAATGTTGTGGGGGTACTGGCGCGGAAGCCGTTCTGGCATGCCCAAACCTACCTCACGGAGGGACTGAGGTTATGATGAGTTCGTATTCCATTGGGCTAATGCATCAACTGGTTGCTTTACTTTTAGAGCCCGTTATATGGGGATTACTGGCTTTGACGGCCTTGGCCGTGGTTGAGCTAGGAATGTTACCTGCCGAGCGTTATAAGGGGATTCCTCGTTTTATCAAACAAAAAAACGCAGAGAGCTTAGAGGTGATAGCGATCAAGCGTATAGAACGCAGCGACTTTATTGCCCGCATAGCGCCTATGCTAGGTCTAATGGGAACGCTTATTCCGCTGGGACCGGGGCTATCAGCTTTGGGTAACGGGGAGCTGGATATACTGACTACCGCGATGAGTGTTGCCTTTGATACCACAGTGCTCGGCTTGTTGGTGGGTGTGGTGGGCTTTGTGATCGGGCGGCTTCGACGTCGCTGGTATGATCAAGCCCTTACACAGTTGGAGGCGCGGTCATGAGTCGACGCTGGAACCGTGGTCGCTTTGATCAAGGTGATAATGAACCGTTAGGCCCCATGTCTAATTTAGTTGATCTGATGTTAGTGTTTGCTTGTGGGCTTATCGCTGCCCTCATCGCGTTGAGCGATCAGTTGCAGGCGCATTTTAACCCGCAGGATAAAACGCAACAAACGATAACATCCGGTAAAGAGCTGCCCAACTTACCCACAGGTAGCGCCAATGGCGCCGCCGGTTATGAGTCGGTCGGGCAGGTGTATCGTGATCCAAAAACGGGCCAACTGATTTTGATTGGGGAGTGATTACTTCAATCTAAATTGGCTAATTAGCACATCAAGCTGGCCGGCTTGATCGGTTAGCTTACCTGATGCTGACGCACAGTCTTCCGAGCTTTGGCTGTTTTGATGTGTTACTTCATCGATTTGATGGATGCCCAAGCTCATTTGCTCAATAGCCGAGGCCTGCTCTTGCGCGGCGTATGCGATGTCAATGACCAGCGCTGATACTTCGGACGTCCCGCTAACAATCGTTTGCAATGCTTCAGAGGTCTGCTGAGCCAATTCGGTTCCTTTAATGGTCCTTTGGCGAGATTCTTGAATAAGTTGTGCTGTTTTCTGAGCGGCTTCTGCACTTCGTGCGGCCAAACTTCTTACCTCATCAGCAACAACCGAGAACCCACGTCCATATTCACCCGCGCGAGCAGCTTCAATAGCAGCGTTTAGCGCCAATAGGTTGGTTTGCGATGCGATATCCTCTATAGCTTTAATGATATTCGTAATATTCTGACCCGATTCATCAATCTCTGACATAGCTGTAACTAAATCGGCCATCAAATAATTACCAGACTCGGCTGAGTTTTCAGACTGTTGAGAGATACCACTGGCCTTGTTGGCGTTGTCTGCGCTTTGTCGGGTCTGAGCGGCCATTTGCGTAATAGTGGCGCTTATTTCGGTGATCGCTGACGCAGAGCTACTAGCTCCAGCGGATAAGTCGTTACTTAGTTTGGCCACCTGTTCTGCACTAACATTAATGTGTGTTGAGCCTGCGCGCACATCAGCGACTAGTTGGTTCAGGTTATGCACCATACCTTGTAAAGCTAGTCCAAGCTGGTCCTGATCTGAAGCCAGTATAACGTCCTGATTTAAATCTCCCTTTGCAATACGCTCTGCTACGTTAACTTGAGCTTGTAATCCTGAGGCCATCTGATCAAGTGCAGCTGAAAGCTGTCCTATTTCATCTTCACCTTCATGATTAAGGCGTTGAGAGAAATCCCCTTTGCGTATAACACCCGCTAACCAAGAAGCTTTTTTAATCGGCTCTGCCAATTTTTTAGCAGTTATCCACAAGGCTATTAAGGCAACAATTAATATGAAGATGCCTACAAGCACTTGCCAGTATATATCTTGCGTAGATTTGGATGACATTTCACGGAGCAGCTGGTCTACATTTTCAAGAATCACGGATTCGTCTATTTTGATAAAAATAGCCCATTGATTTCCGGTTCTGCCAATATTTATGGGAGCAAATACTTCGGCTATGCCCGTTTCTACGTCGACCTTAGAATAAGGGTTGCCCCCTTTAATTTTGTTAAAAATCGAGTCCATATTGCTATCATAATGATCCGTAAAATGGCTGCCGATATAATCGGCATTATCGCTATCTGCAATAATTAGCCCACGCTCACTAACAATAACTACCTCGCCTAAACCTGAATATAGGCCGCTATCGACTTTCTCACTCAGCTTTTGTACAAAATCCAAATTGTAGTCAGTTCCAACGACTCCATAAAACTGATTATTCGCTTTGATAGGGACTGATAAGGTTGCCAACCACACCTGCTTACCTTGAACAATGTAAGGCAGTGGTCCAAGGATGCTCTCTTTACCCGTGTTTTTAGGGCCTTGATACCACCCGCCTTTTGGTACGCCATTGGGATGGTTTTCTAAACTATCATACTCCACAAGAGGTTGTACGGAGACATTTCCATTAGCGCTTCTGGTCCAATAGGGTGTAAACCGACCAGTATCCGGGTTATTGCCATTTTGACCGTTACGCTCTTGGCTATCATTATTATCTAAAGCGTTAGGTTCCCAAGCGGAATACGTGCCGTTGAATTCTGGGTTAGTGGTGAGAACACTTAATAGCAGTCCGTTTACCATATCACGACTAATCGAGTGTGCTCCTTGAGTAGAATAAGGCTGTTTACCTAATGAAAGGTAATCACTCATTGTTCTCGCCGCATCCATAGCTGCTTCAAACTTTAGTTGAATTTCAGCGGCATTTCGGCTGGACAAGTTCTCTAAATCACTCAACACTATTTTTTCAATTTCAGTGCTAACGCTGGCCGCAACAAATGTTTGAGAAGAGTTGGACGAGAATATTCCATAGGAAATTAACGCAGCACTGGTGGCCAGTAGGCATATTCCTGCACTTAACACTATTTTTAATTGGATGGATTTGATGTTCATTATTTCACTGCCTCAAAGGTGACTGCACCGCATACTTGATATTGATATAAACGGCGGCAATATAGGCAGTAGCTTGAACTCAGAATGACGAAAAGATACTAAAGTATGTGGCTTATCGTATTATTAAGTATAAACCAGTACTTTTTAATTAGTTGCTCATAAAAATAGTGGCTTGCTATTTAAGCTTGTTTGCAATCGACATCCCAATAAAAATCCACTGTTTATTTGCTTGTCATTTGGAAAAGCTAAAGCGTTGAAAGAAGCTTTGAAGTCGATAATTGACGGTATCGAGCAATAGTTAACCTGTTTGCTTCTTGATTCGAAAAAAATCACTTTGAGTTATGGCAATTTACATATATCGACTACAATTTCTTTTTTAAATTAAAAGGAAATTAATATGTTACGTTCGTTATTCATATCAATAGGGATGATATTTTTTCTTACCGGCTGCAGCACTAATAAGCTGGCATTTCACTCAAACCCGGAAGAGGCTCTCAGCAAATCAGATCCAATTATTCTATTCACAGCTCATTTGCGTAATGACTATCGAATATCTATTCAGCCAACTTTAATGGGTATCACTATTCATTCATTAGATGATGAGGGGGAAGATGTAAGAAGTTTTTTTAACGCGTGGAAAGATGACTCCGCTTTACTAAAGCCGGAGGTAGAAGAGGAGGGTGATGAGTACTTAATTAGTATACAGTTGAAACCTGACCATTTTGAATTAACGAGCATTAGCAGCATGGGTCAGATCTTTCCTTTCTTCGGTGAATACCTTTTAACCTTGGAGTTGCCGTTTGATGTAGAGGATGGACATGTTTACTACTTGGGGCACATAGAAGGCGTTATTCGAGAGCGTCAAGGCGATGAGGAAAGGGCTGGTAGTGTTATACCCCTTATCGACCAAGCAATCATCGGAGCATCAGGTGGTACGTGGGATGTGGAGATCAGTGATCGCTACGAAGAGGACATGAAAAAGTTTGTTGAGCGTTTTCCTGTGCTGGAGAATGTTGTTATCGAAAAACAAGTATTACCGTTCATAAAGCGAGCTGCTGTCTCGGAACATACACAGGATAGTTAACTCTATCCCTATCTCTAGTTCCGTGTAAGCGGGGCTAGAGAGCAGTTTAAGGTTTTACGTATTCATTAGTAATGCGTGTTTTGTTATATGAGCAACTCAACCGCCTGCCAAATTAGTCTCAAAGCCATTAGCGTTAGTATCCAGTTCAGTATCAGACTGAAGTGTTTGTCTTGAACGCGTTTTAGCACTCGTAAGCCTACATATGTGCCGATGGCACCGCTGATGATCATAGCGATTAATAGGGGTAGCCATGCGGTAATATTGACACCAGCTTCCTCAAATACAGCGATTTTAAGAACATGTTGTAATGACATAGCCGCCGCAAAGGTCGCTACGGTTTTAAAACGGTCACTGTAGATTTGCTTCAGAAAAGCACCGACTAACGGCCCAGTAGCACCCACAAATAGTGAGATAAATGTTGTTACACCACCCGCGAACACTGTACCCCAAGAGCCAAGTATGAGCTTAGGGAGTTTCGGCCCCCAACAGAGGTAGAGAATAAAGCTGGCGATGGTCAGGTACATAACGGCGGGGGGTAACGCTACCAATATATAATGCCCGATAAACGCGCCCACTAAGGCACCGGGTAAAAAGCGTGCAATTAACCCCCAGTCGATATGGCGCCAGCTCATGGTCGCGCGGCCTGCGTTTGAACCCAGTTGAACCACACCATGCAGCGGAATGATCAACTGCGGCGGTAATACTTGCGCCATGGTTCCGAGCAGAATAATGCCGCCGCCAGCACCTAAACAGGCCGTTAGAAAAGACGTAAAGCCTGCGACAAAGATAAGGACAGTCGCAATAAAAGGGGAAAGGCCGTTAAATAAAAATTCAGACATGGGTATTTAAGTATCCAGTAAATGACTCGTAGCATACCTACTTCTTTCATTATTGGGTGGTTTTTTCTGTGTAAAGAAAGCTAATAGTTTTTATGTTGGCGGTGTTCTTATAATGTGATTTATGTCTGAATTTGGATGTGTTTATAAAGTAATTTTAGCGCCTAAGTTTTTTACTCCAAAGTTGTTAGGCTTATAGTCCCGCCACACCTTTAAAACTCCACCACAACATTCCCTTTTGGTGCTGAACAGCACGAGAGTATATAACCGTCTTCGACATCGTCCTCTGTGATGCCGCCGTTATGAGTCATATCAACATCGCCTTCTAGCACTTTGACTTTACAGGTGCCGCAGATGCCCATACCGCAGGCTTTAGGAATATGGAGGCCAAGTTTGGCTGCGGCAGCGTGTACCGTTTCGCCCGGGGCGATTTGAACGCTTTTCCCGCTGTCGGCAAAGTTAACAGATAGTAGTTCGCTGGCGGGCATGGCGTCGGCGTCTTCTTGGGCTTGTTCTGCCGACTGAATCGCGTCTTCTTCGATGGTTTCGGGGGTCGCGCCGAAGGACTCTTCATGGTAGCGGCGCATGTCAAAACCGGCGTCTTCAAGCATTTTTTTAACGGCTTTCATGTAAGGCGTTGGGCCACAACAGAAGACCTCGCGCTCTAAGAAGTCGGGTGCGATCAGTTGCAATAAAGCCAGTGTCAAAAAGCCACGATACCCCGACCATGGTTGTCCTGATTCGAAGCGTTCGCAGATGGTGTGCACACGGAAATTTTCGATTCGTGAGGACATGGTATCCAGCTCGCGTCGATAGATGATATCGCGAGGTGTCCGGGCGCTGTGAACAAAAACCGCATCGGCATTGGTGTTGGTGTCATAAGACCAGCGCGCCATTGACATAACAGGCGTGATGCCGACACCTCCGGATAAGTAGAGGACTTTATCCGCCGGGAAGTCGATGCTGTTAAATTGCCCAACGGGGCCGTGAACAGCGAGCTCCATACCTTCGCTCATGGTGTCGTGTAACCAGTTAGAGACTTGCCCGCCTGGGACGCGTTTAACGGTAATTGAAAAACTATAGGGTACGGAGGGTGAGCTAGAAATGGTATACGAGCGGAAAACCGCCTCACCCTGTATTTCTAGCTCTAAGGTGACAAACTGGCCCGGCTTAAAAAAGAACATGACGGGCTGCTCGGCCATGAAACAGTAAGTTTTTACATCCCACGTTTCATTAATCACTTTGACACAACGCACTTTATGGCGGCCATTGCTCCAGGTTTGTGTGGTAACCGGGATAAAAGTGTCGGCTGTGGCTGTAGCAGCGTTCGTGTCTGTCATGGCGTTGTCTCGCACGTCTATGAGGTCGGTTGTTTTTCCGAATAAGCCGCCATTGTCTGACCAAGTATCTTTCAGCATTTAGTTGTTTACGACAAAGACTTATCTAGGATGACCACCAGCAAGGCTAGAGTCATTAAGTACGTCTGTTTCAGCATGGTTCGTGTCGTGAACAGGTAACTACTGAATGGCGTTGCAGCGCAGGATTAGCGGAACACAAATCCTTACAGCGGGCAGGGTCTACATGAGCCAACTGGCAAGTTTGTGCGGTGTGTAACTGTTAGCGATTGCGTGTCGCTTATTATCGAAAAAAGGAGTGGCCGCATGAGCCCGATAGACTTACTTAACACGACCTGCTCTGATCTTGAGCAAGCGAAAGCCAAAACTACTGCGCTGTTGACAGAGCGCCAGGCGGGTTATTCGCTGTCGCAGCCTTTGTATAACGATCCGCATATGTTCCGTATTGATATGGAGGAAGTTTTCGAGCGCGAATGGTTGTTTATGGGGATGAGTAGCGAGATCCCCAAACGTGGGGATTATATCACTGTCGAAGTAGGCCAAAACCCAGTACTCATTGTGCGCGACGCCAATGGTGATATTAACGCCTTCCATAATACCTGTCGGCATCGTGGTTCTCGCTTATGCTCAAAAGAACGAGGCAAAGTGGCTAACCTTGTGTGTCCGTATCACACTTGGACATACGACCTAAAAGGCAATTTATTGTTTGCGGGCACAGAGATGGGCGACGGCTTTGATATGAAAGAACATGGCTTGCGTTCTGCCCATTGCCGCGTTGCCGGAGGTTTTATTTTTGTCTGTTTAGCAAAGCATCCACCGGAATCTGATTTTGATGAGTTTTTGGCGACGTTAGATGAATATATGGAGCCATATGATGTCGACAATACCAAGTTAGCCGTTGAATCCACCTTGATTGAAAAGGCTAATTGGAAGTTAGTGTTAGAGAATAATCGGGAGTGCTATCACTGCGAAGGCAGCCATCCGGAATTGCTAAATACCTTGCTAGAATGGGACGACACAGAAGACCCGCGCGCGCCGCAAGACTTTTTAGATCACTACGCAGAACAAGCTGCCCAATGGGATGCCGAGAACATTCCGCACAAGCACAAGAGCTTTGGTTTGCGTAACCGTATTGTCCGCATGCCGCTTAAAAAGGGGACTAACGTGATGACGATGGATGGCCAGTCTGCTTGTAAGCAATTACTGGGTCGGATTAAAAATCATCAACTGGGATCGATGCGTATTTTGCACTTACCTAACTCTTGGAATCACATGCAAAGTGATCACTTTATCGTATTCCGTGTTTTACCTATCTCCGCACAAGAGACCATGGTGACGACTAAGTGGTTTGTGCACAAAGATGCCGTAGAGGGCGTGGATTATGACGTTGATCGCTTACGTCATGTGTGGGATGCGACTAATGATCAAGACCGGGTATTAGCCGAAGAAAACCAGCGCGGCATTAACTCACGAGCCTACACGCCAGGGCCTTATTCCACCACGTACGAGTTTGGTGTGATTAACTTTGTCGATTGGTATAGCAATAGTGTATTGGCAAACCTAGCGACATCATCGCTGAAATAAAGGTGTAAAAGAGTGGAGAGACAAGGGGCATACGCCCCTTTTTCTTTTCTTGATTGCCTGAACGTTAATGCAAATTATCGTATTTTTGAGCGGCGAAAAACTCTCAACGGTATGATTATTACGCCGTGAGTGTAGACCATTGGGTAAGGTAAGCACGTACCTCTGGCAACACGAGTGAGGCTTTCTCTTCAAGGCTGTGGATAAGTTGAATTAATGATGCTTTCTGTTGCGGGTGTTCGGCTAACCAGGCTTGCATGCGGCGGGTGTCGTCGCTAAACATTATGTCTGATTCGATATGGCTTTCCTTAAAGGCGTTACGAATATCTTCCATGTCGACTAAGTCTGCAATCATCATTGCATGGGTCCTCCATTTCGTTGACATAGCTGCCATACGTCGATGGCAGCTATGTTGGTTGGCCATGAGGATTAATAGAGATGAACGTCTTGTTTCAGGCCTCGGTAAAGACTAAAACACATCACAATCAACACAACCGTAAAAGGTAGACCTGTGGTTATCGCGCCTGCTTGTAAAGCGGTTAAGGCTTCAGAGCCTCCGCCGACTAGCAGTGTGCCTGCAATTATGCCGACTAACGTGGCCCAAAATAGCCGCTGAGGCATAGGCGCATCTGTTTTACCGCCAGCAGTAATGCTATCAATCACCAACGAGCCAGAATCGGCTGAGGTAATGAAAAACACCATCACAAGCACGATACCCATAAACGATAGCAATGAGGTTAGCGGTAAGTTATCGAACATTTGGAACATGGCCAGTGACACGTCACCGATACCGTTTGCCAGCTCGCCAATACCGTTACTGGCTTGTTCAATAGCAGTGCCGCCCATCACGCCCATCCAGAACACAGTGACTAGTGTTGGGATTAGCAATACCGCAATGAGAAACTCGCGCACGGTTCTACCACGAGAGACTCTTGCAATGAACATGCCTACAAATGGTGACCAGCTGACCCACCATGCCCAATAGAAAACTGTCCAACCGTGGAACCAAGTCGTATCTTCGCGGCCAACCCAGTTAGAAAGCGGGATAATATCGGTTACATAGTTAGTTAGCACTGTACCCATCGCGCCAAAAATAGCTAACGTAGGCCCAACGACGATAATAATAGCGATCATACTGGCGGCTAGTAACATATTGATATTGCTTAGTATTTTGACGCCGCCTTCTAGCCCGCGGGAAACAGATACGAGTGCGATTGCTGTCACGATAACAATAACGCCTAACTGGGTGCTAATGCTGTTATCAATACCGAACAGATAGTTAAGGCCACCAGCCGCTTGTTGTGCGCCTAAGCCCAGCGAGGTCGCTAGGCCAAAGATAGTGGCGAGTACGGCAAGAATATCAATGATATGACCTGCAACGCCCCAGCAGCGCTCACCTAGCAGAGGGTAAAAAGCCGAGCGAATGGTCAGCGGTAAGCCTTTGTTATAACTAAAAAACGCTAGTGATAGCGCAACAACGCCGTATATCGCCCATGGGTGCAACCCCCAGTGGTACATGGTAGCGCCCAAAGCGGCATCAGCCCCTGAGGGCGTGCGTGCAGTCGCGTTTAACGGTGTGCCGTACCAGTCTGTGTAATAGGCTACGGGCTCGGCGACACTCCAAAACATTAATCCAATGCCCATACCTGCAGCAAACAGCATGGCAAACCACGAAAGACGTGAAAAGTCCGGTGTGGCCGTTGCACCACCGAGGCGCACTTTACCGACAGGCAGTAGGATTAATGCAATACAGAAAAGCACAAACACATTGCAGCCAATCATGAATAGCCAGTCAAAGTTTTCAATCGACCAGCCGCGAGCATTAGTTAAGCCTGTTTTGGCTTCGCTAGGGAAGAGCAGGGTAGCTACAATAAAGAGTAAAATAAGCCCAGCGCTAATACCGAAAACGGGGTTGTGGATATCAAATCCAATGATTTTTACATTGTCTTGACCGACCTTGTAGTCGGTATCATATTGCGCATGATAGGCGGCATCATCCTGGCCTATCGCATGAGTTTCACCTGACATCGCATTTCCTCGCAGTTATTAATAAAGATGAGTTACACATCACTTTTCATACTACAAACTCTGTTCGGTGCAGGTATTCTGCTAGCGACAGCTAACGGGGTATTAGGGAAGGAAAAACGACATCAAAGCCCGCCCTAGAGCAGGCTTTGTAGAGTGGCGCTACATACGCAATTGTTAGTTAGGTTGCTTATTAGCTGTGCTTATCGCTTTTTCTGATAATAAATAGTCGATCAGCATGTGTGCCATATTGTCGGGAGACTCCTCTGCTATGACTCGCCCGCCTTGTTGCTCGGGCTTGGCGGTAGCGGCCTTGAAGCGGTCAGCGGCTGTTTTCGCTTTGACCGTTTTCATCCGTTTAGGACGAGGCTTGGCTGGCGTTATAGTCCAGCTCAACCGAACGGTATCAGCTGTCTCCTTGACAGGCACACTGGTGAAGCTAGCGCGTTGACCCGGACCAAAAGCGCTCTGGCGAGGTGCGGCGGCGGCCATGTCGACCGTGATCACACAGGGGAGGTTTACCATCACTTTCCGCCGCTGGCCACGGGGTAAGGCTTGTAGGCATTCGACCTGACCCTGATTGACGGAGATGATTTCAGCTACACTATTTATGATAGGCATGTTCAGTGTGTTTGCTAAGAGGTAAGGAAGCATGCCAGAAGACTCGCCGGATTCAGCGCGCATACCGGCCAAGACAATATCCGCGCGAGTCGTTTGCAAGTAATCGATCAGTGAGGGTAAAGGATCGTTTTGTGTAGGTTGTTCCAGAATTGTGAGATGCGGTAGGCCCATACCTGCATATTGTTTTAGGGCTGGGGTGTCGGTGCTCCCACAGTGCACAACATCTAAGGTGTGGGCAGAGTGCTGGGGTGTGGCAGGTGTGTGGATGAGCCGTAAACCTTGTTCGACGGCGCGCGCGTCAAGTTCGGCACGTCGTTGACGGCCTGAAGTGGGGTGCATGCCGACTGAAACCAAAGCAACCACATTTAACCCTTGGCTAACAGCAGCTCCTGTCTGAACAGTGAGGGGGGATTTATTAAGCGGCATGTTCGTTGGCCTCGTTGTTGATCGGCTTAAGCGCATTGAGCAGCGCCTCTAGAAAGACTTGGCTGTCGATAATAAAGCTAAGATCAGCCCGTTTGACCATGTCGCAATTCGGATCTGTATTCACGGCAATAACTTTACGGCACTGTCCAATGCCTTGCATGTGTTGGATTGCACCGGAAATACCGACGGCTAAATACACATCGGCCGTGACCCACGTGCCCGTTGCTCCGACTTGGCGATGACGAGGCATAAAGCCATCATCCACAGCTACACGGCTTGCTCCCTCCGTAGCTCCGAGGGCTTTAGCGGCCTGATGGAATAGCTCCCATTGGCGAATACCGTTACCGCCTGAAAAAATAAAAGGGGCTTCAGCTAAGGGAATCGCATTGGGGTCTACATTTATTAAGCCTAGACTGGTGATATGTTGAGGCTTGAGGGAATAGCCCGAGTCTTGGATAAGTGGATCAAGCAGCGGCTGTATAGGTAGTTCGATGACCTCGTGTCGTGTTTCATCCACCGGTAAATGACACTCGGCACTGAGCATTAATAGACGAGGCGTTTCACGTTGATAATCTTGTGTTGATCCATTGATGCGGCCGATCACTTGTTTGGCATTGGCTTGGTATACTTGTGTTGCGGGACGCTCCCCCAGCGCTGCCGCTAGCCGGCAGCCGGTATCAAAGCCGCCATGTGTGCTATCAGGTAGTAACCAATGCAAGGGGGTAAGTTGAGAGTCAACAGCGCAGAGGACAGATAAGCAAGCTTCGGGGTTATAGTCGCCGTTAAAAAGTTGGCGGTACACGGAAGCCGTTGGCTCCACCTGGGTATCACACATGTGAATAAGTCGGTCTACACCCGCCGTATCCAAATCGGTGGCGTTGATGTCCCCAAAAGCAATAGCGACTACCGCGCCAACTTGGTTACGGGCTTGGCTTATTTCGTCGACCAGTGCTTGTGCTTGACCGAGTATATCTTTGTCATGCGCACTCAGGTAACCACCACTAAAGTCAGGAACAACCGCAATGTAAAAGGCGGGATCAACTATATTGATTAACGGCAATGGTATGTCTGTTGTCACCGGCGCCCGTCGCAGAGAGAGGGGTTGGGATGAGTTTCCGGCCATACGATCAATACGTTTTATGCCATGCGGCCCAATAAAGCCGACTTGGTGAGGATTTTTTCGAATAAGACCGCTGGGTCCGCGCTGTTCGGTTAGCTTTGGGTGTATCACTTGTCCATGCAATGGATGCAGCCTGTTGCGCTGAATCCATTCTTGGCGAGGGTCTCTTCGATATAAACCATGGGGGTTGTGAGTATCGGTCTCGTTCATGCAGCCTCCCCTTTCGGCGTCGTTAGTGCAGGCATCGAGATGGCGTCGGCTACTAATTCAGCAATATCCTTAACTTCTGCACGGGGTTCAACCACCCCTTCCAGCATAGCGGTGCATTGTTGGCAGCCAACGGCGACTAATTCTGCTCCGGTTTCGGTGATATCGGCCATGCGCATATCGGCGATACGGCGTTCGCCGGGGATGTCGGTAATGGGGGCTCCGCCACCGCCACCACAACAGCGGGATCGAAAACCTGAGCGCTCCATTTCAATAAGCTGGATACCCATGGCGCTTAATAGCTCACGGGGAGAGTCGTACTCGCCGTTGTAGCGGCCAAGGTAACAAGGGTCATGATAAGTCACAGTCCCGCCTTTGAAGGCTGATAGTGTGATTTTGCCTTGCTGCACTAACTGATTGATAAAGGTGGTGTGGTGCATCACGGTGTAATCCACCGAGGCATCGAGTTCTGGATACTCGTTTTTCAAGCAGTGGAAGGCGTGTGGGTCGGTCGTTACTATGGTTTTAAAACGGTATTGCTTGAGCGTGGCAATATTGCGTTTGGCTAACGTTTGGAAGGTCGCTTCATCGCCCAAGCGTCGCGCCACATCGCCGCTGTCGCGCTCTTCATTACCGAGTACGGCAAAATCGACATGAGCGGCTTTGAGTACACTAACAAAGGATCGCAAAATACGCTGGCTGCGCATATCAAAGGCGCCATCGCTCACCCAAAAGAGCACATCGGCTTCTTTTACATCACTCATCAGTGATAGGTCTTGGTCAGCTGCCCAGTTCATGCGATTGCCGGGGTTTAAACCGTTGGGGTTGTCCGTCGCGATGAGGTTGTCGAGTACTTCGGCGCCTTTGTTGGGTGTGTTGCCGCGCTCCAATGTGAGGTAGCGACGCATATCGACGATGGCATCCACATGTTCAATCATCATGGGGCACTCTTCGACACAAGCGCGACAGGTCGTGCATGACCAGAGGGTTTCGGCACTTAATACGCCATCAACAATTGGCTGATGAACTCCACCTTTGGCCGAACCAACCTCTATGCCAGGGTAAGGGCTACCGGCGTATTGCTCATCCGTGCCACCGGCAAAAGCAACCACCATATCTTGGATCAGCTTCTTGGGGTTAAGTGGTTGTCCGGCGGCATAAGCAGGGCACATGGCCTCACAGCGGCCGCATTGCACGCAGGCATCAAACCCTAGCAACTGGTTCCATTTAAAATCGCTAGCGCTTTCTACCCCCAGTTTAGAGGCCGTGAGGTCGATGGCTTTAAGTCCCGTTGAGCGCCCGCCGCCAAAGCGTTCCGCGCGGCGATGCCAAGCTAGGTGTAATGCACCCGCAAAGGCATGTTTCATCGGGCCGCCCCAGCCCATGCCAAACAGCATTTCACCCAAGCCCCACATAATGCCGAGGGTAAGCACGAGAGCCAGTACCCAACCGCCTGTTTGTGCTGGTAAAACACCCGCAACGGGCAAGGTGACGATAAAGAAGCTCGCTGCAAACGCCATCAAACTCTTGGGTAACCGCATCCATACACCTTTAGAGAGGCGTGAGGGAGGGGTGATGCGTCGCGCTGCCACAAAGAGTGCACCTGCGAACATGACGCTCGTAGCGGCAAGCAGCGCCCACCCAAGAAGCTGATTATGCACACCCAACAAATGTACCGCCATAATAAGCAGTATCGACAATACGAAACCGCCTGCGGTGGCAACGTGGGTGTTCGACATCTTCTTATCGCGGCCAACGATATGATGGAGATCCACTAAATAACGACGTGGCATGGAGAGCAAACCGCCCATTAAATCTACGGACGAGGCTTGTCCAGCGCGCCAAAGCAAAGCACGGCGGACCATGCCTACAACCGCCAAGACAAGTGCGGCCAGTAACAATAAGGGCAACAGCGTATCAAGGATCATAAGAAGTCCTCAGCGTTACAAGTCTTTGCACAAACGCAGCGCATCATAGATGGCCGCATGCGTATTTCGCTGAGAAACGCAGTCCCCCAAACGCCATAAAATCATCCCTTCGCCCGATTCGCTTAAAACGGGTTGAGGTAGGGCTGCGAACAGAGTGTCGTTATCGATTTGGCCTTTGTTACGTGAGTCCGCTTTGAGCGCGTAATACAGTGATTCGCTAGGACGAATGCCGTTTTCTACAACCACCTGATCGACGACACGTTCTTCCTGCTGGCCGGTGTATTCGTTCTCTAATACCGCCACTAGCTTGTCGCCTTCGCGATAGACTTTCTCTAACAGCAAGTCAGAGGTCATAATAACTTCGCGCTCATATAAACTGCGGTAGTAGGTAGGGAAGGTGGTGCCACCAATGCCGACACCGGGCTTGATATCATCAGTAACCAGTTCAACAAGTGAGCCTTTGCTGGCTAAATAATCGGCAGCCGACATGCCGGAAAACTCACAAATCGTATCGTAGATCAGCACGTTTTTACCCGGCTCAACGGTGCCATTGAGGATGTCCCACGTTGAAACCACTAAGCCCTCTTCAGCACCCCAGTGTGGGTTTTGTGTTAAGAATGGCGTACCGCCCACCGCCAAGATGCACACATCGGGCTTTAGATCTCTAATCATGTCGACATTGGCTTGTGTACCCAAGCGAATATCAACGCCTAAGCGTTCAACTTCCATGGCTAACCAGCGGGTAATGCCGGCCATTTGATCACGCTGGGGAGCTTTGGCCGCAATGTTAATTTGGCCGCCTAGCTGTTCGGCCATTTCGACTAATGTAACCTGATGACCGCGCTCGGCAGTCACTCGTGCAGCTTCCAATCCACCTGGGCCGCCGCCAATGATGACCACGTTGCGAATCGGCCCTTCGGTCTTTTCGATAATGTGCGGTAGCCCCATGTATTCACGCGACGTTGCCGCATTTTGAATACATAGCACATCCAAGCCCATGTATTGACGGTCTATACAGTAGTTCGCGCCAACGCATTGGCGGATCTGGTCTACTTGGTTCATTTTAATCTTGGCGATGATGTGCGGATCTGCAATATGTGCACGTGTCATTCCGACAAAATCCACATAACCGGCTTCTAAAATGCGCTTGGCTTGGTTAGGGTCTTTAATGTTTTGTGCGTGAATTACAGGTACATCAACAACCGCTTTGATACCGGCGGCTAGATGTAGAAATGGCTCGGGTGGGTAGCTCATGTTCGGGATAACGTTTGCTAAGGTGTTGTGTGTATCGCAGCCGGAACCCACTACGCCAAAGTAATCGACCATGCCGGCGGCGTTGTAATACGCCGCGATCTCTTTCATGTCGTCGTGGTTTAAACCGTCTGGGTGGAACTCATCACCCGTGATACGCATACCCACGACAAAGTTTGGGCCAACCGCTTCACGTACGGCTTTCAACACTTCCATACCAAACTTCATACGGCCTTCGAACGTGCCGCCCCATTCGTCGGTCCGTTTGTTCACTCGCGGCGACCAAAACTGATCGATCATGTGTTGATGTACTGCCGATAACTCTACACCATCTAAACCGCCTTCTTTGGCGCGCACGGCTGCTTTAGCAAAGTCGCCAATGACACGCCAAATTTCTTCGACTTCAATGGTTTTACACGTAGCGCGGTGAACCGGCTCACGGATACCGGAAGGAGACATCAAGCTTGGCCAGTTCTCCCCGTCCCAGCGGGAGCGACGTCCCATGTGGGTAATTTGAATCATAATTTTTCCACCATGCTTATGCACAGCATCGGCTAGGTTTTGAAAGTGTGGGATAATACGGTCTGTGGATAAGTTAACTGAGCTCCACCAACTTTGCGGGCTATCGATCGACACTACACTCGAACCACCACAAATGCATAATCCACAGCCACCTTTAGCCTTTTCTTCGTAATATTTAACGTATCTATCGGTCGTCATCCCGCCATCTGTGGCGTATACCTCGGCATGTGCCGTACTCACAATGCGGTTACGAATAGTGAGTTTATTAATATTTAACGGCTGAAAAAGGATATCGAAAGACATCATGACACCTCGGTCGGTAGTTGCTCGCTGGGGGATGGCTGAAAGCTAATCAACGGGTTGTCCACAGCTAACACACAAGTTCCTGTCAACACCGTTCTCTACGGAACGGGCGTTATTATCTGTTAACAGCATACGAGGAGGTGTAAATCACGAGTGTTCTAAAAACGGCACTGGCCTAGTTTTGAGCGGTGTGGGAGCGGTTTGCCGTATTAATAATGACGGCCGAATACACAATAAAAATTAAATGCATCTTGGGTGCCGTTTCAGAATCTACCTAGGCAAAAAGCCTTTCTCTTTTCTCATTCTGTTGTTGCTAGTATTCGTTAGCGCTAATACCACTGCCGGGTAATCCACGCGAAATATCACGGGTGACACCTGGTAAAAAGCTTATATATGAGCGTAACGAATGTCAGATGTGAGTGCATGAGAGAACGATTGATAAAAGCCCCGAGAGTCAATGCTTTCGGGGCTTTTTAGTTTAAAAGCAAGTGACAGGGTAATCAGGGTCGATTTCTAATGCTGACGTTACCCAAAAGCTCATAGTGGAAGGCGATTCTCCATCCGTCTTTTCTTCTGGATTAAGTGTATTGAAGGTGATGGAGCAAGCCCACCCTTTATGATCACCTTGGCCTGCACACTTCTGGTAGATTACAAGAGGAGCCTCATCACTAAAGTATTCGCTTAAGCGATGATCAAAGATCTGTTTCAGGGTTGGTTTTATATCTTCACTGAGGTCTAAACAGCCGTCTTGACTTACAGGTGTATCACTTTTTTTCTTGAGTATATCTAATGCAAATACCTTGGCTGAATCATGCGCATGCAGAGGTGCCGAAATAAGCGCTAAGATAATTGTTGATATTAGAGAAATTTGTTTAATCATAAGAATCTGCCATAGTAGAAAGACACTGAATTTCCTCCTTTACCATAAGCACCAGTAAATTTTCGGATAAAGGCATCAGGACTATCGCAGGCGATTTCATTCTTCGTGTTTCCGTAATGATAGACATGCCCGTTTGTAAAAATACCGATGTGTTTTTTTGACATACTGCCCATTTTTATTGAGCTGCCAAACGGTGAAATATTTTTATCTAAAGTAACAAAAACTAAGCATTCTGTTAGTGCTTTTGGCTTACTACTCCACAAACCTTTAATTGATGATGTGTTAAATATATCATCAACACGGATAGTGGCTCCCTCAGTCTCAAGTTGCTTATCTGCAAAGGTGTAGTTTTTACAAGTAGCAGTGCCTACTGAGTAGTTCATTATATGTGATACGAAGTGGGCGCAGTGGTTTTGGGCATCCTCTTTACCTAAAGAGTGAGGACAAAGCGAAGAAATATGAAGTCCAATTTTCTCGTCTAAATTAACGGGAACTAATGAAGTACGCATAAATATCCTTATTTATATCGATCCATGATGGTACGCACTATAACGGAAATTCTTATTGATTTAAAACAGAGAGTTAATCAGATAACTCAACAAGAGTTATTAATATAAATTAAAAGCGGCTAATAATTAACCGCTATACTCTGTTACATAGGCCTCACCTCAAACACCCCAAAGTCACAGCCTTCTTCGGCTTCGCATTGAGTCTGTTCAGAGATAGTACGGACCGGATACCCCAAACTCTCGGCTACTTGATCTAATGCGCCAGCGAACCAGCCGGTGAACATGTAATCCACTTTGCGGTTTACCTTGCCGAGTTGATACACAAAGCAGGAGTGGTCTAAGCGGATTCGTGCTTCGCCTTTTTCGACATCTAAATGCTCGATGGTGAAAATGCCCCAGCCACGTTGGCAAAGTCGCTTAAGGTAATGTTCGAAGACAGCGGCACCGGATAAGCCGTGTTCTTCGGCTTCTTTTTCGCACCAGTAATAGGCCGATTTATAGCCGGCCTTGTAGAGTATTTCCGCGTATTTTTCGGCGCCCAACTCGTCTTCAATGCCTATATGGTTATTCACAAAAAAATGACGAGGTACATATAGCATGGGCAAAGCATCGGTTGTCCAAACACCGGTTTCGTCATCAACATTGATCGGTAGTTCAGGGGCATGAGTTCCCATTATTCAATCTCCAAAAATAGTCCCCGAAGGGGTGTTGATGTATACACTTACATCAAACGAGTTAAATACCTTTATGCTTCATTCCATACATCACTGAGTACCCGCAACCAGTTTTCTCCCATGATTTTGCGGACTTGTGTTTCGCTAAATCCGTTGCGTAGTAAGGCTTCGGTTAAGTTAGGAAATTCGCCTAAGGTACGTATACCTTCGGGGTTTATGATTTTGCCAAAGCTGGTGAGCCGACGAGCATAGCCTTTGTCGTGTGTTAGCCATTCAAAAAACGGCTGGCCGTGGCCTTGTGTAAAGTCGGTGCCGATGCCGATATTGTCTTCGCCAACAATATTGAAGATGTATTGGATCGCTTCAACATAGTCATCGACAGTGGACTCGATCCCTTTTTTTAAGAAGGGCGCAAACATGGTGACGCCCACAAAGCCGCCGTGATCGGCAATAAATTTAAGCTCCTCATCGGATTTATTTCGTGGGTGGTCTTTTAAGCCGCTGGGTAAACAATGGGAGTAACAAACGGGCTTTTTAGACGCAAGGATCACCTCTTCCGAGGTTTTAGAGCCGACATGCGATAAGTCGCACATCACACCTACACGGTTCATTTCGGCTACGATCTCATGACCAAAACCTGATAGCCCTCCGTCACGCTCGTAGCAACCGGTACCGATTAAGTTTTGAGTGTTGTAACACATTTGCACAACACCTACGCCCAAGTCTTTAAACACCTGAACGTAGCCAATTTGATCTTCAAAAGCGTGGGCATTTTGGAAGCCCATTAATATCCCGGTTTTATTGAGCGCCTTGGCGTGACGAATATCAGCCGTGGATTTTACTTTTATGACAAGGTCATTGTTGGCTTCGATCAGCTGGTTCATCTCTACGATGTTATTCACTGTATTTTGGAACCCTTCCCATACCGAAACAGTACAGTTAGCCGCTGTTAGTCCACCTATACGCATATCCTCAAAGAGGTCACGATCCCACTTCGCAATGACTAAACCATCCATCACGATGGCATCGTTGTGTAACTCTAATGCGTTCATCACCTTGTCCTATGCTGAGATTAGGGCTGCTGTATAAAGCGCCAATTACCATCAAGCATAGGGCGGGCCGTCATGCATGAGTGTTCTAAAAACGGCATGCGGTGGGTCTGGAACAGACATGGAGCCACTTCGCTAGTATTTAGTGCATGGGTATAGCCGTTTTGAGCTTGATAATGCGGTGTATGATTTGTAGTCTTAAATGAGTCGGGACGACCCGCCCCCGAGCTTCGAAGGTAAACGCTGCTTTATTGTCGATGCATCGGTTGTAGTAGCATTCTGGACGGCCAGGTATTTTCATTTAGCTTTGGGAAATTACCATGACACGCATCCGCACCACGCCCCAGCATAGTGCTTTTCAAAAAATCCCTGTTATTGATATTGCCGATCTTTTTTCGGAGCATGTAAACGACCGCAAGCAGGTGGCTAAGGTGCTCGCCCATGCTTCCCGTGAGGTAGGCTTTTTTTATATTACGGGGCATCGTATTTCTGCTACTCGGGTTGATAATTTAAAGGCGGCTGCTAAGCATTTTTTTAGCCAACCGTTAGCGAGTAAAATGCAGTCCTATATTGGCTTATCCACCAATCATAGCGGCTACGTCCCAGAAGGCGAGGAGCAGTTCTATAGTGCTAGCCAGTCGGTTCATAAAGCGGATCACAAAGAGTCCTATGATATAGGCTTTGAGCTTGATAATGCTGATTATAAAAGGCCAATGTTAGGCACGAATCAATGGCCAAACGTTGAAAACTTTCAAGCAAACGTGACCGCGTATTATCAGGATGCGTTGTCGCTAGGGAAGGTGCTATTTCGTGGTTTTGCACTCGCGTTAGGGTTACCAGAGGAGACCTTTGTAAAACAGGCGATACGACCGCCAAGCCAATTACGCTTAGTGCATTACCCCTATGACCCAAGCGCACAAGATCGAGAAGGAATTGGTGCCCATACTGACTACGAATGCTTTACCTTGTTGTTGCCCACCGCCGATGGACTGCAAGTGTTGAATGGTGCTGGAGAGTGGATAGATGTGCCTTATAGGCCTGACTGCTTTGTTGTTAATATCGGTGATATGTTAGAAGTGCTGTCGAATGGCCGTTTCATTGCAACCTCGCATCGCGTGCGCAAGGTTAAAGAGGAACGTTACTCTTTTCCTTTATTTTGTAGCTTAGATTATGACACCTGCATCGAGCCTATTTTGCCTGTGATGGAAGGGGAAGACCCTAACAAATACAGCGCATTAGTCTGTGGTGATCATTTATACGCTCAAACAATTCAAACCTTTAGGTATTTACAGAAGCGTTTTAAAGCCGGTGAGGTGAGTTTGCCTAAGTCAGCTAAGGCGGTAGCGTCATTTGGTCAGTTTAAAGCCGTAATTGATAAGTCTAGTCAGTCGGGAGCCTAATTAATGACGCTATTGGAAATAGCAAAAACACACTTATCCACAGCCCCTTACAGCGTACCCGAGTGGATGCTAGGTGCGTTTTGCCGTCGTAGTATTAGTTTTGCTGATGGCCTAACCGATACAGACACACGTGTCTTTTGGTTGCAAAGCCGTGGTTTGACTATCGATTTGCGTTTACCTCTTCCACGTGATCAACCCGCGCTAACCGACCATAGCGATGCGATACGCGCCATGTCGGATTTGGAAGGGTGGTATGCCCATACCTGCTGGGAAAATAACTTATTGAGCTGGTGTAACGGAGCGAGCTATCAGCTGCATAACCGTTGGCCTGAGCCCGCTCAGCTTCGGCGGGTGGGTAATTGTATGGTGGAGTTTGCGCCAAGTGGTGCATATGTTGAGGATTGGCGTTTGCTCAACGAGAGCAGTAAGGGGCTCCTTATCGGCTTAGAGCTGGAATCTGAAATGGATGTGGCAACAGGGGTTGTGAGTGCCCGGCAAGGGGCGCTCATCATTAATGGTGAGTATGCGGGAATGGTACTTGGGCGCACCCACACGACTCTGGAAACGGAGTGGATTGCTAACGGTCGTCGCTTAAAGGAGGTTGTGACTGCGCAGCCTGATCATGTTGAAGCCTTATTAAATTTTCAAACCGTAATCGCTAAACAAGCGGCTGATGGACGTTATTGTGTTGAGCACTCGCTCGATAGTAATCGCGTAGGGGACTTTTTAGCGTTTGACGGTTTTACTTATGCTCAATCAGAAAGAAAGTTGATACAGCGTTTACACTACGAAGGGCGCGAGGTCGAACGGGTGTGGCGGATAGACTGTCTAGAGGCTTCGTACGAGTATTGTCGCTCAACGCCGGTTAACAACCCAAGTATCCGTCAATGGCGCGCTGGCGAGAGCCCTACGCTTGATCGTTATACCCGAGCCGTTGAGGCTTAGACTTCTAATCGCCCTTTGACGACGGTAATGGATGAATGGGCGGAATAATGTAGGAGTTGATCAGTAACCGGCCGTATACAACACCGCGCAGCGTAATCATTTTATCAGCGATCATGTTGAGCTTATCGGCAGGCCCTTGAACCAGAATAATTGATAGCGTGTTGGTATGAGTCAGGTTGACGTTAAGGCTGGAGATGACTTCATCAATAAACTCAAACTGCAAATCATGCAGCTTTTTCTGTAACCCCGGTGTTGAATGGTTATAAACAAGGTTAACGGTGCCCGTCATAACTTCGTGGCCTTGTTTGGCACGATGATCATTCAGCTGTAAATTGATCATGTCGCAAATTGCTTGCGAGCGGCTTTCAAACCCGCGCTCGTTAACCATTTGGTCTAGGCCGTCTAGTAAGCTTTCAGGGAGTGAGATGCTGATTCGACTGAGTTTTTCTTTGCTCATTTTACGTCCTTTAGGCTTGTCCTAGACTCAATCTCGCTGGATATTATGGGTTAAATGGGTGCCACTATAGCACTTTTATGTAGGTTGTTCTGAGTGAGGGCGCCCGTCTCTTGAGGCGCCCATTAGTTCTTTTTTATGATTGCCTGTGGGCGTTTTTAGAACAAGTGAGTGTAACGCTCAAGCTCCCATTGGCTTACATTGAGGTGATACTCATTCCATTCGGCTTGTTTAACTTTAATAAATTCATCTTTGAGCTCTTTACCGAGGACTTGCTCTACAAAAGGGTCGGCATCAAACACTTGAATGGCTTCTTGGAGTGTTCGCGGTAAGAAATCGATGCCCAACTCTTTGCGTTCAGACTCTGTGAGGTCATAGAGGTTACGCTCTTGAGGTTTGCCTGGCTCTATCCCCTCGCGAATGCCCTCAAGACCGGCGGCTAGGGCTAAAGCTGCAGCTAAGTAAGGATTAACAGCGCCGTCGGCATTCCGAGATTCGCAGCGGCCACCGCCCATGGGCACACGAACGGAGTTGGTGCGGTTATTAGAACCAAATGAGTTAAACACAGGTGCCCACGTAAAGTAGGGCATATCACCTTGGCGCACGAGACGTTTATAGGAGTTAACGGTTGGGGCGAAGACAGCACACAGCGCCGGTCCGTGCTTGAGAATACCGCCGATGAACTGGTAACCCAGTTGGGTTAAGCCTAAACCGTTTGGATCTTCCTCTTTAGTGCATTGAAACAGATTACTGCCGGTGTCTAGGTCGTAAAGCGACATGTTAAAATGCGCACCGTTGCCTGTTTTATCTGCAAATGGTTTTGGCATAAAGGTAGCCAGCAGACCTTCCTGCTTGGCGTATTCTTTGGCCATTAATTTAAGGAAAGTGAAGCGGTCGCATGTTGTGAGGGCATCCGCATAGTCAAAATCAAACTCAAACTGCCCGTTAGCGTCTTCATGGTCAAAAGAGTATAAGCCCCACCCTAAATCATTGATGCTGGTCGCCATGCGATCGACCCAGTTGAAGTTGCTGAGGAAAGCACGGGTGTCGTAACAGGGTTTTTTAAGCTTGTCGTCTGGATCAGGCGCTACAAGGCTACCGTCTTCATTTTTTTTGAGTAAGAATACTTCGGCTTCAATACCAAGGTTCATGCCAAAGCCCATTTCTTGGGCTTGTTTAAGCACTTTTTTTAATAAAACGCGTGTGTTTAATTCGTATGGCTTGCCATATAAGGTGTTGTCGGCAGGCATCCAAGCGATTTCAGGCTGCCAAGGCAGTTGGATGATATGGTCTAGGTCAGGAACCGATGCAATTTCATCGTCATTGGGTGCCTGGCCAAGGCCATCTAACGCATAACCTGTGTACAGCTCTGATCCGTGTGCCATGTGGTGAAGGTGGTTGATGGGCACAATCTTGCCTTTGGGAATGCCGTGGATATCCACATAGGTCCCCATACAATACTTAACACCTTTATCGCCAAGGTTGGATTGGATAGCTGTGATTTCTGCGTCTGTTTTGGTCTCAATCATGTTAATACCTATTTCTCAATGATAGTGACCCGGCTGAGCCGTTAGGGCGGCTAGCCGAAAAATCATCAAGCAGAGCCTGTCTGGGTTACACAGGCGCTGCCCATATTTTCGCCGGGAAGGTTGGGATAGATTATTATCTAGCCGTTATGTCGTGCTTTTTTTAAGGTAGCCCTGATGGGCTTACTCACCAGATAGCACGCTCTGGTGGTAACTTTGGTTAAGGGGCGCTTCTTCTTTTGCTGCGGTGAGCAGCAGCTCGGTTAAATCGGCCAGCATCCATTCGTATAGCTGGGCGCCTTTCGCTTTAGTGGCGGCGGATGGCTGACCTGTCACACCATTGGTGCTAGTGCGATTGACTGGATGGCTAAAGATACAACCGTCGGTGCGGTCTGGATCATCCGCTGCAGCTAGTTTGTCGTCTCTGACCATGTCAGGGTGCAGAGCCATCATGAGCGCCGTTTCTGCATCATTGGCGTGCCAATCTTCGGCATCATTAAAATGCGCCTTTTGAACGCGTTCTGACACTCTAGCGGTATGAACGATGGCCACCATAAAGCCATCATGCTTTGCGCGTAGCATTTCGAGAGCACAACGTAATGGCGCTTCATTAGTAACATGGCCATTAACAAAAATTAGGCGGCGAATACCCGCTGACTGTACCCAGTCTCCTAAATCGCATAACACATCAATTAAGGTCTTAGGGCTAAGTGCCATGGTGCCCGGCCAACGTTTCGAGTGACCAATGGAGCAACCGTACGGCAATGTTGGTAGCAAAATGATCGGCGACTGAGCGGCGGCATCACTGCACAAGGTATGAGCAATGGAGGTATCCATCCCGCAACCCATATGAGGGCCATGTTGCTCGGTTGCTCCAATGGGGAGCACGGCGGTGTCGATGCCAGACTGAACAGCATTGGCGACCTCTTCCCAAGTCATTTGGTGCAAGTTATACATCAGAATACGCTCCCGACATCAGATTTCACGTTGACCATACGCACTAGGTTCATATGGTCTTCATCATCGTTTTTCGTTGGCGGGTGGATAAGGTGCTCGATGTGTTGCTTGGTTGCTAAAAACTCGGGCGATAAAAATTGATTGGGATTTCGAGGCTGCGGTACGGGGACTTCGATTAACTCTTCAATTTCGCCCGGGTTCGCTTTGAGCACCAAAATACGGTCGGCTAGATAAACCGCTTCGTCTAAATCGTGGGTGATGAAGAACACCGTGATATCAATGTTCTTCCAGATTTCCATTAAATAGGCCTGCATTTTGGCGCGTGTTTGCGCATCCAAAGCGCCAAAAGGTTCATCCATCAGTAAAATTTTAGGTTGGTTGGCAAGTGCCCGTGCGATAGCGACGCGTTGTTTCATGCCGCCGGAAAGCTGATTCGGGTAATGGTTTTCAAACTTCGATAAACCAATTAAGTCGGCCCATTGGCGTGCATCAGCCTCAGCGCTTCCTTTATCTTGGCCGCTTTCTATTAAACCGAACATGATGTTTTCTTTAACGGTTAGCCATGGAAACAAGGTATATCCCTGAAATACCATGCCGCGTTCGGGACCGGGCTTTGTTACCTCTTTACCGTCCAGCAAAACCTGACCGGAAGTGGCTGTCTCTAAGCCTGCTAAAATCCGAATGAGTGTTGATTTTCCGCAACCGGATGGACCTATGACGCAAACAAACTCACGTTTGTGGATGCGCAGATTAATATCTTTTAGCGCCGTCACCTTACCATTGCGCGTTGAGAACTCTTTAGTCAGTCCTTTGACTTCCATGGTCACAGGGCGCTGCTTTAAGCGATCAAAACGGTCTTTAACGGTATCGCTCTGTTGTTGGTAGCTAGGCAATTGTAGATCAGACATGTTGTTCGGCTCCTATTGTGTTTTTTGCCAGCGGAACAAGCGGCGACCAATCCATGCCAAGAGCAAATCAATAGTCAGGCCGAGGATGCCAATCATAATAATGGCGGCAAATACGTTATCGAAGTTTTTATATCGGGCTTGCTGGGTGATAAACCACGTAATACCAGAGCTTGTACCAATGAGTTCGGCCACGATTAAATACGTCCATGCCCAGCCCAGAAGAATGCGGGTATCCTTGTAAAGGTCGGGTAAAATGCCGGGAATAACTATTCTAAAGAGCATAGAACGGTTGCTCGCCCCTAAGGTTTGGCCTGCCTCTAGCAGTGAGGCGTCAAGCTTTCGCGTGGTATTGGCTACAATGAGCACTTGCTGAAAAAAGGTGCCGATGAAAATAATCGCAATCTTAGGTGCTTGGTAAATACCCAAAATAGCGACCGCTAATGCTCCGAAAGCAGGGGCAGGTAAGTAGCGAAAAAATTCTATAAAAGGCTCAAATAACCGCGAGAAGAAATCGTAGGTGCCAGCTAATACTCCCAGCGGAATACCGATAATGGATGAGAGTACAAAGCCCCAGAAGATGACCTGAATACTGCTCCAAAGGCTTTCATGTAACCATTCTTCACTGCGTCGCTGAGGTTCTGTTGTGAAGGCCGTATAAAACGCTGTTGCGACTTCATGCGGTGCTGGTAAATACACAGGGTTAGCCGGTATTCCTTGAGGCAGCGCGGTGCCGGCTTGTGTCGCTTTGGCTGTTTCTGTTTCAAATACGGCATTATCAACGAGCATATCGGCTCGAAAATAAGACACTGATCCCGGCTCTGTAATTTCGGTTTGAGGATGCCAGAAAAAAGGTAAATAACTGACTGCACACCAAAGCAAGATGGGAAGCAAAAAGCTGAACAAGGCCACTGTAGAGCGTGAACGCGGCGGCAATTGTTTATTTACGGTAAAAAGCGACATGAGTCATTCCTGAGCCAAATTTCGGATTCAACTAACATCAAATGGGGTGTTACATGCATGCGTGTTTGTCGGTTAGGTAGCAAAGACTTATCGGCTACCTAACCCTAGGCAACTAATCGGCAAAGGTTAGTTAGCCGCTTTCATCAAAGACATATCAATGTACGAATCAATCGGTTGGGCGTCTTTGTACACATCATTGGCGACGTTAAAATCGTCAGCGATTTTGCTTGAGCCGTAGATTGATGTGAAACCGTCCGCTTTTTCAGCAAAGGCCATCGCTTCTTTGGTGCTCATGATCTTAGTACCATCGATAAAGCCTTTGTATTCATCGGGAGATAGTCCTACACGTGCTGCCATAATTGATATGGCTTCATCACGCGTGCTCTCATCATTTAGGTAAGCAACAGCCATATCCCACGCTTTAATGACTTTGGCCCATTCTTCTTGGTGTTGAGCCAAGCTGGAAGGCGTAACTGCTAGCACATCGTAAATTAACCCCGGCTCATCTTTAGATGAGTAGATACGGGTTGATCCTGGAACTAAGGTGAGTGCTTGTCCTGAATTTGGCTGCCAAGCAACAATCGCATCCACTTGGCTAGAAGCCAGCACTTGAGGGGTTTCGTTCGTAGGAACGTTGACCAGCTCAACATCTTTTTCTGTCATACCGTTCTTTTCTAAAGCATTCAGTAACAGTAGGTGCCCTACAAAGCCAATTTCCACTCCTACCTTTTTACCTTTTAGTTCTTTAATCGATGAGATCCCCGGCGCCGCTACAATCATGTCGTTACCGTTGGAGTAATCGTTGATCAAAATCATCACGTTTTGCGCACCGGTAGCGCCAGTGACTAATGCATCACCATTCGTCATAGTTACGGCGTCAAGCTGACCTGCCGCAAAAGCATCCATGCTGGCGACGTAGTCGAACCATTCGAATTCGACGTCGACCCCCACCTCTTCAAACATATTTTTTTCAATTGCGATTTCCCAAGTGACCCAGCCAGGCCAGTCGCTGTAGCCAATCTTGAGAGGTTCGGCCATAGCCGAGGAAGCCAGTGCGAGGCCTGCGAATACAGTAGCGATCAGTCGTTTAACCATTGGAGACTCCAGAGTTATGCTCAATTACAGGATTTTGGTATTACGATTTTCAATTTCTGTAATACTGAAAAGCATTTAATGTGCCAGTTATAGATGTAAGTGGTTAAGTTTTGTGCAGTAGACGACGCTTGCGAGAGGCGCTCTATCTAGATATGGATAAGGTGCATACCCTTGGTGATACCGGTTTTACGGGGCTGACGGTGTATTTTTGCATTCGATTTGTTGGTTGTTATTCATACAAAAAGTGATTGAGTGATTTTATTCAATCAGTGTGTAAGGGGAGGGCAACGCATCGTATATGCGATGTTTTAGATGTCGGGTTTGTTCACTAGCAGTGCACTCTTACCGTTAACGTGACTCAGTATGAGGCGCTGAGTTATCTTACAACGCAAACGAGTTTGACCTATAAAGGAGCAGAGTATTAGTCTGTCATTCTTGAATAGACCTTCTCTACAGACGCGATAATTGCCATGAAATTAAGATTGCTTATTCTTTCTATGTTTTTTTTGTTAACGGCTTGCTCTAATAATGGAGACACAGATCACGTGCTAACTCTATGCAAATAACCCGCAGTAAAACCTTCACCGCTGATCGCGCCTGGGGTGCGAAAGACATTGCCAACATGAATGGCATCACAACGCGCCTGCATTGGACGGACCAACCGTATCAGTGGCATATCAACGACGGTGAAGAGGTGTTTGTTGTATTAGATGGTACTGTCGAGATGCGTTACCGACTAGACGGGAAAGAGCACTCGGTTTTACTCGAGGTTGGCGATATTTTTTATGCCTCGGTTGGCACAGAGCATGTAGCGCACCCGCAGGGTGAGGTGCGCGTTTTAGTGATCGAAACAGAAGGTAGTGTGTAGCAGATCAGGAGCGCTGTATAATCAATGTTCACTACTGATCGCATTGAGCCAACCTTCCATGACTTATCTGTTTGTTATTACTATTCTATGGGCGTTTTCATTTAGCCTAATCGGTGTTTATTTAGCTGGCCAAGTGGATGCTTGGTTTTCCGTTTTTATGCGTGTTGCGTTAGCAATGTGTGTGTTTTTACCGTTTTTGAAATTCCGTGCGGTACCCGGTGGCTTAGCGCTTAAGTTAATGGCTATAGGTGCGATTCAGTTGGGGTTGATGTACAGCTTCTATTACCATTCATTTCTTTATTTGACGGTGCCTGAAGTTCTGTTGTTTACGGTAATGACGCCTATTTTTGTCACCTTGCTTAACGATGCCTTGGATCGGCGTTTTAATGCTCGGTTTTTTATTGTGTCGGTTATCGCGATCCTAGGTGCGGTAGCAATCCGTTATGATGGAATTAATAGTGGATTTTTGACCGGGTTCTTCATCGTGCAGGGTGCGAATGTATGTTTTGCGTCAGGGCAGGTATTGTACAAACGATTAATGGCGCACCATGCTGATATTCCACAGCATACGGTTTTTGGTTACTTTTTTATCGGTGCGTTTATGGTAGCCGCCATTTGCTTTGTAGCCTTTGGCGATATGAGCAAGCTACCGACTACGCCCATTCAGTGGGGAATCCTCACTTATTTAGGCGTCGTAGCCTCGGGTATTGGCTATTTTGCTTGGGATAAAGGAGCAACACAGGTGAACGTGGGGAGTTTAGCTGTGATGAATAACCTGCTGATCCCCGCTGGGATTATAGTTAACGTGGTCATTTGGAATCGGGATGCCGATATTTTAAGGTTGAGTATTGGTGCGGGAATTATTTTGTTGGCATTGATTATCAACGAGCGCTTTGCAGACCAATCGCGTAAAGCGATACAAAGTTAGGCCGCTTGCCGGCTTATGCATGTTATAAGGATATTATGTTCGCTATATTGACGACGCTGACGCTTGTTACCGTTTGTTTAGTCGTGGTTACCGTTTTACCAATGACACGTATCACGCATTGGTTTGTTCGTGATATGGACTTTCCACGCTTCCAAATTGCAGTTGTGGCTATTGTGCTTATGGTGGCGCAAAGCGTGGTTCTTGATGCGCACCATCCTTTACGTTGGCTATTAGCGGGTGTGACATTGATCTGTTTGGCTGTGCAGCTATGGTGGATCTTGCCTTACACCCGGTTATGGAAAAAAGAAGTTAAGACCGCGTCAGAAAGCGATCCTAGTCAGCAATTAACGATTCTGACCTCTAACGTGCTCACGCCTAATCGAAATGCAGAGGCTTTAATTGACCTCGTTCATACTCATAAGCCTGATATAGTTGTAACGCTGGAGTCGGATCAATGGTGGCAAGACCAATTAGCGGTGCTGGAAACAGAGCTTACGTACAGCGTGAAATGCCCGTTAGATAATTTGTATGGGATGCACCTTTACTCGCGGTTACCCTTTGATGAAGAAGAAGTCGCCTTTTTGGTCGAAGACGATGTCCCCTCTATTCATTTGCGCCTGCAGCTTCGCACGGGCGATAACGTTCGTATGCATTTTATCCATCCAGCGCCGCCCAGCCCTACCGAAAATACATCATCCTCAGAGCGTGATTCCGAGTTGGTTATCGTGGCTAAAAGTGTGGCAGAAACCACAGAACCCGTTGTGGTAACAGGGGATCTAAATGATGTTGCTTGGTCGGCTACCACACGCTTATTTCGTAAAATTAGTGGGTTGCTCGATCCGCGTATAGGGCGCGGTATGTTTAATACCTTCCATGCGGATTATTTCTTTCTGCGCTGGCCGCTTGATCACCTTTTTCACAGTGACCACTTTACGTTAAAGTCCATTCAGCGCTTGTCATCGATAGGCTCAGATCATTTTCCATTGCTGACGACACTTGTTTTCACCCCTATTAACGGTGCAAACCAGGTTGGCTTAGCATGCGAAGCCGACGATAAAGCGTTAGCGCAAGCTATCGCTGACGATCAGCAAGTGGAAAAACATGATGTTCCTTTGCATTAAGCATTCTTTATTTAGACAGTAAGGTCGTTTCTAGCTTTAGAGTATTAAGCAACAGCATAGTGTGTAATATTGTTATGATATAACATATTGGTGTTTGTTTTCTTATACTATCAGCCTTTAACTTAAATTAACTCGGACATTATGTCTCAAAAATAGGACGGACGATGGATCGCTTGTTATTACAAACTCTTTTCATATTTACAATGCTTTGGAGTTTCTCAGCACAGGCCGTTTCGGATACGGCTAATAAATCAAATACAGTCAGGATAACTAGTCCATTTGAGTTCACTAGTTTAGACCCCAGTCAGCAAGGTTATCTGTTTACAAGGATGCAGGTGATCGAAACGTTGCTCAATGTAAACGAGCAAGGCAGCTTGGTAGCGGGGCTGGCAACACAGTGGAGTATTAATGATCAGGGAAGGGTATGGCGTTTTGAGTTACGCCCAGATGTACGTTTTCATAACGGTACCGCATTAACAGCTGAGGGCGTTGTTAATAGTTTGCGTCGTGCTCAGGAGCGTCAAGGCCCTTTTAATAAAGTGCCTGTGAAAGATATTCGCGTTGACGAACAAAACCAAGTCATCATTGAGCTTGAGAGGCCGTATCGAACGCTGGGGGCCGTTGTGGCTCACTACAGCACAGCCATTATTGCGCCAGCAGGCTTGGATGATAAAGGTCAAGTGACACAGCTCGTAGGAACTGGACCTTATCAGATGGTTTCGTTTGAGCCGCCCCATGCTTTTCAAGTTCAGCGTTTCGACAGTTATTGGGGGCAAGTTGCCAGTATTGAATATGCCACCTATTTAACCAGCCATCGTGCCGAGAGCCGGGTATTGCAAGCGCGGACAGGGCAAGCCGATGTCGTTTTTAACCTTGATCCTGCCAGTGTAATGCAGTTAAAGCGCCTGCCTTCTGTTCAGTTAGAATCGCTGAATTTACCACGCACATTAATGGTTAAGGTAAATAGCCAGCATCCGTTTCTAAATGAGCCGAATGCGCGCCGTGCTCTTAGCTTGGCCATAAATCGAGTGGGTATTGCCCAAGCTATTTTGCGCACGCCGGGTGCTGAAACCGATCAGTTATTACCGGCTTCTATGCCTTTGTGGCACCTCGATCGCGAAATGGAGCCTAGTGATCTTACCCACGCAAAGGCGTTGCTCGGTCAGCTGGGTTGGGTCGCTGACGATGAGGGGATGCTGGTTAGGGATGGTAAACCCTTTAGCTTACGTTTAATCACTTATGCTGATCGCCCTGAGCTTACAACGGTGGCCACGGCGCTGCAGGACCAATGGAAACAGCTGGGCATTCAAGTGAGCGTTGATATCACGAATTCGAGCTCTATACCGGCGGGTCACCAAGATGGGACCCTCGAAATGGCGTTAATTGCCCGCAATTATGGCTTTATCGCCGATCCTCTAGAGGTTATCCGGTTAGATTTTGGTTCCGAGCAAGGAGGTGATTGGGGGGCCATGGGTTGGGATAGCGAAACGCAAAAAGATATTGAGCAAATGTCTGATGTGAATGACCCTCAGCGCTATAAAGCCTTAGCGCAAAAAGTAGCATCCGCGATCTATGATGAGCGCCCTGTGATCCCGGTAGCGGCTTATACTCAGCATGTGGCGGTTCAGAAGCGGGTTAAAGGGTTTAAGCTGGACCCTTACGAGCGCACTTTTTATATCAATGAATGGGAGTGGGCCAAGTGATTCGCCAGATCATAATGAGACGCTTGGTCCAGCTGGTAGCGGTGTGTTGGGGTGTCGGAACCCTAACCTACTTACTGGTAAAAGCGTTGCCCGGTGACATGGCTTATCGCATTGCCGCTAGTCGTTATGGAGCGGATGGTGTGGATGCGACAGCAGCGGAGCTAGTAAGGCAGGAGCTTGACTTAGACGCTGGTGGTTTTAGTGCCTATGCTGATTGGTTACTTGCCTTGGTGAAAGGTGATTTTGGCAACTCGCTAGTCAGTGGGCTACCTGTGATCGACTCATTGGCCTCCATGTTAGGGCATTCAGTATTACTTGCAGTGGTCGGCTTAGTCGTGTCTGCTGCTATTGCGTTTCCCGTTGGTTTGATGTGTGCCGCGTGGGGCGGTCTTTGGGATAAATGCTCTTTGGTTATTTCGACCTTGGTTCGGGCAACCCCCATTTTTGTCCTAGGTGTTATTAGCCTCATCATATTTGCTCTAGAGCTACCGTGGTTTCCGGTGGCAGGTGCTGAGTCGGCGCAATATTTAGTATTGCCTGCGTTAACGCTCGGTGTGAGTTTGGCGGCGGTTTCGAACCGTATTGTTTGTAGTAGTGCGCGAACGGTTTTTGCTTCGCCGTATTATCAATTTGCTCGGACTAAAGGCTTATCGGCATGGCGGACTTTTTTTCGCCATGGTGTTCGCAACTTGGCGGTTCCTGTGGTTGCTTTCATGGGGATTCAATTAGTCACGGTGGTTGAGGGAATGGTGATGATCGAGTCCTTATTCTCGTGGCCTGGTATTGGGCACGGGTTAGCACATGCGGTGTTTGCGCGTGATATTCCAATTATCCAAGGGGCGGCGTTATTAATGGGCGCCTTGTTTGTCGTGCTAAATCTAGTGGTCGATGTTCTTTGTTATCTGCTAGATCCTCGTGGGGAGGTGGTCGCATGATTAGCACTTCTCTAGTGGGATCGGTGTTACATCGCCTTGCTCGGTTAAGTCTTTCCCAAAAGCTAGGCATGAGTTTGTTGGTTCTGTTGGTGGTTTTTGCAATCTTTGCCCCTTGGATGACTCAGGTGAGCAGTGATCAACAAAACCTATCGGCTATTCTAATCCCCCCTAATGCGGAAGCTTGGTTAGGCACCGATCATTATGGTCGTTCTATGTGGGTGCGTTTAGCAGAAGCGTTACGTTTGTCGTTATTAATGGCCGCGTTAAGTGTTATTACAGCCGCGTCATTGGGGATTGTTCTTGGAACACTTGCCGCGGTTGGGCCTCGTTGGGTCGATCGGATCCTGGATGGGGTGATGACCATTCTGTTAGCACTACCCGGGCTAGTGTTAGTGCTGATTCTATCGGCGATGCTTCCGGGATCGTTTGGCATGCTCTATTTAGCGATAGCGCTTGTGCAATGGGTTGAGTACTTTCGCGTAGTAAGAGCGATGGCAAAACAGGTTGTACAAGGGCCAGCAATGGTCTCTTCTCGACAATTAGGCTTCGGCTTTGTGTACTGCTTTAAACGTCATATTTGGCCTGCTATAGCGCCACAAATTATGACGATAGCGGCATTCGGGGCAGCATCATCGGTATTGATGATGGCATCACTGGGCTTTGTTTATGTTGGAATCCAACCGCCAACAGCAGAATTAGGATTAATGATTGTTGAGTTGTTTCCTTACTACAGTGACGCGCCTTGGTTGCTGGCTGAGCCACTAATGGCGTTGGGGCTGTTTATTTTGAGCTGCCATTTACTGGCTCAAAAAGCCCCTGATACCCTCAATATGCAATCGCTCAAAGCGGACGTACGCAAGGAGGCTATGGTATGAAAGAGCTATTAAGGGTCGAGAATTTATGTGTCTTCGCCGGCGATACTCCTTTAGTTGAGCCTGTTTCATTTTCGCTTAAGGCCGGAGAGCGCTTAACACTCTTAGGGCAAACCGGATCGGGTAAAAGCCTCTTAATGCAGGCGATTATGGGGACCCTACCTAAGGAACTTCGTAGCCAAGGGGTAATGGAAGTAGCAGGGCAGGTTTTTAACCTTGGGGCGATGACGGCGTCTATGCATAAAGCGCGTGTCAAACTATGGGGGGTTCAAGTCAGCGCGCTACCTCAGGAGCCGTGGACTGCGTTAGATCCACTGATGCCTGCTCAGACGCAATTGAGCGAGACATTACGATGGGTAGGAGGTTACGGCGGGAAAGATGCTCACAGCGAAGCAGCAGCCCGGTTGACACGTTTAGGCTTAAAAGGAGCAGAAGGTAAGCGAGTTGATCAGCTGTCTGGTGGTATGGCTCAGCGGGTCGCTATCGCTTGCGCTATGGCGGGAGGCGCTTCTATTTTGTTAGCTGATGAGCCAACAAAAGGGTTGGATGTATCGCGCCGGGATCAGGTGATCAGCGACTTACGTGAACAAACACAAGATGGCGTGCTGATTACCATTACGCATGATGTTGATGTAGCCCGCCAGTTACCGGGGCGTATGATGGTTATTCAGCAAGGTTGCGTTTTAGAAACGGGGGATGTGGAGTCTATTATCAATGCTCCTCAGCACCCATTTACGCAAGCACTAATTGATGCCTCGCCTGCTAGTTGGATTAAGGAAGCGCGTGATACCGTGGATACCTCGCCCGTATTAAGTATGAAAGATTTAACGATTGCGCGTGCTGGTAAGCCGCTACAACGTGATCTTAATTTCGAGGTTCATGCTGGAGAGGTGCTGGGTGTTGTAGGTGATAGTGGGTGCGGGAAAAGCACCCTAGGAGATACCTTGCTGGGCATGCTCACGCCGGAATCAGGCCGTATAGAACGCCATGTAACAGCGGCCAGTCACCAATGGCTAAAGTTATATCAAGACCCGGTCGCTTCAGTGCCTTCTTCTGTTTCATTACGCACCTTACTGGATGATGTGCTTCGCCGACATGCGATAGCCCCTGATGATGTTCCACCGCTAATGCAGCAGTTGGAATTAACAGAAGAGGTGCTAACTCGAACAGCGGATGGTGTGTCGGGCGGGGAGCTACAACGGTTTTGCATGCTACGTGCGTTGCTTATGAAGCCAGTATGCTTATTTGCGGATGAGCCAACGTCACGTTTAGATCCGATTACCGCCAAAAAAGTCAGTGCAATGCTGGTGAGTGCTGCTCAAAAGCAACGATGCGCCGTGATTCTAGTGAGCCATGATCCTGACTTAATTGATCATCGGTGCGACCGAGTTATACGTTTATCAGCACTTTAGTCGAGAAATATCGCCTTTAAAGTAGTTAAATCAGACTATAAAGGCGGTTTTACTAGACAATTGCACAAAGGCATTCATAATCGATCACATATTTTGTCGTGTAGAGCATTAAAGCTTCGGCTATCAATGTTCAAATACAGACAAAGAAGTTATATGCACCATCTCATTTAAAATCTGCTTTCGTCATGGTGATACCGAGAGCAGAACCAAAAGACTCACCAAAAGGTAATGAGTACAGATGAGTAAAGGTACAGTTAAGTGGTTCAACGCCGATAAAGGTTTCGGTTTTATTACTCCAGAAGATGGCGGCAAAGACTTGTTCGTACATCACTCTGAAATTCAATCTGGCGGTGGTTTCGCTACATTGAACGATGGTCAGGCTGTTGAGTTTGAAGTTGGCCAAGGCCAAAAAGGTCCATGTGCTAACAACGTACGTGCGATCTAATTTTTAGATCTTTGATCTAAGTAAGAGGGGCTCCCGATAAGGCGGCCCCTTTTTTGTGCCTGGTCTATCGAAAAAAGACTGGCAGCCAGTTAATTCTGGGCTACTTTTACACGGATACGATTTTTTGCCACGCGCTTTTCATGTAGCTCCCCCAACGCCGCATAGGCTTCTTTAAGGTTTGGCATAACCACAAACGCAAAGCCTTTCGACTTTCCTGTTTCCTGATCTAAAACCAGTGTGCATTCTTCAACGCTACCGTAGGCAGTAAAGAGTTCACGAATTTCGTCTTCGGTGGTGGTGCGAGACAGGTTACGTACTAAAAGTTTCATAATGAGCCATCTGTTATAAGTTCTGTGTGCCAGTATCGCAATATCCGTTGAGCAGACCAAGCGATATCGTGAACTTACTTATCCACATTTGTATTGTGAGTAATGGCTATAGTATGGTGCGATTCATTTAACTGCGAAAAGGATTTTCGATATGGACTGCACTTTTGAGCTCAACGACCAAGATATGAGCGAATTAAAATGGGGTGTTCGGCGTTATAAAGCAACGGTTAAATGAAACGGATTACAGCGCCTATTATCATCCTGCTGATTGTGGTTGTCAGTTTATTCATAACTCGATGGTTTATTAAAAACCCAGATGCTTACCCATTAACGTTAGAAGGTTATTGGGTCTCGTTATCTGAATGGCTGGGTATTAGTTCACAAGAGTCGATTGCTGATTTAGAAGCGGCCGTCGTTTTTGGTAGCGTCTTCTTACCATTGCTCGTGCTATACATGCTCGTTAAGCGATTTATTTAAACGGCTCGACGTTTCAAATAGCTGCGATAGATCAGAGCCAAAATGACCACGGCGATCATGATGCCGATTTCGGTGACAAGAGCCCCAGTGATTGCCGCTAAATAGTTATCAGTGGTTTTGAGCACTTCGTACATCACTGTGCCTAGCAAGGCGGCGCCGAGTCCGAATGCAGATTGTTGCACAGTGGTTAGCATTGCGCTGCCACTGCCTGCATCTTCGGCTGGTACTTCTGACAATGAAATTCTGAAAAAGCTACTGACAATAAATGACTGGCCAAAACCAATGAGCATAGTGGCGGCTAGTAAGTGTATAGGTTGAACCGTTGGCCAAAACCAGTGGAAACTGATGATCAAACCTAACAAGCCCGGTATTTGAATGCCGCAGCCGAGTAGCAAGGTATTCATTTGTCCAAAAACAGCGGTTACCCGTGCGCTAATCAATGACCCTACAAAATAGCATAAGCCCATTCCAATAAACGTGTTACCTGATTGAAGTGGTGTAAGTCCTAGCCCGCTTTGTAAAGTGAGAGCGACCGAAAACATATAGCCGCTCCAACATGACACAAACAAAACGCATAAGACTAAACCGAATTGGATAGAGCGTAAGCGCAATAAGCGCGGCGGTATTAAGGGGGCGCTTCCTTTTAGCTCAATACGCTGCTCGGCTTTCCAGAGCAAAATGAATAACGGAATGACCATCATCAGGACAGCAATAAGTGGCCAAGACCACTCAAAGAGAGGGCCTAACGACACAGGGATGAGCAAGCATAAAATAGCGGCAGCTAATAGCGTGGTGCCCAGTTTATCAACGCTGGAGGCTTTTTCCGAAAAGGTATTTGGAATAAGTGAGCCTGATAATGACAAAATGAGTAGGCATACAGGGATGTTCACTAAGAATACATTGCGCCAGCCTAATCCAAACAGATCGGCAGATACTAACCAGCCGCCTAGTACTTGGCCGGTGACGAAGGATAAGCCGCCAATGGCACTGTAATAACCGAGTGCGCGTGAGTGCGATCGGCCGGTTAAGCAAACATGAATAGTCGACAAGATTTGCGGAACCATCATGGCGGCACCAACCCCCTGAACAGCGCGGGCAATCAGTAGGGTTAACATGTTAGGAGCGAGCCCGCAGGCTAGGGATGAAACGCCAAAGATGAGCACACCTATGCTCATTAAGGTGCGGCGACCATAGCGATCTCCTAAACGCCCACCCATGGCTAAGCAGACCGCAAAAAATACACCGTACACGGCCACCATTAATTCTAACTCTACATGGTTGGCATCTAATGAAGCGGCGATGGATTCCAGCGCAACATTAACGATAGAAAAGTCGATTACGGGTAAAATCTGACCACCTAACAACAGGGCTAGCCCAGCGGATGTTAGAGAATTTTTGGGTGTGCTCATGTATATCCTAGAACGCGAAATCAACGCGGAATGACGAGTCAAAAAGATTCAGTGTATGCGCAGGATAATCATGAGGCTACCGACAAAGCTGCAATAGTGAGTTTCGTTATTTCGCGGCTTCTGAAAGTCCCTTCTCAGCATTCAATAATGCTTGCTTGCGAGTTAGCCCCCAACGGAATCCGCCTAGGTTACCGTCACCGCGTAACACCCGATGGCAAGGAATAAGTACGCCAATCCGATTAGCCCCACACGCCGATGCGGCGGCCCTGAAGGCTTTGGGGTTACCAATGTGAGTCGCTAGTTCTGAATAACTGATAGAAACGCCAGCCGGGATACGAGTGAGATACTTCCACACTTTGATCTGAAATGCTGTGCCTCTCATGTCCAGAGGGATGGAGGGCAAGGGGGCTTGGCTTGCTAAATGTTGATTCAGAGCGTCTATCCAATCATCAAGCTCGCGAGAAGCATAGGCTGTTGATGGGATGAAGCTCGCCTGGGGAAATTCGTTAACCAGCTCATCGAATAAGGTAGACTCGCTCTCTCCAAAAGCCGTATAACAGACGCCCTTTTGCGTTGCAGCCATCAACAGCAAACCTAACGAAGAGTCGCGAAAAGCATAGCTGATTACTTCGCCTGTTCCGCCGTCTTTATACGAGCTGGGAGTCATACCCATTTGGCGAGAGGCTTCACCGTAGAGTCGGCTTACAGAGCTAAAGCCTGCTGCAAATATAGCATCCGTCACCGTTGGCTCAGTTTTCAGCAACGACTTAAACAACTCCATGCGAATGGCATCTTGATATTCTTTAGGTGAAACACCCAGGGTCGCGGTAAATAGCCGCTGGAAATGTGACGGCGATAAGTGCGCCAGTTGAGCGAGTCGTGTTAGCGGTAGTTTTTCGTTAGCGTGAGCTTCGATGTGTCGAGCTACGGTAATGATACTCTCGGTAGTGGGCATAAGTGATCACATAGCTTAGTCAGTAATAAGCTTAATGAAACGCTATGGAGGAGAAAATTGCTATCCGTTTCTTGTGAATAAGCAATATTATTATTTTAAATAATAAGGTCTATTTATTGGCGAGCTAAATCATACGGTTCTTGTAATACATATTAGATACTAATAAATTAACCCCGTTGTTTTTTACTTACTATAACTATGAATGTACAAGGCTTGATATGTTAGTAAAACAAGGACTCATGGCTTTTTTTCTCAGTTTCGTTATTACTCAGTTGAGTGCAGATGATATGAATCATGAAAACCCGATGGATGTCGCTACCGCTTTTTGGCAAGCATTAGCCCAACAGGATTACAAACTGGCTAATCAATATGTTGTCGCTAAGGATCAAGAAAATTTTCTAAAAGAAATGAGAAGTGTTTTAAAAGAATTGAAACCACTGCCAGAAAAGCCGGATGTCACTATACACATTGAAGAAGGCCAATTAGCAGGCCGCTCAGTACTGTCAAACTGGGTGCCAAACGCTCACGTTGGCATGGTTTATCAAGACGGTCGTTGGTGGATTAAAAAGTAGTAAATCGCATATTGCATTGAGATCCGTTGAATGAGCATTAGAAAGGATAGGGCACAAAACGCAGGCTTGACTGAGGCTGGAGATAGAAAGCAGACCATTCCGCTGAGTTATTTTGGATTTTTAATAGGTTACATAAGATGATCCAATAAAAAGCCTCTTTTTTGGGCAATCAAGACGGCTTCAGTACGATTTTTTGCCATGAGTCGCTCCAATATCACAGAGACATACTCTTTTACAGTTAAGGGGGAGACTCCCAGTTGTCTTGCGATCTCTTTATTAGAAAGTCCCTGAGCCATGCCTTGCAGGGTGGCCATCTGTTGGGCCGTGAAATAGACACAATCACTGCCTTGTGTGTCTGACAGAATGACGATCTCGCCCTCTAAAATATCTATAATGGCCTTTTTCATCGCTTCTTTAGATGTTGATTTGGTGATGAAACCGTTAGCCCCTAAATCAATCATCTGACGAATACTGACTTCAAAATCTAGTGTCGAAATCACAGCAATAACTAACGTAGGGTAGCGCTTGCGGATAAGATCGAGGCCATCTAGGTTTTTAATATCAGGCATACGAATATCGAGCATGAGTAGCGTCCAGTCAGAATAACCAGCTAAGGTATCCAATGCTGCCGAGAAATTACCCGCCGTGTGAATATGTGCTTGTGGATACAGTTCGTTTATTAACTGTTTTAAGCCATCACGATACATTTCGTGATCTTCGGCTATGAGAAATCGCTTATATAACTGCATACCAAGTCATCCATTAAAGCGGTATCGGGCGCTAAATAAGTTATATACTTGTTGGCGCTCTTAGGAGTATCAGTGCCAACCTGCGGTGAGCAGATCCACACTGATAACCTACATCAAAAGACTTCGCCGGTCTCGATGGGGCGAGTGGTTATTGTCGCTTCCCCTTGTTGAAAATCATCTATTAAAATGGTTGCGGCCTGCTCTACTAAGCGATCGGTACCAACAACACGAAATGTATAGGTGGCATCTATTTTTTTTCGTTGAGGCGTTAATATGATCAAACCCTCACCCACATGAAAAGGCGCTAACGATACAGTCAGAACCTGTCCAAAAGTAGATACCTCCGAATGGGTTTCTTCTTCGCCTATGGTGAATGACTGCTCTAGTTTTGTGCTGATCGTTGTGGATGCAGATGTTGTAATCAAACCAACTTCGGCTTCTACCCCAGTGGTTACACTGACTTCTAGACCAACAAGGGTTGTTTCACTCCAAGACCGTGTTATTGAAGATTCAATCTCTTTAGTTAGGTTTAACGCATAGCTTTGTTCTTGGCTGGAGTCTGAAACTACACGCCCTTCGATACCAATAGGCTCGCCTGCAGGCGTCGTAACCTCGTTGTCATATTTAATGTTTACCAGCTCTAAGTCAGACCGGATTAATTTCACGCTCGATGCAATATCATTGAATCCATACACTTTAAGACTGGGGTGATCGCCAGGACCTAATTCTAAAGATTTACCGCCAAATTTGCTGTGTTCATACAAAACCACACGTACCCCTTCAGGAATTTTTAACGAGGAAATAGCATCATGTTTTAAAAATGGGCTCGGGTAGCTTGTTTCCTGTCCTATGCCCGCTAAGCTTTGTTTGTATCCTTTGAAATGATTGTTTTCGTAAAATGTAACTAAAGGGTCAATGTTTGAATTTTGCTTAAGTACTTTAATAGAGCTGATTTTATCGTTCCAACCGGGCAAGGAAGAGTAATCACCTTCAAACAAAACCATTTTAGGCCCACGAAATCCAGAATCTTTATAGAACATAGCATAAAAGCCCTCTGGGATTTTTACCGAACTTATTTGGTCGTTTCCTATTTGACTGGTTGGATATTCATCTTCAGCTAATACTGCTTTTTTTCCTTTGAAATCTACATGTTGATAAATAGTAATACTCATTTTTAAATCTCTCTTAAGCATGCGCTCATAGATTCTGCCGAGCTATTGATATAAATAATGAGATTTCATAGTAAGAATTCAAATCCACTAAAGGTACCCGCCAGATGGGGGGGATGTTATCCATCGCTTTATCTGTAGTGATCAGCTGTGTTTGGCATATTCTTTCATAATGAACCGTGCCAACGAGCGTAGTTGTGCTGCTTGATAGTGGGCAGGCAGAAGATAGATATTGTTTTTTATGGGCCGGTTTATCAGCTCTAAACAATTTTGATTGAGAAAGCCAATAACAATATGCAAGTTGGGCTTATCCTTGTAATGCATGAGCGCTGAAAGATCGGAGAAGCAGGTAATATCAATTAAATGGACGATTACATCTGCATTGTCATCTTTTGGGCTGTGCGTCTCTACCTTATAGCCCCAGCGGCTCATCTGCTCAGTTACTTGATCACAAAGCGTATGACCTGAAAACTCAGCTATCCAACGCAGTGATTTTTCCATGTCATTATTACCAGAGTGTTCTGCAGCATGTTCCGCTTTCACGGGTAACGATATGCTGAAAACCGAACCCTTACACGGCTTAGAGCGCACGATAATCTCTGCCCCTAAAACGTCTACCAGTTGCTTGACTATAGCTAAACCTATGCCCATGCCGGATTGGTTGCTTTTCGTTTCTTGTCCACGTTGATAGAGATCAAAAATACGACTTTGATCCTCTATCCTGATTCCGCGACCGGTATCCCAAACCTGTATTAACAAGCCAGTTCGGTGAGCACGAAAGGCAATTAATACACCTCCGCGTTCGGTATATTTAATGGCATTTGAAATTAAATTACGAAGTATTCTTTCAAGGTGTTGAATATCAGTACATATCGCTTGCTTAGTAACATGAAAGCGCAGTGATAGCCCCTTAAGGCTAGCTTGATGGGAAAATTCTTGTCGTAGTTTGTCTGTAAAGAGGTGTAAATCAATCCATTCATTGTCCGATTTAACGAGCCCAGATTCTAGCTTACTAATATCCATCAGTTGATTAAAAGATTTACTCATTAAAAATTGTAAACCTGAAACTTTTGCTAAAATCACTTTACCATTTTCACTTTTTATATGTTCATCCAACAAGGATACGAACAAACTCATGCTGTGCAGAGGCTGTCTTAGATCGTGGCTAACAGTCGCTAGAAACTGAGACTTGGCTTCACTTTTCATCTCTGCCTGATATTTTTTCTTTTTCAAATCAACGATTCGCATCAGCAAAGCCATGAAATGAATAATCATATGAATAATTTGTAGAAAGGGCTCAAAAATAACACTGTAGGAGAGGGTGTTATCATATAGACCGGGCTCGGAGGTTAAGATAAAAGCAATACTTGCAAAGGAATAAAAAAGTGGAAGCCATCCAAGAATAAATAAAAGGTAATATCCTTTTAATTTGTGGCCGTTCGAAAATCCTGCATAAAAAATGACTAAAGACATGATAATTGAACATACTAAATAAAGAATAATATTATCATGTCGATCTAAGAAAAAGCTTAGACCGAAAACCATCATGTAACTAAATACTACAGTCTTAATTATAAGGTCGGCTACGTATTTATTCTCTTTTTTTATAGAAAGAAAGGACCGTACAAAAAGAAGAATGCTCATGGAGGTTAGTGAAGCCCAACCCCATATCCACGATGGTAGCTCTTCAGTGCCTTGTAAAAGATAAACACCGATGTGACTGCGTATGGTAAAAAATACTAACATCAATAAAGATGAAAAGCCGAACCAAAAAAAAGTTATATCTTTCATTACGCTCGCGCTAAGAAAAGCCATTAAAATAAAACCTAGCACAACGCCAACGGCTAGATTAAATGTTAGCCCAATGGTATAGGACCATTGGTGATATGAAGGCTCGGTCATGATTGAAAAATAGGGCGGTGAAACCAAAGAATTGCTTTTTAGTTCAAATATAAAGGTGTAATCCTCATTAGGATTAAGATCAATATAAAAAGCCCTTCCAAATACATTTAAAGCTTCGTCAGTGACTCCTTTACTAAGATTAGAGTGATATTTTTTTTCACCATTAATAGAATATATAAGAACGGAAATATCATTGATGAACAAATTGCTGAAATGCAGTACCCAATTTTTCTCGTGGGTTTTATTGACAAGCTTTGCAACAAAACAGTACCGGTTATCATGTCTGAAATCTGGGAGTGTTGTCGTTGATAATGTGTTAGTCAGGGCTCTTTGCGTGTCTTGAAAAAGCGCATAATCTAACGTCTCAGGACATACAAAAAGGCCGGAGCTGCGACGATCCGAATTTAAATCGTAATGCTGAACAAGTGAATCGAGAGGTATGGTTTTAATTGCAGCGTGGCTTTTTTCAGCAGCGGCAAAAAAAACAATAGTTAGCAATAGACACGTCACGGATCTCAAATAACACTGAGAAACCGAACAGAGCACCTGTAAGATTAAATCTTGCTTTATGTTAATTAATGCACAGTGTGCATTGTTGTTAAATAACCGATACATATATCTAAACGTCTTGGTTCGACTTTAGTTTAATTGATAGTGCTTCGATGACCCTAAAGTATCAAGGGCTTAAGGTTTTAATAAATATAAGAACTTATTTCTCTTTCGTGTATTCAAAGCAATACGTGGATCAATAAACACTGTTCGGAAAGACGGATGTACAAGACGTCTTGTGAGCCACTGATCATAACTAAAAGATTTACTGAATGCGCAAAAAACATGGAAAACTTTTTGTCTCAATCATTAAAGGAGCTATACATTAACGTGTATGGCGTTAATAAAGATGATCTGTATGGTTGAGCACGGCACATTACACTGATCAGGCGCCACAAAGGGCTCTCATGGCTTACCGCGTATACATTATCATACTACCTCAATAGTATGAGTCTTATTTACGGCCTTAAAAAACAATGGATACCAAGTTTAGAAAAGAGGGGGGGTGAGTGCTCTCAGTGGTTAAAAGCGATAATAAGTCTAAAAGTTAGGCGATAAAGAGCCCATACAACATCAACATAGTGTACTTGTCTGGGCTGAAGGGGGAGGCCTCCGAGGAGTCTTTACTGCAAGGCCACTGATCCATAAGAAGGTTCGTAACGTGCCTCGTTTAAGGCATGTAATGAATGCGAGCTCGCCTTTGGGGCTAGCTCAAATTGTCGTGCTTCGCGTGCCGCTTCAATATGAGTAATTGAGCCTGTTAAGCTCACTTCACTAGTATCGGTTTTCTTAGCTCCGGTTCTTTCTTCGCGCGGTGGTAGACCAATATGCTCGCGGTAGCATTTGCTGAAATGCGGTGTAGAAACAAAACCGCAAGCTGAAGCAATTTCAATAATTGACATTGATGTTTGCTTGAGTAATTGGCGAGCACGTAATAGGCGTAATTTTAGATAATATTTAGATGGTGAACATTGCAGATGTTTCTGGAATAAGCGTTCAAGCTGGCGACGTGATAAATCGACGTACCCTGCTAACTCATCTAACTCGATTGTTTCTTCTAAATTGGCTTCCATCAATGATACGGCTTCAACCAGCTTCGGTTGAGTGGTGCCCAGAACGTAACGAAGTGGTATGCGCTGGTAGTCTGCGTGGTTACGCACGCGGTCACAGATAAACATTTCGGAGATACCTGCCGTAAGCTGATACCCATAATCACGTTGGATCATGTTAAGCATCATATCCAGTGGGACTGTGCCGCCACTCGATGTCATACGGTTGCGGTCTAAAACAAAGAGGTGGTTTGTGCAGCGCACTTTTTGGAATTTTTCTTGTAAGGAAGCAATACATTCCCAATGAGCGCTGCAGTCATACCCATCTAGCAAACCTGCATCAGCCAAAACATAAGCCCCTGTGCAAATTGCACCCACATTGCAAGCGCGACGGCCCATTTTTTGTAACCAAGACACCTGACGTCGAGAGTAGCTACGGGTGATATTAACTCCACCCACGACAATAATAGTATCGAGGTTAAGCGGGTCGGTCATCGAGCCATCAGGGGTTATGCTAATGCCATCACTTGCCGTGACGGCCTTACCGTCTTCAGTGAGTGTATGCCATGTATACAGCTCTTTACCGCTAAGCTGATTTGCCATGCGTAATGGTTCTACTGCTGATGCCAGAGCAATCATCGTAAAATTTTCTAATAACAAAAAGCCGATTTTATTCATTTTTACGGCCTGCACTTCTGCGGGCTGGCGGTTATGGATATCAAACATGGCATCTGCTCCTAATGAACCATTTTCATAAGTTAGCATGAGCAATTAGCATGCCTAAAGTGCCATTGGGCGCAATTAACCCTGCTTTTATTGAATAAGCGTTTAATAAAAAAGGGCTTATGAGTCAGTAGGTCTATAAGTGATAACAGAATTGCTGTGTAGTGACATGTTACTTAATGACACAAAGTCGCACACAGATTAACCAAGTGTGTCGAAACTGCACTGTGTTGTGGCGTAATTAGGCCTATAGCGGGTATGGCTGAAAGGAATGACGTATAGTAAATCGCCTATATTCTTGCTGTTGTAGAATCATGAATAATAAATCTAAATCTGAAGCTGGTTATTTTGCTATAGCGCGGGAAAGCGCGGATTTTTCATTTGAAGACTTTGTAAGCCGTTATTACAACACAGAGCAACCCGTTATTATCGAGGGTGTAGGAGAAAGCTGGCCGGCTAAACAGCGCTGGACAGAAACTTATATACGTCAAGCACTCGCAAAAGAAACAAAAGCAGAGGCTGCTTCACTTTGGTATTGGATGGAAAGGGACATGTTGTCCGGTGACTATCAAACACCCGAGTTAGTCCAGCGGTTACTTGATGCTTCTAATACGTTTACACGTAGCAAAAGCATGCGTATTTGGGTTCATAACCAAGATAATGTTTCTAGTTGGCACTTTGATGGCAACATGGTGAGTGTGTTCAATACTCAAGTCACAGGGCAAAAAGAGTGGTTTCTCGTATCTCCCGACACGCCTCTGCATTGCTATCCGTTTGTGAATTTCGCCATTATGAATGGCAATGATGCCAAATCCCTTATACACAAGCGCTATACCCACTTTATGCTGAATGAAGGCGATATGTTGTATATCCCACCGCTGTGGTTTCATAAAGTGATATCTAAAGCCCCCGAAAATATAAGCCTGAATTGGATAATGACCAAAAAAGAAACGACTGTTTGCAGTAAAACGCTCAATCGGGAATTAGAAAAATACCGCCTTCAAGAGTACCTTTTCAAACATCGTTTCGCGTGGGTTAAACGAACTTCTAAGATGATTGATGCAAAACTGCCAGGTTTTCTGCGATCCAATTGGCGCTATCAGAGTATGATTATTACGCAACAGCCCCAGCGACGATTTGGGCTGGCTCGATATGTATTGGAAGAGCTATCGGCGCTGGGGCGAACGCTGTGGCATGCTAGAAAAGCGCGTTCGTATTACCAGCAATTAAAACCCGTTAAACAATTAGATAAGGCTGATATGAATCAGCCTGATTAATTTCTTCGGCTTCTCGCTATACCGATTTAATTTTTTTATTCTGTATTGCAAAGAAGTGTCTTAAAATCGATAATAATTCAATATTTATTGATTTAAGGCTAAGTGGTGAAAATGAGTTTTGAATGGATTGATCAACCACTAACAGAGCAAGATACATCACGTTCGCCGGTGCGTATTCGTTCCCAGGTGGTTGAGCCTCGGCGCCGCTGCCCTTCTATATCGTATCCGTGGCATCAATGGGTTTGCGCGACTCATGGCACGTTGACGGTTATGGTCGATAGCACCTGGTATGTGGTTCCGCCACGTCAGGCGTTGTGGATCCCCAGCGGAACGCAATACTCATTGGCAACCATGGATGGGGCAGAGTTTATGTGCGTATCCATAGAGGCGACGGTTGAAGTGAACCTGACGGATCACTGCACAATGTTTCGTGTGTCCTCTTTATTGATTGAGCTGTTGGAGGAAGCTGACCATATTCGGCAAACGAAAGAAGTCTCTTCTTATGTGGGTTTATTGCAGCGGATTATTGTTGAGCAACTACACCGGCAAAAAGAGCAGGATTTCAGATTACCGTGGCCATCGAATGAGCGTTTAATCACGATCTGTCAGCAGGTTTATCTGCACCCAGATGATACGCGTACCCTTGAGCAATGGGCGGTACTGTTAGGTATATCGAGCCGAACCTTAACACGGTTGTTTACAGAGGATATGGGGATCTCATTCCGTGCATGGCGTTATCGGTTACGGCTATGTAGGGCTTTGGAGTGGCTATGTCACGCCCGCCCAGTTACCGAAATAGCGCAAGAGTTAGGCTATGCTAACCCATCGGCGTTTGCTTACATGTTCAAAGAATCAATGGGCTGTACGCCCTCGGAATGGCGCAGCCCAGCTCGGTGAACCGTTAGCACTCAATGGTGTTAACGGCTAAACCTCCTTTAGAGGTCTCTTTGTATTTATCCTGCATATCGCGCCCTGTATCTCGCATGGTGCGTATCACTTTATCTAACGAGATGAAGTGATCGCCATCGCCGCGCAGTGCCATTTGTGCCGCATTGATCGCTTTTACTCCAGCAATGGCATTACGTTCGATGCAAGGTACTTGGACCAAGCCTCCAACAGGGTCGCAGGTTAAGCCTAAATTATGCTCCAAGCCAATTTCAGCGGCATTTTCCACTTGCTTAGGCGTACCTCCCAGCACTTCTGCTAAACCGGCTGCTGCCATAGCGCATGCACTACCAACTTCCCCTTGGCAGCCCACTTCGGCACCGGAGATTGACGCGTTCTTTTTGCACAAAGCGCCAATAGCCGCGGCGGCTAGAAGAAAGTTAACCACATCATCATCCGTTGCTTTGGGATTAAAGTGCATGTAGTACATGAGGACAGCGGGGATAATACCGGCAGCACCGTTGGTTGGGGCTGTCACCATTCGCCCGCCTGCCGCGTTCTCTTCATTAACGGCCAGCGCGAAGAGGTTAACCCAATCCATGCCAGACAGCGTAGAGCTGATAACATTTGTGTCGCAAGCTTGTAGCAATGACTGGTGTAGCGAATGCGCGCGGCGTCGCACATTTAGTCCACCGGGTAAAATCCCTTGATGGCTCAGTCCACTGTTAACACACGCTTCCATGGCGTGCCAAATAGTTAAGATGCCTTGTCGGATATCCGCTTCTTTACGCCAAACTTTTTCATTTTCCATCATTAACTCACTAATGCGCAGGTCGTGGGTTTTGCATAATGTGAGTAGTTCATTGGCTGTTTCAAACGGGTAAGGTAGCTCTACCTGTGGCACGAGGTGTGCGTCTTTTGTTGCCTCACTCTGATCTAAAAAGAAGCCACCGCCAATTGAGTAATAGGTATTCTCATAAAGAATACAGTCATCACCGTACGCGGTTAAACACATAGCATTTGGGTGGTAAGGCAAGGCCTCATCATTAAATCGCAAGTCCTGTTTGCGGATAAAAGGCACGGCATGCTTGCCTGCTAAAAAGAGCCGCTCAGTGGTGTCAACTTGCGCGATTTTGTCAGGTAGCGTGACTGGGTCAACAATATCAGGCAGCTCACCCATTAAGCCGGCAATAACAGCGTCATCGGTGCCGTGGCCTTTACCGGTAGAGCTAAGAGATCCAAAAAGTGTAATGTTGATAGCAGATACATGCTGTAGAAGATCGTTTTCGGCCAAGTAGGATGAAAATGTAGCAGCTGCCCGCATTGGCCCGACGGTGTGGGAGCTAGATGGGCCTATACCAATCTTAAAAAGATCAAAAACACTAATACTCATGAGGTTCTCCACTCGTTTTTAACGGTTCTTATTATGATGGGTATATTAACTGTTTAGATTATCGTTGATAACGAGAATTTCCGCATACCATAAAGCGACCTTACCTTCACTAACATCGACTTGATAAAGGTGGGAGGGTCGACTAACGCTAAAAGTCTCAATATACGGTAATTTTATTGTGCGCTGCAAAAAGTGTTTGATAACTAGGTAGGCTTTGTCTTATAACTGTTATGTGTAGTGTAGTGGTGACAGGAGACATGCATCATGGAATACGTGCATGAAGAAAGGCTCGATAGGTTACGTGGGATGCTTGTAGGCTTGTCGGTTGGAGATGCCATGGGAGCGCCTGTGGAGTTTTTGTCGCCAGCTATGTTTGAGCCAGTTCATGGATTTCGTGAAGGGGGACCTCACTATCTGCCAGCTGGCTATTGGACTGATGATACTTCATTAGCTTTGTGCACTGCAGTAAGCCTAATACAGAAAAATGGACATGATTCACTTGATCAAATGATCCGATATAGCCGTTGGTATCGAGAGGGGTTTGCCTCATCGACGGGGATGGCCTTTGGGATAGACGAGCAAACGCGCCGTGCCATTGAGCTGTTTGAAGATCATGGTCTTATTTACGGCGAATTATGGCAAACCATGCTGCAAAACCCCTATGGTGCTGGCAATGGCGCCATTATGCGGTTAGCCCCAGTATTAATTCACTACCACCATGATAATGAGCTAGCCGTTCGATATGCTAGTGATAACGCCTTTTTAACCCACCCTGACTCACGGTGTGTAGAAACAAATCAGGTATTTGCGCAGCTAATTCTTAATGTGCTTAATTCGCCACCAGGTTTTGATAAATCCTCTTTGTTGTCATTTGATGCGTTGATCACGCTCTCTATCGAATTGGGTGATGAGCTGATGGCTGTATTGAATGGCAGCTTTCGCTACAAAAATGCCGAGCAACTGAATACTGGCGGACAAGTGGTTAACACGTTAGAGGCGGTCTTATGGGCTTTTTATCATGCCTCTTCTTTTGAAGAGGGGCTGTTGGCATTGGTGAACTTAGGAGGCGACTCCGACACGTTGGGTGCCGTCTATGGACAACTGGCAGGCGCTTATTGGGGGTATAACGCCATTCCTTATGAATGGCGAGCAGGCCTTTTTGCTGAGCCCGTCATTCGGCATTTAGCCGATTGTTTATGTGGCTACTCATCACCCCAGAACGTACAGCTCCCAGATTGGTTATGTTGATCGGGTCTATCGTTTTTCTGTATGAAAGGAGCCTTATTAGGCTCCTTTTTTCGTTCTCCTACTCTTTACGGTGATCCAGTGGTTTGAGGTGTTGCTTAAATGCTTTGTCTTCGTGTTTCTTGATTGACGTAATTAAACTGATGCAAATTAATCCAACCACTATTGCAAATAGCATGAGGAGAGTGGGGCTGTCTGCAAACATAAAGTAGGCCGTAACGTTATCCCATGATAAAAATGATGTTCCCATGATATATCTCCTGCTTGGATTAAATATTCGCCAGTTTATTAGGTACTTCGCTTTGGACTGTTGCGGGTACATTGGCTTCAGGGTAAGGCTTAGCAAGCAGCTCTACCTCGTCTATACCAAGGTCTTCTACGCCTTCAGGGACTCGAAGAATGTTGGCTTTCTTGAGTAGTAAGGAAACGCCATAACCAGGAATAAAGCCGAGTGCGATCATGACGATGGCCGCTATTAATTGCCCGGTAAAGGTTATGTCTGGTAGACCTTGGGCATTAGGAGTGCCATGGGAAAAAATACCGACACATAACAAAGCACTAACCCCTGCAAACCCGTGTACGGCGACGGCACCGACTGCATCATCTAAACCCAAACGCTCTAGCATTTGCGCAAATTTCACAGCACCCACACCGGTGACTGTTGCGATAATAAAGGCGAGTGCAGGGTCATATAAATCCAACCCGGCCGCAACTGATATGATTCCGACCAAGCCACCGGACATCGTCCAAAAGGGATCTCGGGTGGCAAAGTAACAACCGATGATGCCGCCTGAGAAGCCCATTAGAGTGTTGAAGGCAAAAGCAGACAAGTTGGTGGGTGTGTTATATATGGTTGTCCAGCCAGTTTCGCCAGTATTAAAGATGATGCAGCCACCTAAGAAGCCAAAAAAGCCAAAGATGATCATCATTAAACCAATGAGCGTCATTGGAAGGCTATGCGGGGCAATCGTTTGTGCAATCCCTTTAATGAACTTACCTTTGCGAGGCCCTAAGTTGATCAATACACCTAAAGTGAAGAAGCCCGCGATTGCATGTACAACTCCTGATGCGCCTACGTCATGATAGCCCCATTTGGTGAGCAGCCATCCTTCTGGGTGCCATCCCCAAGAGGCGCCTAGTATCCAGACAACGCCTCCCACTAATACCGTCAGTATTAGGAAGGCGCTTACTCTTATTCGTTCAATCACCGCTCCAGATAGTATAGAGCCTGTGGTGGCACCAAAGAGAGCGAAAGCAGCCCAAAAAATACCGGTACCCATTTCATCGAGCTTAGGCCCCATACTCGTAGACCATGGTAAGGCTTCGCTAACTGATGTAGGTATAAAACCAGTGGTGAATGATAGATAGATCCACCACCCCACTAGATAAAACACCGGAATGATCATGGCAAGTGCGAGAATATTTTTAATACCTGCGGCTAAGGCGTTTTTCCCGCGTGAAGCTCCCATTTCATAGGCGAGAAAGCCCGCGTGGATCATTAGCATTAATGCAGTACACCACCAATAAAACACTTCCATATTCATTGATTGGTGCATATCAAGAACAGCTTGCTGAGACTGGACAATAGCGCTTAGGCTTTCCAGTGTGAGTGTTTCAGTGCTCATTGTCTTGTTTCCTCTACTATTGAAATAGGTACTTCAACTAGGTCTAACCATCGGTTAACCACCGTTGTTGCAAAGTTGTCTTGTTGATCCTTATGTTGAGCAAAGCCCTCTTTTACCGTTTTGAAGAGCTCGGCAACACGTGTCTGATCTTGGCTTGGGTTATCGATAAGCTCTCGGTGCGTCCATGTACTGACGATTTCGGGGCTCACCTCGAAGTGACATTGGAAACCGTACGTGTTATCGCCAATACGATACGCTTGGTTAGCCACGTCGGTGCCACTCATTAACCGTATGGCGCCGATCGGCAAATCAAAGGTGTCGGAGTGCATCTCGAATAGGTGTTGATGGCAGGCTAGATCGTGTAGGAGTGGGTCCGTTTGGCAATCGTCTTCAAGTGTTAATTGCGTGAATCCGTATTCTAAAAAGCCTTGGGGTTTCACTTTAGCACCAAAGGCATAGGCTATCGCTTGGCAACCAAGACACGATCCTAAAATGGGTTTCTTGGCTGCATAGAAGCGATGTATCAAAGCAGATAAGTCATCGAAGTAGGGTTTGAGTGCGGGATCATGGACGCTGACTTCGCCACCGAACACGATAAGCGCATCATAGGCTTGTATATCGAAAGGGAAGCCATCGTCCGATCGACGGTAAAACCAGTGCAGAGTACCACCACGTTGTTCGATGACGCGACCTATCGTGCCTGACTCTACAGGGCCATCCATTCCTCCGGCCATAATTGCAATAATATTCATCAGAAAATACCTTTTTCTAAGTAGTCGTCTAGCCCAGGGGTGCGATATCCATCTTCACGCCAAATGATTGGGAAGTAGCTTTCATCAACTTCGTTTGAACCAAATTTCTTATAGCGCCCGTAAATAGGCCCGTTACCTACGGTCATTAAATCAGGGTTAAATTGGATATCTGATTGGAAGCAGTGCATTGCTATAGCGCGCCGCGCGACGTCGGCTTGGTTAATTCGGGATCCATGCCATAACCAACCATCATGGAAGGCGCCTCCCCCGGGTGGAACCACCACAGGAACAAGCTCTAGTTCAAAACCATAGGTTTGTGCCCATTCTCTGACTTCTTTAAGGTCGTCTTCAGGGCCGTGGAATTGCATGATAGGTTTGGCTTCGCCCCATTTATGTGAGCCTTTGATGTATACCAAGGTACCGCCTTCAGCCGTGGTCTGATCCAGAGCTATCCAGCAACTCACTAATGCGGGCTTGTCAATCCAGAGCGAGTACATGCTGTCTTGATGAAAGCCAATAGATCGGCCTTGTGGGGGCTTCCACAGCAAATTGTCGATCATCAAACGCGTGCCCGACCAGCCTCCAAGTTGTGCACAAGCTTGTCCCATATACTCAGATAAAACTTGGCGGGCAACGCCAAGGTCAGACTTCCATGCGTTACAAATTTGCATGGTATAAGGCGGGTTGCCTTGCGGTAAATTAACTTCGTCAGGCTTTATACCCGTCTGGTATTTCCCTTGTTCAAAAATTTCAGTGAAGCGTTCCCGTATTTCAATAGCGTGCTCAGGCTCGATGATTTTATCCACAATAAGGAATCCATCATGTTTAAATTGAGCAACCTGAGCGTCAGTTAATGTGAGCATGTGCGAGTTTCCCCATTAATAAAAAGATAAGTATTCTTTAATTTCCCAATCACTAACTTGCAGGTGGTAACGCTGCCACTCCTCACGCTTTATGCGTATAAAGTTATCGATAAACTCTTCGCCTAGGGCTTCTGCAAAAAAGGGATCTTTTTCTAATTCGTTGATAGCTTCGCTGAGGTTTTCTGGTAGACGATCAACTTGCAGAGTGTTGATTTGCTCGTTAGTTAACGAAAAAAAGTTAATATTGATGGGGTCGGGAGGTGTTAGTTTACGTTCGATACCGTCCAGGCCAGCGGCGATAATGGCTGCTGTCGCTAAGTAGGTGTTCATACTGCTATCGCCAATGCGAATTTCGATACGCCCATAAGGAATTCGAAGCATAGCTGAGCGATTATTGTCCCCGTAGGCGATGTATACGGGGGCCCAACTAGGTCGATCAGGTGTGCCAGATATGAGGCGCTTGTATGAATTAACGCTTGGACACAAAAGTGCAGTCAGCCCTTTTGCATGGGCCATAATGCCCGCAATAAACTGATAGGCTAGTGCAGATAAGCCCATCTGATGGGGGTCGTTGTCATCATTAAAAAGATTTGAGCCTTCACTATCAACCAGTGAGCAATGCACATGCATCCCATTGCCTGTGGTTGTGGCACTGAGTTTAGGTAAAAAGCTGCACAAGGCGCCGTGTTTATTGGCTATTTCCTTAGCGCTCATTTTGAAAAACTGTATGTGGTCAGAGGTTTTTAAGGCTTCGTCATACTTAAAATTTAGTTCGTACTGGCCGTTCGCGTCTTCATGGTCAATTTGGTAAACATCTAAACCGACTTTTGTAAGGGCTGAGTAGAGAGGCTCAATGATGTGAGCGTTGCGAGTGATGCCTTGATAATTGTAGGTGGGCTTTTCTTGATTGTCGGTATCATCATAGGTCGAAACATTCCCTTCGCTATCTTGTTTTAGTAGATAGAATTCAGGTTCGAGCCCGGTCATTAAACGCCAGTTTTTTTGCTGTAATCGTTCACATTGTTCGATGAGTAAATTGCGAGAATCAAGTGCATAGGCGCTATCTCCAACCATGCCAGTACCACGTATTAGTGCGTAACCAGGTAACCAAGGGAGTAAGGTTAGCGTTGTTAGGTCGGCTACTAACATGTATTCGGGGTCTTGAGGCGACATGGTAAAGCCTTGGACGGCGGCACCAGCAAACCCAGCTCCATCGGATACTAAAGAGGCTAAGCAATGAACAGGAACGGATTTGCTTTTGATACTGCCGTGAATATCGACAAATTGTGCCAAAATAAAAGAAACATTGTGCGCACTAAGAAAAGCCTGTGCGGCCTCTAATGCGTTGTGTTCTGGGCAGTTCCAAATACATGAAGCAGAGAGCTCTGGATTAACCGGATTAGAGTGTGTTGTGCAAAGAGGAGGGAAAAGACTACTAATCTGAGACATTGTTTTCATCCTGCGAGTTAGAATGAAAGCAGTATCTCAAAGCTAAAAGGAATAACGTTTTACCCTAGAAGCTGGTTACTTGACATTAGGCGCCATTCTGAGGGGCTGGTATTTTTCCAGCGAAAAAAAGCACGAGTGAAAGCACTGAGTTCTGAGTACCCCAGCCGATAAGCAATTTCAGAAATATTGACGTTGTGATAGCTCAAATAGTAGATGGCCAGTTCTTCGCGCACTTCATCGAGGACACTTTTAAAGGATTGCTGCTCTTGAGCTAACCGTCGTTGCAATGAGCGGGCCGACATATTTAAACGGCAGCAGACAAGATCAAGGCATGCCTCTCCCTGAGGCAAGAGCTCTATGATTTCACTTTTTACCCGTTGGCTAACGGAAAGCTCAGGTAGGTTAACGTTCGCCAACTGCAGCATACTGCCTATGCTGACATTGTTAAGCATAGGATCAGCGTTAGGCATCGTTTGCTCTAACACATCTGCTTTAAACCGGATAAGGTTTCGCTCACGTTGGAATGAAACGTCGCATTTAAAGGCATCGCGATGAGGTTTGGCGTCAACTAGGGCGGGGTGCTGAAAATCAATCGCAAGAGGTGCCCAGTTGGGCCCCATGGCGCGTTTAATCACATTATTGATCATACCTATCGTTAACTCAGCGTCTTGGCGTCGATCCATAATTTCGCCGTCGAGTAAGCGGTACTCAACTTCGCAAATATCTTTCTCAACATAAACATTGAGTAAGCTATTACGCTGGAATACAGGAAAATGGTCACGCATTCCCAGCAATGCCGAGCGTAAATCTGCAGAGGTAATTGCATATAAACCAAACAGCCCTAGCCCCTCTGGTTGAAACTGCTCGCCAAACCATAGCCCAAAGTGTTCATTTCCAGTTGATCGTGCGGCTTCATGCATAGAATTACAGTAGTGTTTCAAGGGGATGTGCTGATTCGGTTGCTCATAGGATCGGCTGTGCAATCCGGAGCGGGACAATACATCGCGGCTTTCACCGCCTTGTGCTGTAATAAACTCTTCCAATCCGACGGTAACCGCGCCAAGTACACTAGACACGCAAGGCTGTTTAGCTAGAGATGCTTTATGTGGGTAGGTTGATTTGACCATGATTGCTTTGCCCGCCTTTGTTACATGGGAGAGTGCAACAAAGATGTAGCAATTTAGATACCAATATATTTAATGGCTAAGTTGCTGTTTTATATATGATGCGGAGGCGAGTATGCTGTTGTGTGCACTGAGTTGGCACACAGCGAGCAACGGGGTGCCCGCTGTGTGTTACCTATTACATAGCTCAGAATATGCTCAGTTTGGCCGAGTTAGACGCTTAATTACTAAACACAACTGTGCGTTTGCCATTTAAGAAGACACGCTTTTCAACATGGTATCTTACGGCGTTAAAGAGCGTGATCCGTTCTATATCTTGTCCCTTAGAGACGAGGTCTTCAGCGTAATGGGCGTGATCAACCGTTTGTATACCCTGTGTGATGATGGGGCCTTCGTCCAAATCGTTGTTCACATAGTGTGCCGTGGCACCTACCATTTTTACGCCTTTTTCCCATGCTTGATGATACGGTTTTGCGCCTTTAAAACCGGGCAGTAATGAGTGATGGATGTTGATAGCTTTGCCGTCAAGCGCGTTGCACATGTCAGGAGACAGCACTTGCATGTAACGGGCTAATACTACAAGGTCGGCGTTGTACTTATCGATCAATTTGAGGATTTCTGCTTCTTGCTGTGGCTTAGTATCTGGTGTGATGGGTAGATGGTAATACGGAATGCCGTGCCACTCGGCCAGCGGCTTTAGATCAGGGTGGTTGGAAATAATCACCGGAATGTCGATTTGTAGTTGCCCCGTGCGGTGACGGTACAAGAGATCATTGAGGCAGTGATCAAACTTAGATACTAAAATAGCAACCTTTGCTCGGTAACCTGGCGGAGTTAGTGACCATGTCATGCCGAATGGTTTGGCTCGCTCAGCGAAGGCGTCATTGAAGCCTGTTTCAGTAAAGGTTTCGTCCTGTGGGTGAAATTCGATGCGTATAAAAAATTGCCCTGAGACGCGATCATCAAAAGAATGAATTTCATCAATGTAATTTCCGCTGTCTGCCATAAAGCGCGTCACAACATCTACGGTTCCAATAAGGCTTGGGCAGTGGGCAGTAAAAATCCAATCATTCGTCAGTTTAGGCATGCTGTGTCCTCATTGGGGTGCGGATTACGTCCGCACCACTAAGCCGTATTCTTGGCTGGCGGCTTGAATCCAGAGCCAGATGTAGTCTGAAAAGCTGCGGCGTATTACGAGCTGATAACAGTTGTCCTCGGTATGGCTGAGGATGGCCGTCGTTTTTGCAAATAACGAACTCGCCACCTTGCCGACAGGGAAAACGCTCGGGTGTACGTCCAGCGACATACTCTTTTTTAGCACATTAACAGCGTCAGGACCGCTTAGTTCGATCAGTGTTTGACCTCCGCTCACGTTAACAATGCTGTAATGGCCCGTAATACAAGCGCGTAATGACTGTTCAACGGCAAAGGCTTGGCTGTTTGGTAAAATAACAAGCCACTCATCAGGGCTGATCCATCGAATAGAGACATCGTGGTGAGTGACCATACTTAACGGCGTAATGGGCAGTGGGATACCTAACACTGACGCACAGCCCTGCATAAAGCTCGTGTTACTTTGGCTCCCTCTGAGTGTGAGATGCCCCAGCAAAGGGAGTTCACGAAAGATGACATTCCCCTGAGCAGGTCCCTGTGACGCATGGGTGGCTAGATCCGCGTGATGTAAGGGGGATTGCCCAGCAACTTCGGGAGGTTGTTGGTTCAAGCTTGCGCAGTGGTGTTCATAAGAAGCGGGTGCTTGCGGTGTATTCAGATCAGACATGCTGGCGTTCCCCTTTAGGATCGAGAAAAATTGGACTGCAAATTTCAGCTTCTATTACGGAACCGTCGCGCTGAGGGTAGTAAACGGTATCGCCTATTTTGTTGAGGCCATCACGAATAAAGCCCATAGCGATGCTATGACCTAAATTTGCGCTGTAGTAGCTGGAGCTAACATGGCCTAGCATTTCCATCGGTACTGCTACCTCTGGCGTGGCAACGGCTTGTGCGCCTTCAGGAATGACTTGGTGTGGATCTTTAGTTTTTAAACCGACCAGCTGTTTACGGTCTTTGCGTAAGTTGTCCTCACGGTGCATACCGCGTTTACCAATATAGCTAAATGGTTTGCCGTCAGACACGCACCAGCTCATACCTAAGTCGTGAGGTGTCACGGATCCATCTGTATCTTGGCCGACAATCACAAAGCCTTTCTCAGCACGCAGAACATGCATGGTTTCAGTGCCGTAAGGTGTTAGGTTGTATTTAGCACCCTGTGCAAACAGTTTTTCCCATACGTGTAGTCCGAAGTTGGCCTGGACGTTAATTTCGTAAGACAGCTCCCCCGTAAACGAGATTCGGAACACTCTGGCAGGAACGCCCGCTACCGTGCCGGCTCGCCAATCCATAAATTTGAACGCTTCTTTATCGAGATCGATATCGTCACATAGTTCAGACAATAACGCGCGTGAGTTTGGCCCTGATATGGTCATCGTTGCCCAATGATCGGTTACTGATGTGAAGTACACTTCAAGCTCAGGCCACTCGGTTTGGTGATAAAGCTCGAGCCATTCGAGGACTCCCGCCGCTCCGCCTGTTGTGGTGGTCATCAAAAAATGGTTCTCACCTAGGCATGATGTCACGCCGTCATCAAAGACCATGCCGTCTTCGTGACACATGAGTCCGTACCGGCATTTTCCAACGGCTAGTTTTGCCCAAGCATTACTATATACGCGCCCTAAGAACTCACGAGCGTCTTTGCCTTGGATATCTATTTTGCCCAAAGTTGATGCATCTAAAATGCCGACGCTGTTACGCGTTGCTTGGCATTCGCGGTTCAGCGCTTCTTGCATGGATTCACCTGCTTTGGGGTAATACCACGGGCGTTTCCAGTTACCTACATCCTCAAATTTAGCCCCGTGTTCTAGGTGCCAGCTATGCATGGCAGTGTAGCGTTCCGGGTCGAATAGAGACTTACAGTGCATACCGGCAATGGCACCAAACGTAACGGGCGTATAGTTTGGGCGGAAGACCGTAGTACCGGTTTCAGGGATGGTTTTTCCGAGTGTTTGGGCGGTGATGGCCATACCGTTAATATTGCCTAGCTTGCCTTGGTCTGTGCCAAACCCTAGCGCCGTGTAACGCTTAACATGCTCGATGGACTCGAAACCTTCGCGTGCAGCTAGTTGGATACCTGCTGCTGTCACGTCATTTTGATAATCAACAAATTGTTTTGGTGCACGAGAAGGCTTTGCTGTATGAGGCACGAGGAATAGCGCCATTGATGCCGCCTCTACCACCGAATCAATCGACACAACCGGACGGTCGGCTGGTGTTTTCTGGCATGCCAAGATCGCTTCTTGTGCGGCGTTGAAGCCTTCATTGATGACATCATTGAGTGCGTAGGTTGCGTTTATGCCCCCAGCGGTGAGTTGTGAGCGGTCTGGTTTTCCCGGTACAAACGCAATTAAGTCATCACGCCATTGCGGGCGGCTACCTGTATGGCAGGATAGGTGGATAACAGGGCTCCAACCACCGGAAGACGCCACTGTGTCGCAGCTCAGCTGTGTAGGTTTACCCGTGACACTATCGCCCATCGCATTAATGGGCGCTACTGATACGCCGGTTACGCGCTTTTTGCCTTGGGTATCAATCACCGCTGATCCGGTAATAACCTTGATGCCTAGCGACTTCGCACGAGAGATCCGGTCTCCTTCGGGGTTTGCGCGAGTATCGACAATAGCAACAACCTCGCGACCGGACTCGTGCCAATCAATAGCCGCTTGATAGGCGTAATCATTGGTTGTCATTAGCACTAGCGATTCACCCGGCACTACGCCAAAGCGATTAATATAGGTTGAAACGGCAGAAGCAATCATCGACCCCGGTAAGTCATTGTTGCCATATACTAGAGGCCGCTCATGCGCACCGGTGGCTAAAATTACTTGATGCGCACGGACCTTATGCATGCGCTGACGTACCTGACCATTTGGCGCTTTATCGCTTATGTGGTCTGTGAGGCGCTGGTGGATGGTTAAGAAGTTATGGTCGTGATAGCCATTCACCGTCGCATGCGTCAGCACGCTCACGTTCGGGTGAGCTGACAAGTTGGCGGCTATATCGCGCACCCAGTCTAACGCGGGTTTACCGTTTATTTGCTCTTTGCTGCTGAGTAACGATCCACCTAATTCGCTTTGCTCATCCGCAATAATGACGCGCAAACCGCTATTTGCCGAAAACAAGGCGGCTGCCAAACCAGCAGGGCCTGCACCTGCGATCATGACATCGCAATGCTGGTTGATATGGTCGTAAGTGTCGGGGTCGGTTTCTAATGGTGATCGTCCAAAACCGGCTGCTTTACGAATGACTTTCTCATACGTTGACCACATAGACTGCGGGAACATAAAGGTTTTGTAATAAAAGCCTGGGGGCATCATCTTCCCGCCGACTTTGCCAATCGCGCCCATCAAATCAAAATTAGCGTTTGGCCAGCCGTTGGTGGACTCGCACACTAAACCATCAAACAGCATTTGTTGGGTGGCACGTACGTTAGGGACTTGAGTTGCTTCGCTGGCTCCTACTTGTAGAATGCCATTGGGCTCTTCAGCGCCAGCCGCTATTAAGCCGCGAGGGCGGCTGTATTTGAAGCTACGGCCTACAATATCAACACCATTAGCCAGCAATGCCGAGGCAATGGTATCGCCTTCAAAGCCTGGGTAGCTTTTGCCGTTGTAGGTAAACGTAACCGGTTTAGCGCGGTTGATTAGGCCACCGGACGGGATGCGGTTTTTCTGAGTCATCGGGGCTGCTCCTTAAAGGGCATCAGCGGTGAACTGAGGCTGTTGGCCTATCAAGTACACCTCTTTAATCTCGTAGGTTACGGTGTCGCGTGTCATGTTAAAAAATTTGCGACATCCCGCGCTGTGGTACCAAATTTCGTGGCGTAACCCTTTAGGGTTAGGGCGAAAATACATATAGTTTCCCCACTCGGCATCGCTGCAGGTGTCTGGGTCGAGTGGACGTACAATATGCGCTTGGCCCTTGGCGTGAAACTCATCTTCTTCGCGGTATTCCGCACAATGAGGGCAATAGATATGGAACATATGTTGTCTCCTAACCGCTCGTTAGTGCGCCACGCCAGCGGCGCCGTGCTCATCAATTAATTTGCCGCTGTGGAAGCGGAACATAGAAAATGGTTCGGCCAGTGGATGAGCTTTGCCTTCGGCCAACGTGGCTGCAAACACATGACCAGAGCCAGGAGTTGCTTTAAAGCCGCCTGTGCCCCAGCCGCAGTTAAAGAACAAACCACCTACCGGTGTTTCTGAGATAATAGGACAAGCGTCTGCCGTGGTATCTACAATGCCACCCCATTGTCGGTTCATGCGTACCCGGCTGAAAATAGGAAACATCTCAATAATGGCTTGGATGGTATGTTCAATAGTGGGATATGACCCGCGTTGGCCATAACCTGTGTAGCCGTCAATACCGGCACCAATGACCAAATCGCCTTTGTCTGATTGCGACACATAGCCGTGCACATGATTGGACATAACCACGCAATCGATAATCGGTTTGATAGGTTCAGATACCAGTGCTTGTAGGGGGTGGGATTCCAACGGTAAATCAAAGCCTGCCATTTTTGCTAGCGTGCTTGAGTTGCCGGCGGTGACACAACCTACACGATCAGCCATGATGACGCCGTGTTGCTTAGTCTTAACGCCTTTCACAATGTTGTTCTCGATCACCATATCGATCACTTCGCACTGTTGTATTAAGTCGACACCCAGTGCATCCGCGCCACGGGCATAACCCCAAGCCACGGCATCATGGCGGGCGTTGCCGCCTCGGCGTTGTACAGATGCACCTAAAATGGGATAGCGCGCACTCGGTGAGCAATCAATCGCAGGGATCTCTTTTTGCACTTGTTCAGCGTCTAGCATCTCGTTATCAATACCTTGTAAGGCGTTGGCGTAAACGAGTCGCTCGTTGCTGCGCATGTCTTGCAACGTATGGCACGTATGGTAAACGCCGCGCTGAGAGAACATCACGTTGTAGTTAAGATCCTGAGACAGGCCTTCCCATAGTTTCATGGCGTGTTCATATAAACGTGCTGACTCATCCCACAAGTAGTTGGAGCGGACAATGGTGGTATTACGTGCCGTGTTGCCGCCACCTAACCAGCCTTTTTCGAGCACGGCAATGTTAGTAATACCGTGCACTTTCGCTAGGTAATAAGCTGTGGCTAGCCCATGGCCGCCGCCACCCACGATGATGATGTCGTATTTTTTCTTGGGCGTAGGGTTACGCCACTGGCGTTGCCAGTTTTCGTGGTGGGTTAGGCTGTGTTTTAACAGTCCAAAGCCTGAATAATGCTGCATTGTGTCAGCTCCCTAACGGCCCGCTCGGCGGGTATGTAAAGACGGTCGATAGCGAAAGAGTTAGCAGTACCTATCGCATTAGAGCGATGGTAGCCGTGGGGTGGGTTAGGCTAATGTGTCGCAGCGCCTTAAGAATGTCCGAAAACGACAGAGGGAGAAGAACGATTAGTATGTATTTACCCGAACCTTAGATACGTCCCGCTTCATTCGTTTGCATTGGAGCGATAGACATTCACTAAACCGAAACGCTTTGTTGCGCGTTTTAAAGCACCTGCACATAGCAGTTTTTCGTGGAACTAAGTAACATAATGCGAATCATTATCTTTATCGTTGTTTTGTTGGGCCTTATTTCTTATCAAAAGGATTGATCGCTATGTTACCGGTGTCACGTTTAATACGTTCTGTTTCTATTGTTGCCTTAACGGCTAGCGCTTTGTTGTCTGTATCGCTTGTGCACGCCGATGATGAGCGAACCTTGTCCACAAAGTTTGGTGACGTAACTCTATCTGGCGATCCGCAACGCGTTGTTGTACTGGAAGATGAAGCATTGGATACGGCGTTGGCGCTAGGTCTTAAGCCTGTGGCTACTTTAGCTACTCGAGGAGGCAGCGGTGTACCAGCGTATCTACAAGAGCGTGTAGGTGATATTAAAATTGTAGGTAGCATCCGAGAGCCCAATTTGGAGGCTGTTTTTGCGGTGAAGCCTGATTTAATTATTGCTTCGAGCAATTTAGATAAAAGCCTTTATGAAAAGCTTAGTATGATGGCGCCGACCGTTGTCCCAGAGATTGCTGTTGGCACTCCGTGGAAGGAATCTGTCGCGTTTTTTGGTAAAGCGCTTAACCGTGAAGAGCAAACCCAGCAACGGTTAGACGCCATCACTCAAAGAATGGCTGAACTCAAGGGTAAGCTACCTGAGAATACAGTGTTATCAGTAGTGCGTTGGAATCCACAAGGCCCTATCGTAATGTCCGATAAACTATTTGCTGGCCAGATTTTAGCCGAGGTGGGTTTGAAATCTCCTGCGATAGCGGGTGAGCTTGAAGGGCGACCTCACAGTGACATTTTAAGCTTAGAAAACCTATCCCAAGTGGATGGGGATTGGTTGTTTTTGGCAACGCTCAACAGCGATGGTCAAGCCGCACTTGAAACGGCTAAAGAACAACCCGCGTTTAAGCGTCTCCAAGCCGTCGTTAATGGTAAGGCTGTTGCGGTTGATGGGCAAATCTGGTCGAGTGGGTCGGGTATGATCGCGGCGGACTCTGTTCTCGATACGCTTGCTGAGCATTTAGTGCCTTAGGTCGATGCACTTCGGGTGCGCCGGTCAGCCGGCGCGGTTGATAATTCCTGTTAGTAGTATGTCATGCCTTTTGCTTCAAAAGATCCTGAACCGGGATCAGCTTCCAAACATCCTGATATAGGGACTGTCGCAACACCAATACGGCCAGGCTTTGTTATGGAGTCTGGCCGATGCTTGTTAGTCCCAATCCTAATCGCACTGATCATTTTATGTTTGGCGACACTGTCTAGCTTTTTGGTAGGGGCGGGTGACGTAACACCAAGTCGTGCGTTAGCGGCGCTGTTTGGGGCTGCTGATGAGGAGGCTCATTTTGTAGTGTTTGAGCTGCGCATGGTAAGAACGCTCTTGGGCGTTACCGTGGGTATTGCTTTGGGGGCTGCTGGATCTTTACTGCAAGCGGCTACGCGTAACCCTTTAGCTGAACCCGGTTTGTTGGGTGTGAGTGCGGGTGCCTCATTTGCTGTGGTAGTGGCTATTAGCTTAGGTTCTAGTGCCGCCGGGTTGCATATTTGGGTGGCCGTCGCAGGTGCCTTGGGAGGGTGCCTATTAGTACTGTTGGTATCTCAGGTACGCGGGGTAGGTGATGACCCTGTACGTTTAGTGTTGGCTGGGGCTGCTTTTTCGTCGATGTTAATGGCTATGACGACCCTGTTACTATTATTTGATCAGCGCACGGCTGATGAGATCCGCTTTTGGATTATCGGTGCATTGGGGGGACGCTCGGCAGAGATTCTCTCTTGGACCGCGCCGATGATTTTATGCTCTTTGATTGTGATGTTGGTGTTGGTTAGGCCGCTAGCGTCATTGGCTTTGGGCGAAAAAATAGCAACAGGATTGGGTCACAATCCGCGGTTAACACGGTTGCTGACGTTAATAGTGGTCGCTTTCCTAGTCGGCGCTGCAACCGCTGCCGCAGGGCCCATTGCATTTATTGGTTTGATTGTCCCGTTTGCAGCGCGTGCTTTGGTTGGTACTGATATCCGCCGCGTATTGTGGATGGCTGTGTTGCTTGGCCCCTCGTTAGTGTTGGTGGCTGATGTGTTATCTCGGCTCGCTGTAAGGCCTTATGAGCTGCCAATCGGTGTGATCACCGCCATTATTGGCGCGCCGGTTCTTGTCGCGGTTGTGCGCAGCCAGAGGATGCCCAGCTTATGAGCTTTAATCTAGGTTCTAAGGCCTCATGCTCACCGTCAGTACTGCATGATTTTTATCGTTGGCACTGGCGCGATTACAGCTTTTTAATACTCAAGCGCGGCTTGTGGAGTGCTGTCGGCTTATGGCTTTGTTTGTTAATGCTCACCGGACTAAGCCTGTCTTCGGGTAGTCAATCGCTTACGCCATTGCAGGCGCTCTTAGCTGCATTTGGGGTAGGGGAGCCGATGAACGTATTTTTAGTGCAGGAGCTACGTTTACAAAGGCTGGTTGCCGGACTTTTAACAGGTTTTGCGTTTGGTATATCCGGATGTTTGTTGCAAACCTTGGCGCACAACCGTCTAGCCACGCCAGGTATTATCGGCATAGATGATGGCGCTACGGCATTTGCGGTGGCCTCTATTGTGGCCGTTCCCACCTCTTTGGCTCCGCCGATGTTAGCGCTGGGCGGCGCGGCTACGGCCGCTGCCCTGTCGTTTGGTTTAAGTGGAGGGAGCGGCGCACGTGGCTATCGTTTTATTGTTGTGGGGATTGGTGTCGGTGCATTATTTGGTGCGTTAACTAACTTAATGTTGGCTCGAACGGATATCGATAGCGCTAATGCGGCTTATCCGTGGACGGTCGGTAGCTTGAATGCGAGGACGGACGGTCCCATTTGGGCTCTAGCCGTGGGCATCATGGTGTGTTTGCCTCTTATGGGCTACCTCGCAAGGCAGTTAAATACCCTTCGGTTTAGTGAAGCGGTGGCTTGCGGGTTAGGTGTTCATTTAAAGCGCTCTCGTATGCTAACGCTGATAGTCGCCGTGCTACTGACCGCCTTGGCTGTCGCTGTGGCTGGGCCTGTGGGTTTAATCGCACTCGTCGCCCCTGAACTAGCACGCTATTTAAATAGTTATAAGTCGGTACCGCTAATCAATGCCGGTTTAGTCGGTGCGATCACTATGGTGGCGACAGACTTGGTAGGCCGCACGGCGTTATCGCCTATCGAAATCCCCGTTGGGGTGATAACTGCCGTAGTAGGAGGGCCTTACCTGTTATGGATTTTATTGAGGCCCGACCGTCGTTAGCGGTTGATGCTTGGTTGTATCACCTATCGCTCATTAATAGTTATCACAAATAAAGCAGTACTTGATTATGCACAGAAAAATATCCCCGAGTGATGGCAAGCATGTTGCTCCTTCTAAAGACCAAGTGGCTTTACGTGCTGACAATATCCGTGTGGGTTATCGTCATCATGTCATCATCGAGCAGTTGTCACTTACGTTACCGCCAGGAAAAGTAACTGCCATTGTTGGGCCTAATGGCTGTGGCAAGTCTACGCTGCTGTCTGCTCTGGCTCGCTTACGCGAACCCGATAAAGGTCAGGTGTTGCTCGATGGTCATGACATTAATCGTCTACCCAGTAGAGAGGTCGCTAAAAAGTTAGCTTTATTGCCGCAAGAAGCCAGTGCACCGGAAGGGATGACGGCTTTTGAGCTGATCCGCTTTGGTCGCCAGCCGCACCAAGGCATGCTGCGCCAATGGTCAGATGCCGATCAACGCATTGTTGAAGCCGCTCTTGCCGCTGCTGATATCAGTGATTTAGCGCACCGCCCGTTAGATCAGATGTCAGGCGGGCAGCGGCAGCGAGCATGGATAGCGATGTCTATTGCACAAGCCACACCGCTGTTATTGCTTGATGAGCCAACGTCAGCACTAGATCTAGGACATCAAATAGAAGTTTTTGAGTTGATACGTTCTCTTAGCCGAGATGAGAACAAAACAGTGGTGATGGTGGTGCATGATTTGTCATCGGCCTGCCGTTACGCTGATCACCTTATCGCGATGAAGTCGGGTGAGATTGTTGCTCAAGGGTGTCCCTCGGACGTCGTGACGCAAGCATTAGTTGAGACCTTATATGGCGTTAAATGCACATTAATTGAAGACCCCGTCAGCGGTACGCCTATTATTGCTGGTGTATACGCTAGGTAATGTCCCTAATTAAATACAGTTAAATGTTCTAAAAGCGACATTGATGCATTGGTAGCAGTACTAAAGGCTAATTTTTTTTGCAGTTTAGTGATCTGAATCTAATCTTAATTAAAAATAAGCCGATAAGTACATTATGCTAATACATCAGATGCTCAATAGGTGTGCAAAGGAATTGCGCCAACCTTATTTCCTGCTAGGAATGTGCTTGATAGGGATGATGGCACTCAAAGTGGCGCCGGCTTCGGCGGCGATCGTCAATAATAATCATCTTTTTCAGATGAGCAACACGCTTAACCAGAAGGTACTGGCGTTAGCGAACGCTAAAAAGATAACGATAACGGATATAGATGCGCCCATTTTCTCGGGTAAGTTGCCTATCCATTTATATGCTAAATCGCTGGATATTTACGATCAAACCCGTCGTTTAAGTGATGATAACTCGCTTCCAGATAAAGGGCTGCCTAACTCCATTTTGCGGCCTACTAATGTATTAAATTTGTTGTCAGATATTAATGACGTGATGGACAGCGCTTTGCGTAATGCGCAAATCAATCCGCAGGGCTTTGAACAAGAACGACCGCTAGGCAAAAATGCAAATGAAGCATTCAGGGATTTATGGCTACTGTCCTATCGGTTAGCCGCCCTTGTGCCGCCACCAAACGCAATAGAAACGCTTCATCAATTGAATATGATAGAGGCACAAGTGCGCTTAATTGCTACTCAAACGCAATTAACAATACCGAGCGTTTCGTTAGGAGAGGCTAGCGCTAAAACACCGCGGGATGTGATGTTAACCCTATATCAAGATATGCACCTGTTGGGCCGGCTTCAGCGCCAGCTGGGTACAGAAGCCATTGCACCGGGCGCCTTGCGAAGTGGGGAGTTGGGTATGGCTGATATTTATGACACCGCCAGAACCTTGCTAGCCGATTTACATCGGATGAAAACATCGCTGTCTATTGATAACGCTGCAAAGAATATCCCAATGCCTAAAACCGCGTCGCTCAACGATTTATACAGCCGGGCACAATTGGTCCATGATTTACTTTTGTCACTGACGGGGTCGTCGTTATGATTCGCTTATCGAACTTACCCTTGGCTGTAAAACTGAGCCTTGTGCCGGGAATTATTCTGATTTTGGTACTTATCCACAGTGCTTTTGTTACGTGGACTTTACAGGGGATCAATGCGAAAGCTCAGCACTTTTCAACGGTGATAGAGCCGAACGCTCGGTTATCCAGCGCCTTAACTACCAATGTTTTGACGCGTGCTAACGTAATCGAGCGCTACCTTAAACAGCCTTCAGATGATTTGCTCATGGAATATTCCGAGCAAAGCGAACAGGCTAAGCGGTTATTTGCGGACACCAGTTATGATTTATTGCGCGAGCACGAGACCATTGAGATGGTCAGCAACAAGCTGGATACCTTATTTTTAGATACGCTTGTCAGTAATGATACTCAACTGCGTCAAAGCTTGCGTACTATACTGGAGCAAACAGCCCCAGCGACGTTAGAGCTAAGTAATAATATCCGCGCCACGTTAGATCCATCGATTGATCAAGTATTAATCCAATGGACAATACAAGTCAGTAACCATTTGCAAGCCGCCATTATTAATTTAAATGCATTTGTGAACAGCCCATCAGGGACTGATTTTGATGCTTATAAAATGGAGTTGTACGGTGCACAAAACGCCGTGATGGATCTGCGAGAACGCTTGCGTCGTGCGGAGCAAGTCGGGTGGATTAAAGCGATGGATACGAACTTAACTACCTTGGCTAAAAGCGCTGCAATGATTGTGAGTTTGGTTGAGCAGCAAGAGCGTATCCTTAACGATCAAATAGCGCCGCTGACGGAACAAGCCATCAGTGCTGTATCCAGAGAACAAGATCACATTTGGCAAGATTTAGGGAAAGCCAGTACGCAGATTAGTGAATCCCTTACTAATGAAGTGATCACGTTGTTGATCTTCTCCGCCATTATTGTCTTGGTTGCTGGGGTGTTTACTTGGATTATTTCTCGATTAATTACACGTCCGATTCAGGCCATTGTTGAAACCATGGAAGATATTGCGCAAGGAGAAGGGGATTTAACCAAGCGTCTGCATTATTCAGGCACAGATGAGCTGGGGCGTTTGTCGGAGGCCTTCAATAGCTTTGTCGAAATGATCAGGAACATTTGCACAGGCATTAATGCGACTACCAATAACTTAAGCGTCTCTTCTACTCAATTGCAAACCGCCGCGGTACAGGGGGAAGAAAGCCTAACCCGTCAACAAACCGAATTTGAAGCAGTTATGGGCGCAACCGAAATGCTATCAGATAGCTTTCGTGCTATCGCTGAGCAGACCTCTCAGTTGCAGAATATTGCTAATACTATTGCCAGTGAAGCAAGTGAAGGTCAGCATTTATTGCATGACAATACAGACATGCTAAACCGTTTGGCGGAGCAAATGAAAAGTTCAGCATCAACCATGGGTGAGCTAACCGAAAGTAGCGATAAAATTGCTGAAGTCTTGCAAGTGATTAACGGTATTGCCGAACAAACAAACTTGTTAGCGTTAAATGCAGCCATTGAAGCGGCACGAGCAGGGGATCATGGTCGTGGTTTTGCTGTCGTGGCTGACGAGGTGCGTCAGCTTGCCATGAGAACACGTGATTCAACCGAAGAGATCAAAGTGATCATAGGCAAACTACAAAATGATGCGCAGAAAGCGGCAAGTATGATGACGCAAAGTAATGATATGACGCAAAATAGCTTGGGCCAAATTCAGCAATTAGGTGCATCGGTAACTAATACAAATGAGCAAGTGAAACATGCGACAAGTTTGATAGGTCAAGTCACACACACGACGGATGAGCAAGCGACGCAGGCTAGTGGGATTGCGAAAAGTATGCAAACACTTGAGCAACTATTGACTAAGAGCCGTCAACAGGTGAATACAACGTCAGAAAACAGTGCGAGTATCAACAGGTTGGCCGGTCAGTTAGAGACCAACGTGTCGCGGTTCAAAACCGGATAAATGGCGATGATCTTAAAAAAGCCGGGCTGGTTAAACCAGTGCCCGGCTTGCGTATTGAGGGGAGCTCAATAATTAAAATTGATAGGCTAGACCTGCCATAACATTTCTTGAGGGGCCGTAGAAGTTAAAAGTGGCCACAGAACCCACACGCGAGTAATACTTACGGTCAAACAGGTTGTTGATGTTGAGTGAAAGAGATAATTGGTCATTCACCTCGTAACCTACTTTTGCGTCTACCACGGCGTAGCCTGGAGCGGTCAGGCGTGTTCCCGCACGTTCTAAATAAAACTCACTCATTCCCGTTACTCCCGCGCCTAAACTTAGGCCGTTTAGTTGCCCGTGGGTCAGGTTATAGGTAGACCAGAGTGACAGTGTGTGTCGGGGCATCAGCATGAATAAACTGTTATCGTCACCGCTTAGGTTCTCGGTATCCATATAGCTATAACCTGCTAACAAATCCCAATTGTTGATGCTGCCACTGACTTCTGCCTCAAAGCCAGTTACCCGAGTTTTACCGGTCGCCTCTGAGTAATCAGTAATAGCGTTGCCATCACTGTCATAGGGGGTAGCAGAGCGGTTTTTATCTGTCAGCTGAAATACTGATAAGCGACTGTTAATATCGCCACCCAAATAGCTTCCTTTGATTCCGAGCTCGATTTGCTGTCCCTCACGAGGATCAATCATATCGCCATTTTCGTCGGTATCAGTTTGGGGTTTGAATACCTCTGAATAACTTGCATATAAAGAGTGTCCTTCGTTGATGTCAAAGACTACTCCGGCATAAGGCGTGAAGTGAGCGCTATCGTTGTAGTCGCTATGCGTCGTTGTCCCTGATGAGAGCGTGGTTGTGCTGTTATCTAAGTCATACCAACTGAAACGACCACCAGAGATTAAGGCTAAGCGCTCGGTTGGACGCAGGGTAACCTTTCCGTAAAGCCCTATTTCTTGCTCTTCACTTTCTACCCGTGTGCTGTAAGTGGGCGCGGTGTAGGCAACATCACTACTATCAAAGCTATTGATATTAATCGTACCCAAACTAGAAGCACCATTACGATAATCGGTATCATAATTTTTGTAGTCGGTGCCGACGACAAATTCGTTCACTTGACCCATAGCAGAGAATGGCTGACTGTAACTTGCATCGGCCGATAGCGTGGTTTGAGAGTAATCGCGTTGAGTTGAGCTAAGGCGGGTATTTCCGTCGCTGTCTATCGCGCTACCTGTGTATGTATAGTAGTACTCTGTGTCTCGTTTAGAGGAACGAACGGCCACCCGACCATAACCTCCGTTATCAAACTGATGAGTTAAATCAAAAAACAGATCCGTTGTTTCAGCATCAAAATCATTCCAATCAGAGCCTAAAAAGGTCGATCTATCCCAGTCAATCAAAGTGCCATCAGAGTAAGCTGGGAAGCCGTTAGCCGGTGTGATTGATTTGGTTTGATGCAAAGCGCCGATCGAAAGCAAGGTGCTTTCGTCCAAATCAATATCAAGCGTGCCATAAAAGCTCTGATCATCATTTGTATTTTGATCTATTTCGTTCTGGTTATCGGTTTGAGAGGCGACCAAGCGCCCGCGTACACTTTCAGAGGTGTTCAGTGCGCCCGCCACGTCTGCTTCTAGGTTGTACCTTCCCCAACTTCCGTAGCTAGCACTCAAACTGCCTTGGGTATCGTAAGTTGGGCGTTTGCGGACTAAGTTGATAATGCCGCCTAATTCGCTCGTGCTGTTAAATAAACCCGACGGTCCCCGCATGATTTCGACCCGGTCGAAAGCGGACAATGAAGGCAAAGTGCCGTTAATGCTTTGCATTGGCGCAGGCAGCCCGTCAATGTTGTACTCATCGTATTCGTAACCACGAGAGAAAATTGATGAGCGTCCGCTGTCATTGCTCAGCGTGCGTAACCCAGGTGTATATTTTGCGGCATCATCTAGGTTGATAAATCCACGGTCTTCTATGTAGTCGTTAGTCAACACGGTGATTGACTGGGGTATGTCGCGCAATGCCGCTGGCGTTTTTGTGCCGACAGTAGCGGAGTCTACGCTGTAGCCTTGGGTTGATTCGCTGGCAGGCATTTCATAAAGCGCATTACCTTCCACCGTTAGGGTTTGTAGCCGAATGGTGGGTGCCGTTTCAACGGCTTCTGCTAATGCATGACGGGAAAAAGGCGCAAAGCTCAATGCCGTGATCATGATGACGGAGTAAGCGGGTAAACGATGGGGTTTTGAATAGTGACCGAGCTTTAGAGGGGTGTTCTTCATTGTCATTGCACCAAGCATTGTTTTCTCATCTTTGTTGAAGTCATTGGACATCAATAGATCGTACATGATAATAAAAATGATAATCTATTGCATTTGGGTGTTAGTCTTCGCATTATTTCATACATGCATTGACGATGTGTTTGCGAAGCAATCAGCTTGCTTTGCGGGGCAATCAAGTTCGCTGCTGATGCTGTACTTCTATTCATAAATCCCGATAACGTAGGGGCTATCTATGCAACCGATTAACCAGACACTTGACCAACAGTACCTGATTAAACATGCGATCAATGTTCGCAATTACCGAATATTTACGCCTAAAAAGGCATCTCGGATAGAAGGCTCTTTACCTGTGGTGCAGGGGTCTTTGTTAACGCAAGAGTTACAACCCGGTTTGGTGCTTCATAAAGTAGATGCGCGTGCGGTGAACGATTTTAGTTTTACTGCCCAGATTGATCCCGGGCTGCGTGTGTCGTTGCTGTTCGCGGGAGAAACGCACCTCACGTATGGTAAGAAGTCGTTGCACATGCATGCCGATACTAGCAAAGCTCATGTTACCGCCTTGACGGAAGCTGATGGCTGCACGTTGGCGTCTCGTAAAGGGGAATATCGACAAGCCGTGAACATCGCTATGTCGGAGTCTTGGTTGGCTAAGCAGGGATTTGATTCGCAGGCAATGCGGCGTGCCACTCATCATCTGGCAGCACAACAAATTAAACTACCAGAGTTTGTAGTGCAGCAGGCCTCTCAACTGTTCAACCAGTTAGATGCTGGTGCGGCATCACGCTTAAGTAGGGAAGGGTTTGCGCTTACGTTAGCGGCGCACATTATCGAAAATTGGCAACAAGCTCCCCTTGCCCAGGGTACCGCCAAAGTCGTTTCTCGTCGGAGCCAGCAGTTTATGGACTTCCTATTAAGCGGCGAGGCCGATGCGCTAACGTTAGAGCAAATTAGCCAAGTTTTAGGGATGAGTGCGGCAACTTTACAGCGTTACGCCCATCAATGCTTGGGTTCTAGTCTCACCCACTTTTTGCGGCAGCGGCGACTCATCAATGCCTGCAAAGCGTTGCAGCAAGAAGGGGTATCGATTAGCGATGCCGCATTATTAGCTGGTTACAGCCATACGGCAAACTTTGCGACGGCATTTAAACGCCAGTTTGGTGTGTGTCCAACCGATGCGCATCGCTATGCATTAACTGATTTATTAATGAAATAACCAAGCCATTTTCAATAGGAATAGCATGCGTGCCATTTACTCAACTTTATGCGGTATAGGACTGCTAACCCATCTAACTTTGGCAATCTCTTCACCGATTTCAGCTGAGCAAGTATCAATGAAGCCTGACAACATCCATCATTTACAGCAAGCGACGCGTCAAGTGGGTGTCGTTGATCCCGTCGTATTACCTGGCACAAAGCAATTAGACTTTTATGATGCTAATACGGATCTAATGCGCCGGGTTTTTATCTATGAGCCTACTTCACCAGCGCCTGCACAAGGTTATCCGGTGATGTATTTATTAGATGGGAATGCTTTTTTTACGATAGCGACAGGATTGAACCGGTTGTTGGATAATCCGAATAAAGGGCGCTTTCCCGTTATCATTGTCGCTATTGGGTATCCGATTGATACGCCATTTAATATAGCGCAGCGCTGGTATGACCTAACGCCTCCAACGGATAAGCCACCGGCATCACCGCTTAAACACATGGATTCAAATTACCGTTATGGTGGCTCGGATGCATTAGGTGTATTTCTAGAGGAGACCATTAAACCTTGGGTTGCCTCTCACTACATTGTTGATAAAAAACGACAGGGTTTATTTGGGCACTCCTTAGGTGGGTTGTATACACTGAACACGCTGTTGAGCACGCCTAATCACTTTAGCCATTACTATGCCAGTAGCCCATCACTGTGGTGGAATGATCATTATGTATTACACCGTTTTCAAGAGACTATAAAGACCAACGCTAAAGCCGCGCAATCATGGAATAAGAAGACTCTGTACTTAAGTGTAGGCTCTGAAGAAAAGCCTTTTATGGAAGCGGATCTGTTAACGCTACAAGATGCATTGAGTCAGGTAGCGGTGCACCCGTCTATGACGGTGTTTACTGGCGCCGATCATGGGACGGCACCGATGTCGGCCTTGGGGGCCGCCTTTAAACAATTTATGGCGACAGATAACTAACCGTACGGGCAATCGTTAGGAATATTCGAGGCCAGCCGTCGACGGGCCCCGAATGTGAGCTAATCCATTACAGGTTGAAGTAACGTTTAGCCGCTGGTAAAGCCGCTTCTCCATCCAGTGTTGTTACGCCATTAAGCCAGTCGTTGAGGACTTCTGGGTTTGTTTGCAGCCATGCTTTGGCGGCTTCTTCAGGCTTTAGGCCGTCATCTAAAATGGCACCCATCACCTCGTTTTCCATAGGTAATGTGAAGGTGAGGTTGTTTAGCAGCTTGCCAACGTTTTTACATTCGTTGACGTAGCCTTTGCGTACGTTGGTGTAAACACTAGCACCGCCAAAGTTAGGGCCAAAGTAGTCGTCGCCTCCAGTGAGGTACTCTATTTCAAAATTAGCGTTCATTGGATGCGGTGCCCACCCTAGGAAGGCAACCCACTGATCGCGTTTAGTTGAGCGTTTCACTTGCGACAACATACCTGCTTCACTGGACTCGACCAGCGTGAAATCAGCTAGGCCAAAAGCATCAGTATCGATCATGTCTTGAATTAAACGGTTACCGTCATTGCCGGGTTCAATACCGTAGATACGGCTTCTAAATTGGTCTTTATAAGTGATCAGGTCGGCAAAGTCTTTCACACCACCATCGTAGGCGGCTTTTGAAACGGCTAACGTATATTTGGCGCCTTCTAAATTCACTTTTACTGTTTCAACGGTACCAGCTTCACGGTAAGCGGCAATATCCGCTTCCATGGTAGGCATCCAGTTACCAAGAAAAATATCGATATCACCATTAGCCAATGATTTGTAGGTGACCGGAACAGAGAGCATCTGCGTACTCGGTTTGTAACCTAGAGCGGTCAGCACTTCACTGGTTAGCGCCGTCGTTGCTGTAATGTCTGTCCAGCCAACATCTGAAAACCGCACTGATTCGCAGTCAGCAGCGACAGCCATGTGGCTCATTGATACAGCAGCACTTAAAACGAGGGAGGCGACTAGGCGTTGTTTTGTCGATGACATCTATGAATCCTTGTAATACGTTGTGTAAAAATGAGTGTTAGTACTTTTAGATAAAGACCGAAGAATCAGTTGCATACGCATCATGGCAGGATGTTTTGCAGTTGCCAACTGTGTGCTATTCGTAAATGTCCATTTAGTACAATAGCTCGATGTGTAAGCTTCAATTATTAGCATAAAAAGATAATACCTTCCCTCGTTGTCGGCCAGCTACTTAGCATGCAGGCATCCAAAAAATACCATTAGCCGTATACAAATCTATCAAAAGTACGAACAAATCTTGCCATGTTAGCAATGACTGAGGCGGTTAGTATGTTAGATACTCGTTTTATAGCAAATGACATTGATTTGGGAGCGCAGGCGGTTGATGCTACCCAGTCTATTGATATTTATCGCTTACAAGTGGGCCGCCACGGCCTGCTCAAAGCTGAAGATGAGCGTCAGTTAGGCCGAGAAATCAATGAAACTATATCCAATTTGGTATTCCATTTAATTAGTAGCGAGGCTGGATTAGATAAGCTTGAACAACTAATGACGGATTACCTTTTTGGTTATCAGAATAAGGACGGTAGTGTCTCTAAACGTTGGGCTATGTCACACGAGCCAGCGTTTATAGAAAATTTGATTAGTAGTGTTATTGATTTGATTCGCGTGACGCGATTTATGAATCAAGAGGACTCAGATGAAGCGACTAATGCAAAACACAACCTTGCCGCTTTACTCAATATGCTATCCATTAGCCGCTCTTATTTAGTGGACTTAATTGATGATGATATGCAAGCCAGCCCATCCCTGCGTAAGCAGCTACGCCGCTATGCACGGTTACGTAATCAATTGGTTGAATCAAACCTGCGCTTAGTGTTTTCTGTTGCGGCCAAATTCAATAGTGTGGGCGTTCCTTATAATGATCTGATTCAAGAGGGCAATATTGGTTTAATCAAAGCGTCGGATCGTTTTAACTTCACAAAAGGGTATCGCTTTTCTACGTATGCGTTGCTGACTATTCAGAATAATGTGAAAAGTGCGATTCAGCGGAAATATCCACTCATTTCACGTCCGGGTTATTTACAAGAAAAAATGAGCATTATCCGCGAAGTTCGCAATGCTTATATTCAAAAAGAAGGCCGTAAGCCAAATCTAGCTGTCCTGAGTGAGCTAACGGGTATCCCTCTATCGCAGCTGGAACGTATTGAGAGTTTCCCTAACTTCAGTGTGCCCATCAACACATCCGGGGCCAGCGATGAAGATCTAACCTTAGGTATTGAAATCCCTGATAAGTATCAAAACAGCGCTGCCTTATATGAAGAACAGCAACAAAAACAACAAATAGAAGCCGCTTTGGCCGAGCTTAATCCCCGTGAAAAACAAGTGATTCTTATGCGCTATGGGGTTGGTTATAAAAAGGAATTTACCTTAAAAGAGGTCGCCGAACAGCTATATTTGAGCATTGAGCGAGTTCGGCAAATAGAAAAGAAGGCCATGCGAAAAATTATGAACGAGTGATCGGTGTCCTGGCGCTATTCAGCCCAAAACTCCATCAGGTGCTGGTCCTTTAACTTCACATAGTTACCAGCTGTATAAGTAAAGAAGCTCATTTCTTTTTCAGTGAGGGGGCGTACTTTTTTAGCGGGGCGACCGACATATAAATAACCGCTCTCGAGTGTTTTTCCCGGCGGTACTAAACTGCCGCCGCCAATTACAACATCGGACTCAACTATAGCTCCGTCCATCACCATAGTCCCCATGCCAACTAGCACTCGGTCGCCTATTGTGCAGCCGTGCAATGTCGCCTGATGTCCTACGGTTACATGATTACCGATGGTGAGTGGATAACCGTCAGGGTTGAAAGGCCCTGCATGGGTAATGTGCAATACGGAGCCATCTTGAATACTGGTTGAGTGGCCGATACGAATACGATGCATGTCACCGCGGATAACAGTGAGCGGCCAAACAGAGCTATTATCCCCGATCTCCACATCGCCAATAACAATAGCGGAGGGGTCAATAAAAACCTTGTCGCCCAATTGAGGCGTTTTACCTTGGAAGGGACGAATTTTCATGCAGCACTCCTCTGTGTCGTTGTTCTACTAACTGCCATCAGTTGTATTAATCTTGCAATGCTCTGATACGTCCCCATTGTATACTAAAGATCATAAAACGCTGCTTAGACGTATAGCGAAAGGCTCTCACATATTTGAAGGAATTTTAGCATGAGCAATCCACTGTTAAACGAGGCGCTACTCCCACCATTCAGCCAGATTAAACCGGCCGATATTAAGCCTGCTATCGAGTCTTTGTTGAAGCAAAATAGAGAAACCGTTGCCCGCTTAACTGCTCACCCTGAATCGGCCGATTGGGATAGTGTTATCGCCCCTTTGGATGAGATGGGAGATCGCTTGAGCAAAGTGTGGTCGCCGATTTCGCATATGAACAGCGTGGTTAATAGTGATGAACTCCGTGAAGCTTATAATGCTTGTTTGCCAATTTTATCCGAGTACTGGACAGAGATGGGCCAGCATGAGGGTATGTTTAAAGCCTATGAGCAAGTGGCTAAACAAGCGGGGCAATTGAATGCTGTACAGCAAAAAGTAGTTGAGAATAATCTGCGTGATTTTGAGTTATCGGGTATAGCGTTGGCTGATGCCGATAAAAAACGCTACGCCGAGATACAAAACCGTTTGTCAGAGCTAACGACTAAGTTCTCTGAAAATGTGATGGATGCGACACAAGGCTGGGAAAAGCTGATTACGGACAAAGAGCAGTTGGCCGGTATGCCCGACATGGCATTGGCGGCAGCCAAGCAAGCCGCTGAAGCGAAAGGGTTAGATGGCTATTTGTTGACCTTGGAGTTCCCATCGTACTTTCCCGTCATAACACATTGTGATGATCGCGCTTTACGCGCAGAAGTGTATGAAGCTTATGCCACGCGTGCGTCCGAGGTAGGCCCAAATGCTGGTAAGTGGGATAACTCAGAGATCATGACTGAGATTTTGGCGCTACGTAAGGAAGTATCGCAGCTGCTAGGGTTTGAAAGCTACGCTCATTATTCGTTGGCCACCAAAATGGCAGAAACACCCGAGCAAGTGTTGCAATTTTTATATGACCTTGCCGATAAAAGTGTCGATGTGGCTCGTGAAGAATACAAAGCACTATGTGAATTTGCTCAGTCAGAGTACGGTGCTGATGAGGTTGAATCGTGGGATGTGTCTTATTATTCCGAAAAAATGAAGCAGGCACATTACGCTATCTCTCAGGAAATGCTCCGTCCTTATTTCCCGTTTCCTAAAGTCTTGGCGGGTATGTTCGACATTGCAGGCCGTTTATTCGACATCACCATTGACGAAGTGAGCGAGTTTGATACTTGGCATAAGGATGCGCGCTTATTCGAAGTGAAACGTAACGATGAGATTATCGCCCGTTTCTATTTGGATCCTTTTGCACGAGCTAACAAACGCGGCGGTGCTTGGATGGATGTATGCCGTACCCGTCGTCGTTTAGCGGATGGCGCATTGCAATTACCGACGGCGTACTTGGTTTGTAACTTCAATGGCCCTGTTGGAGATGACCCGGCGTTGCTGACGCATGGCGAAGTAACGACGCTATTCCACGAGTTTGGCCATGGATTACACCACATGCTAACGCAGGTTGAGTACGCTGATGTTTCTGGCATTAGTGGGGTGGCATGGGATGCCGTAGAATTGCCGAGCCAATTCATGGAGAACTGGTGTTGGGAACCTGAAGCGCTTGCCATCATTTCTGGTCATTATCAGACGGGCGAAACGTTACCCCAAGATTTGCTGGACAAAATGCTAAAAGCCAAGAATTTCCAGTCGGCACTTTTCATGGTGCGTCAGCTAGAATTTTCTATTTTTGATTTCCAACTACATCTTGAATACGAAGCAGGCAAAACAGACATCCAGCGCTTGCTAAATGATGTGCGTGAACGGGTATCAGCCATTACTCCTCCGGAATTTAACCGTTTCCAGCATAGCTTTTCGCACATATTTGCAGGCGGTTATGCGGCTGGTTACTACAGCTATAAGTGGGCAGAAGTGTTATCGGCTGATGCATTTTCTTTGTTTGAAGAAAAGGGTATTTTTGATAAAGCCTCAGGCGAAAAATTCCGTTCGACTATTCTGGAACAAGGCGGTTCTAAAGAGCCTATGGAGCTATTTGTAGGGTTTAGAGGACGAGAGCCTAAAGTGGACGCGCTATTGCGTCATTCAGGAATAAAGTAAACTGTGGGTTTAATAGCAGCACCAGAGTGTGACGTATATAAGTGGCATCTGGTGCTGGTCACTCGGACGGTATTGAGGTAGTCATGAGCGCTGAAAACGCGGGTAAAGTAGTTAAACGATTTGTTGCAGGTGCTGTATGCCCACGCTGTGGCGAAATGGACACCATTCGCGTGTATCGAAATGAGATTCGCGAGTATCGTGAGTGTGTTCGATGTGATTATGTCGATGGGCAAAACTTAGATGGTACACCTGAACCAGCTCAGGAACTGGCCACACGAGTTAACCAGCAAAAAGAAGATACGCCAGATACACAAGTTATACAGTTTGTGAATAACCCCAATCCGGGAACCAAACACTAGTTTTTGATGAGTGGCGACAGCTGCTTAGGCAATAAGGATATTGTGATGTGCCAGCGTTGTTTTTGGGCTACGGGTGTAACTGAGCTTGAGACGGTTTACCATGATCAAGAGTGGGGGCGACCTCAAAAGGATGACCGTGTTTTATTTGAGTTTCTTATACTCGAAGCGGCTCAAGCTGGCCTTAGCTGGCGCACTGTTTTAGAAAAACGCGAAGGTTATCGGCGTCACTACTTTGATTTTGATCCCGAAAAAGTAGCGCGTATTTCTACCGAAACAGCTGAGGCAATGCTGCTTGATCCCGCCATTATTCGAAATCGCCGAAAGGTAGAATCCTCCATCGAGAACGCCCGTATCTTTCTACAAATCCAACAAGAGCACGGGAGTTTTGCTCAGTTTATCTGGCAGTTTGTTGATTATCAGCCGCGTCAGAATCACGTTACCGATTACCGTGATATACCTGCTGAAACTGAGCAGTCTAAAGCCATGTCAAAAGCCCTCAAAAAGTTAGGTATGCGATTCGTCGGCCCAACAATTTGTTATGCCTTTATGCAGGCGGTCGGTATGGTGAATGATCATGAGACAAGCTGTACCGCCTTTTCTGCCTGCTCGGCTGCTGGCGCTCAATTCTCGCTGGACTAATGTGAAGTGGTTGGTTAATGTTGACTGATAATCGTTTACATTAATTGTTGGATGAAAATATTTATGTTCCCTCGCTTATCCTTAGCTCTAATGACATTACTCATTGCTTTTTTCACCCCAGCAATGGCGCTGGCTCATAGTGATATGGGAGGAACGGGCTTCTCGGCTGGTTTTAGCCATCCGGTTTTGGGGTTGGATCATCTTTTGGCAATGCTGAGTGTTGGTATGCTAAGTGCGCAAATGGGAGGCAGAGCATTATGGTCTGTACCCCTGACCTTTGTGGTTGTGATGTTAGTTGGCGGTGTTATGGGGATGATGGGAATACCATTATTTTCAATTGAGTTAGGTATATCTCTCTCAGTACTAGTCCTCGGTGTGGCAATTGCATTTGGACGACGATTACCCACTGTGCTGGTAATGGTGGGGGTTAGCTTTTTTGCGGTTTTCCATGGCTATGCCCATGGTCAAGAGATGCCATCAATTGCGCAACCTGTTTTATATGCACTAGGTTTTGCAGCAGGTACAGGCGTTATCCATTTGGTGGGCGTATTTATGGTGCAATTGTTTAAGCAGCTCAAGCAAGGCAGGGCGCTTGTTCGATATTGTGGAGCGGGTATCGCCGGTGTGGGTATTTACTTATTATCTGGTTTGTAAATAACTGTTTTTTCCTCATTTAGTTGTAGCCTCGGCCGATAGGTAAGGGAAGACCCTTGGAAACTTCTCCAAGTACTCCTTTATCTTTGCTGGCAGAGGTTACACATGTCGCTTTCTCTACGAACTCGATTATTAGGCGTTAGCCTAATATCCGCTGTGCTTATCGTTACCTTTCTGGTGCTGGAAACTAATAGTGTCCTGCGTGATCGCATGCTCGTTAATTTGCTGAGAGATGTTCAGCATTTTGCCGGTGCCTATGGAGAAGGTGTTGGCCAATGGATGACAGATCGCCAACGCGCTATGACGGCGCTTAAAGGTGCCATTGAGCGCAACCCATCTGTGGATAAGTACACACTTATTCGACAAGCACATGAGAGCGGCGGTTTTGCGCTGACTTACTATGGTAATGCCCAGGGTGAAATGTTCCGCCAAGACCCCGCACTGGACCAGAACAACGGTAGTTATGATCCTCGACAGCGTGGCTGGTACAAGCAAGCCCAAGCTGAAGATAGCGCAATTATTACAAAACCGTATGTCAGTAAAACGTTACAGGCCTTAGTGGTGACTCTAGCTGAACCCGTACGTGAGAACGGAAAGATGGTGGGTTCTGTTGGCGCGAATGTCACACTGAGTCAATTAACTAAGCAGGTTCAAGAGCTGGATGTACCGGGGAATGGTTATGCCATTTTAGTGGATTTAAGTGATCAAATTATCGCGCATCCTGAAGCAGAGCTACAAACCAAGTCGGTTGCTGAGCTTAGCCCTCGTTTTTCTAAAGACGGTTTGGCTGAAATGATTAATCAAGATCGTTTGTTTGATGCGACCCTAGACGAGGCCGAACGTTTTGTGTACGCCAAGGCGATTCCTAATACCAACTGGGCCTTAATTTTTGTAATGGACAAGAAGGCGTTACTAGCGCCTGTTAATGCGTTACTTATTAAGCAATCCGTTATTGGTATGCTGCTGATTATTGTATTGGCACTTGTTTTAGTCTTTTTCTTCAAAGTTATGTTCAAAAACTTAGAAAAGGTGAGCCGAGCCTTGGCAGATATTGCTGAAGGTGAGGGCGATTTAACGGTGCGCATCGCGGTTGATAGTCGAGATGAAATAGGAGTATTAGCTGATGGCTTCAATCGATTTGTTGAGCGCTTACACGGTATTGTTAGCCGGTTGAATAATACGTCTATCAGTTTGGCACAGTCGGCCGATCAGTTCGCCGCGTCAGCGCATAAGCGAAGCGAACGTATTCAGGAGCAGCAAGACGAAATTAATATGGTAGCCACGGCCATCACGCAAATGGCTATGGCAACACAAGAAATTGCCGGTAATGCTGAAATGGCAGCGGTGTCTGCTCAAGAGTCAGTTGCGCTGAGCTCGGGCGGCCAAAAGCAAGTTGAGACAAGTCAGCAGTCAATTGCTACGTTAGCATCTGAAGTTGAATCAGCTACCTCTGTTATTGGGGATTTAGAAAAGCATGCTGAGCATATAAGCGGTATCTTAAATACCATTAGTGGGATAGCAGAACAAACAAACTTACTAGCGCTGAATGCTGCGATTGAAGCGGCACGGGCGGGTGATCAAGGGCGTGGTTTTGCCGTAGTTGCCGATGAAGTACGTGTGTTATCACAACGCACGCATGCGTCTACCGGAGAAATCCAAACAATGATTGATACACTGCAAAAAACGACGCAGTTGGCGGTTAAAACGATGAGCCGCGGTCAAGAAATGGCTCAAAAAAGCGTGCATGATGCGGATGAAGCACATCAGAGCCTGGAACAAATCATTACGGCCATCTCGAATATATCTGATAAATCTACGCAAATAGCCTCGGCTGCGGAAGAGCAAACGTCAGTGACCGAAGAAATTAACCGCAATACATCGGCAATTAGCGATGTGGCGACGGATATGGCGCGTGAAGGTGAACAGGCAGCTAAACAGGCGTCTGAACTACGAGAATTAATTCGTCAGGTGGAGTCAGAGGTTAAGCGTTTTAGCTTATAAACAGCTTTTTACTTTTAAACGCCAGTCATTTTGACTGGCGTTTTTGTTGATGGTGGTTAATGTGACATGGCTGATAACCACGAACCGGTTCGGCTGAGGCGCCAAAATACAAAGCCACCAGTTAAGGCTCGTGCGACAAACAACGACAGGAAAGCGAACCAAAGGCCATGATTACCCCAAGGTTGGGATAGCCACCACACAGGTAAAAAAACTAAGAATACAGAAACCAGCATGGTGTTTTGCATCGCTTTTACTTGGGTTGCCCCGATAAAGAGACCATCTAACAAGAAGCTCCATACACCCAATAGCGGTAACGCAATTAACCATGGAAGATAAAGAGTCGCTTGCGTACGGACACTCTCAATTGATGTGAGCAAATGGATGATGTGTTGCCCAGCACTCCAAAAGAAAATAGTGAATAGCACCGCCGTGACTAGTGACCAGCAAGCAGCCGCTATTAAATTGCGGTAGAAGCCGGATAGGTCGCGTTGCCCAATGCGTTTGCCTGTAATCGCCTCGGTGGCATGAGCAAATCCATCAAGGCCATTGGAGATAATCAAAACAAAGTTGAGCAACACTGCATTGGCAGACAATATGTCTGTTCCTTGTCTGGCACCTTGTGCCGTAAAAAAGGCCAATGAGAAGAGTATGGCTAATGTGCGCACAAACAGGTAGCGGTTTACCTTAATCAGCTCGGTGTAGTGGCTTAAGTGCTTTAGGCTGCTCGTTAGTAATTCCCCACCCATACGCGCCAGCAACCGACGACAAAACCATAACCCGAGGGCTAAACTGCCGTATTCAGCGATAACGCTGGCCAAAGCCACACCTTGAGACGCTAGGCCAAAGTAATAGACGGCAATCACATCCATAATCATGTTGAGTAGATTGGTCGTGATTAACAAAATTAGAGGAATCCGCGTATTTTGGTTGCCAACAAACCAGCCTAGCAGCGCAAAATTACAAAGGACGGCAGGGGCACTGTAAATACGAGTTTGTGTATAGGTGCGCGCGGCGTCGGTGACGGCTGGTGTTGCTTCTATCCAATAGAGCGCGGCTTCTATCAATGGGTATTGAAAGAGTATAAGCGCACATCCAATCACACAGCCCATCACTAAGGACTGCGCGAGTAGTGTCCTATTTTGGTTAGGGCGTTGTGCACCTACGGCTTGCGCGGTTAGGCCGGATGTTCCCATGCGCAAAAAGCCAAATGCCCAATAGATAACAGAGAAAAACATACTGCCAACAGCTACTGCACCTAAGTGGCGACTATCCGATAGGTGGCCAATAACGGCGGTATCAACTAGGCCGACTAACGGAACAGTGATGTTCGAAAGGATCATCGGCCACGCCAGAGCCCAGATGGTTCGATGATCGTGCCGAGTTGGTTTGTAGTCTGCCAGCCCCATGCTTAAACCGTTAGCCGCTTCGGAAGTAAATACACACTGATAAAGGCGCACAAGGCGGCTACAACGACCGATGGACCTGCTGGCGTATCAAATGTCCATGAGGCCCAAATGCCTGCCAGAACGGCCATGCAGCCAATAACCGAAGCAAGGACAGCCATTTGTTCTGGGGTGGAGGCAAGACGGCGAGCGGTCGCCGCGGGTATAACCATGAGCGAGGTAATGAGTAAAATACCAACAATTTTCATGGCAACAGCAATAACAATGGCGATCAAAACCATCAAGATGAGTTTGGTTCTACCGACATTGACCCCCTCAACATGGGCTAACTCTTCATTAATAGTGATGGCGAGCAGTGATTCCCAGCAGCGCCATACTGTGACCAATATAAGTATGCCTCCAAATAAAATCCATCGCAGGTCCGCGGGTGAAATAGCTAACAGATCGCCAAATAGATACTCCATTAGATCGAGTCTAGCCCCGTCTATAAATGACACGGTAACTAGCCCTAACGATAATGTGCTGTGAGCCATAATACCGAGTAGGGTATCGGTAGCAATTTGACGCTGGCGTTGCAGTACAACCAGCACTAAAGCTAACACGAGGCAACAGGATATAACGGCCAAATTCAAATCTACTTTTAGCAAGATACCTAAAGCCACACCCAGAAGCGCCGAATGAGCTAAGCTGTCGCCAAAGTAGGCCATGCGCCGCCATACAACAAAGGCACCTAATGGGCCTGCTAAAATAGCCACGCCTAGACCACCTAAAATGGCATAGAGCAAAAAATCATACATGGTTTGTGTTTACCTTTTAGTCGCTAATCGCTGTCTTAGTGTTTGCAGTCGCCGGTGTGAGGGTGGTCAGCAATAACATCACCGTGCGTATCATGTTGATGATTATGATGGTGACTATACAAGGCCAAACTATCCGCCCCACGTTGACCAAACATCTCACGAAAAGAAGGGTCATTACTCACATGCTCGGGGTTGCCAGAGCAGCACACGTGTCGGTTTAGACAAATGACGTGATCGGTAGACGACATGACTAAGTGGAGGTCATGAGAAATCATCAAAACGCCACAGCCGCGTTGCTTACGAATGTGGCCTATTAGGTTGTATAGCTCGATTTGACCATTAATATCGACCCCTTGAACAGGCTCATCTAGCACTAACAACTCGGGATCTTGTAATAACGCCCGTGCCAACATAACACGTTGTGTTTCGCCACCGGAGAGGTCATGCATTGAGTGCTCAAGTAAGTGGCTTGCATTCACATCCTCTAAGGCTGTTTTTATAGGAGCTAGCGCTTTGGTGCGCGTGGTTTGTAAGAAACGCTTAACGGTTAAGGGGAAGGTACGGTCAATCAATAGTTTTTGTGGCATGTAGCCTATGCGTAGGCTCGGTTGTCGCCACACGTTGCCGCTTGATGGCTTAATTAGCCCTAATACCACTCTAACCAAGGTTGTTTTCCCTGCACCATTGGGGCCTATTAGGGTTGTGATGCAATCACGATGCAAGTGCAGGTTAACCTGTTGCAGCACATGGTTGTGGCCAAACTGTACATTGACATCTTTTAGTCGAATGATATCTAAAGGGGCACTCATTCGGGTTGGCCTTTAGTCAGACAAGCAGGGCATGTTCCGGCTATTTCGATAGTTTCTGATTCCACGGCAAAACCAATCTCGGATGCTGTCTTTTTTACGGCTTTACTAATAGCTGGGGATTCAAGCTCTACGGCACTGTGGCACTGCCTGCATATAAGAAAGCTGTTATGGCAGTGGTTTTCAGGGTGATTACAGCCCATAAACGCATTTAACGAAGCAATTCTGTGAACTAGCCCTTGCTCTTGTAAAAAATCAAGAGCCCGATAAACGGTTGGTGGGGCCGAGTTGAACCCCGCATCTGCCAATGCCGGTAAAATATCATACGCACCTAATGGCTTATGGCTTTGCCATATAAGCTTGAGTACCAGCTCACGGATCGGTGTTAACCGTAACTGTCGGCTGCGACACAGTTCAGCTGCATCGTGCAGCGCCTGATTGATGCAGTGCCCGTGATCGTGCTCGGGCTGAAAGGCAATATCGACATTTGTCATGGTGGTTATCCGTGATCTCGGTTAGCGGGAGATGAGTATGTTATATAATAACGCTTTTGGTGCTCGACTATGAAGCCTAGCGGGCTAAAAGATCTGGAGTACAACTAACGAGCCTTAAAGCAACGACAAAATAGCAGAGAACGCATAGCTAGTTAAATAATGTTTTGTTATATTATAACAGTAACTAATTATGGATTTGAACATGCGCGCTATATCTCGATTCTCTTCTCTTTTAATGCCTTTAGCATTAGCTTTTTCAATTAGCTTTCCTGCTGCTCATGCTAATCAGGAAAAGCCACCTTCAGTAGTGGCCAGTATCATTCCAGTACAACTGATCGCCAGTGATTTGCTCGATGGTATTGTTGAACCGGAGGTTTTATTGCCTGCAGGTGCTTCACCACATCAATACTCGCTTAAGCCTTCGGATGCTCGCATGCTGACTAATGCTGATGTTGTGATCTGGATAGGCCCTGAATTAGAGCGATTTTTAGTAAAGCCGTTGTCGCAAACGAGTGCTCTAACCATTAAGTTATTAACAGAAGAAATGATTCATTCAGGTGAGGAAGATGTTGACGAGCATGAGCATGAGCATGAGCACCACCATGAGGAAGATCATTATGATGAAGAGGGAGATGGTCATGACCATGGAGGAGTAGATCCTCACATTTGGTTAGATCCTCATCACGCACTGGCAATAGCCGATGCCATCCATGCTGCGCTTGTACAGCACTTCCCACACTTAAAGGCATTGCTGGATCAGAACCTTGACCGGTTTACGGCATCATTAATTCAACAAGATAGAGCCTTGATGTCAGTATTCGCACCGTTGTCTGACCGAGGCTTCCTCGTATTTCATGATGCGTACGGACGCTTTATCGAACATTACAACCTCATGCAACTGGGTTCTGTAACGATTAATCCATCGCGCAAGCCCGGTGCAAAACATCTAGGCGAGCTGCGAGACACAGTTGAGTCCAGCCAAGCGGTATGCGTGTTTAGTGAGCCTCAGTTCAGTAGTGCCGTTGTCGCCTCTATTGTGGCAGGCACGGATGCTAAGGTGTCTGAAGTTGATCCGTTGGGGCAGAATGTGGTTTTGGGTGCAGGGGCTTATCAGCGCTTTCTGGCTGATTTTGCGCAACCATTTTATACCTGTTTAGCCCCTTAACATTGCTCGTTTATTAGACAAAAAGCCGCTGTATTTTGTGACTTTTTATGGCTGGCTAAATCTTATTGAAATCGCTTCCCAATTAAAAAAGCTGTCTATATAATGCTGCCCTCTTTCGAGCAGATGTGGTGGAATTGGTAGACACGCCAGCTTCAGGTGCTGGTGCCTTCACGGGCGTGGGAGTTCGAGTCTCCCCATCTGCACCATACTTAAAACTTTCTCCAACGAGTTAAGTAGGGTGCGAAAAGAATAGAGCGGTGGCTCTTTAAACACACACCGATGCAGATGTGGTGGAATTGGTAGACACGCCAGCTTCAGGTGCTGGTGCCCTCACGGGCGTGGGAGTTCGAGTCTCCCCATCTGCACCAATCGGTTTTTAATGCCCCTCTGGTAACGTTTTTTTGTTGCCGCCTAGTTAGCATTCCCTTAATACCCAATGCCGCCTTTGTAACCTATTGTTTTTATTTGTTAATTGGTTTTCTGATATCAGGTTAATGAACTTTGTTGTGCTATCTATAGTCTCTTTTATGAGGTCGGAAACACATTTTTGGGTGCTATCTTATCCACTGGTACAGGGTTAAAAAGCCATTTTTCGTTCCAAAGTACCATATTTGTGCTGCTAGACCTTTCCTATGATGTGAGAAGTCTTAGGACAATCCCAATAACAACAAATGAGGTAGTTATCATGTGGACTAAACCCGCTTATCAAGATATGCGTATTGGTTTTGAAGTAACAATGTACTTCGCAAACCGTTAAGTTTTACAGCACCTACAAGGTGCTTAAACAGGCGTCGGGTTCATGCTCCTCGGCGCTTGTTCTGATTATGTATCTATAATAATAACGAATTCACCACTCTTCCGAGCACTGAGTCTTATATGAAAATACAGGTTTTAGGGTCAGCCGCAGGTGGCGGTTTTCCGCAGTGGAATTGTAATTGCCGTAATTGTAAAGGTTTTCGCGACGGTACGTTGAATGCCAAGGCGCGCACTCAATCATCAATCGCCGCGAGTATGAATGGGACTGATTGGATTTTGTTTAATACGTCCCCTGATATCTTGGCACAATTTGCAGCGTTTCCCGAAATGCAGCCCGCTCGCGCTATTCGAGATACCGGTGTGGCGGGCATCGTATATATGGATAGCCAAATTGATCACACGACGGGCTTGTTGATGCTGCGTGAAGGCTGTCCGCATGATATTTGGTGCACCGATATGGTTTACCAAGACTTAACAACCGGCTTCCCCGTGTTTACTATGCTTAAGCACTGGAACGGCGGTATTAATCGCCACGAGATCACAGTTGATCAACCTGATAACAGCTTTACAGTGCCTAAAGTACCTGAAATTAAGCTAACGCCAATCCCATTACGCAGCAGTGCGCCGCCGTATTCTCCACACCGTAACGACCCTCATCCCGGCGACAATATCGGTATTTTGTTAGAAGATACGACGACAGGTAAGACACTATTTTACGCGCCAGGGCTAGGTAAGATTGAGCCGCACCTGCATCCGCTGATGTCTAATGCTGACTGTTTGTTAGTTGATGGTACGCTATGGCAGGAAGACGAAATGATTGTGGCAGGCGTCGGCGATAAGCTAGGCGTGACTATGGGGCACTTACCTCAAACAGGCGAGAACGGTATGTTGGCGTATTTGGATACGCTGGATAAACCACGCAAGGTACTGATTCATATCAACAACACAAACCCAATCTTGGATGAAGATTCTGTTGAACGACAAACCGTCGTTGAGCATGGTATTGAAGTAGCATACGACGGGATGCGTATCGAGCTGTAGGAGTGGTTTATGAGCACTGATGCACAAGCACCAATGACACGTGATGAGTTTGAGCAGGCGTTACGCGCCAAAGGTCGCTTTTATCACACCCAGCATCCCTATCACATTGCTATGTATGATGGTCTTTGCACGCCAGAGCAAATCCGTGGGTGGGTTGCAAATCGCTACTATTATCAAGTGAGCATTCCGGTAAAAGACGCAGCTATTCTAGCGAATTGTACTGATCGAGATACTCGCCGTCAGTGGATCCAACGCATTCTGGATCATGATGGCTATGACGGTGCTATTGGTGGTATTGAGGCTTGGCTGCGTTTAGGAGAGGCGGTCGGGTTAACCCGAGAAGAAATGATCTCACAAGAACATGTGCTGCCCGGGGTGCGTTTTGCGGTGGATGCTTATGTGAATTTTGCGCGCAGGGCAACGTGGCAAGAAGCGGCTAGCTCGTCGTTAACTGAGTTGTTTGCTCCTACGATTCATCAAAACCGCTTGGATACTTGGCCTACCCACTACCCTTGGGTTAAGCCTGAAGGTTATCAATATTTCCGTCAGCGCTTGTCTGAAGCGCGTCGGGATGTAGAGCATGGCCTGCACATTACATTAGATCATTATACAACGCGTCCGGAACAGGACCGGATGTTAGAGATCTTGCAATTTAAGCTGGATGTTTTGTGGAGTATGCTGGATGCGATGACCATGGCGTATGAGCTAAATCGACCACCTTACCATACGGTGACGGATGAGCGTGTCTACCACAAGGGGTTAGTACTATGAGTGAGCTGATAGATGTCGATGCGATTCCGGAACTTGAAGCGATGTTTCGTTTTCAGTGGGAAGAAGCTCAGCAAGCGCATGTGTTGTTATACCCTGAGGGTATGGTTAAGTTGAATGGCCCTGCCGGTGAAATTTTATCCGTAGTGGATGCCAAGCGATCTGTCGGCGATATTATTAACCTACTCAATGCTAAATACCCTGATGCGGGTGGTGTTGATGATGATGTGAAAGCGTTTATGCTGGATGCATTAGCACAGCATTGGATTCGTTGGGTGGCGTCATGAGTGGCGGTGCCTGCCAAGGCCTACCCACAAGCTTACCTAAAACTCATGGGCAGCCGCTCTGGTTGTTAGCCGAGTTAACGTACAAATGTCCCTTGCAGTGCCCTTATTGCTCTAACCCCAAAGACTTTGCAGGCTTTAATGATAACGAGTTATCCACACAGGAGTGGGTCCGCGTCTTTGAAGAAGGCCGTAAGCTGGGAGCGGTGCAGTTAGGATTTTCGGGCGGAGAGCCGCTTGTTCGTCAGGATTTAGACGTCCTAATCCGCGAAGCTCGTCAAATGGGATACTACACAAACCTCATTACCTCGGGTGTTGGTTTAAACGAGCGCAAGGTTGAGTCTTTTCGCGAAGCCGGTCTGGATCATATTCAAGTTAGTTTTCAAGCCAGCGACGAGACTGTCAATAATATGCTGGCAGGTTCGGCCAAGGCTTTTCAGCAAAAGCTAAAAATGGCTCGTGAGGTTAAAGCTCAAGGTTATCCTATGGTGCTTAACTTTGTAACGCATCGCCATAACATTGACCAAATAGACCGGATTATTGAGCTGTGTATTGAGCTTGAGGCGGACTATGTAGAGCTCGCTACGTGTCAGTATTACGGTTGGGCGTTTGAGAATCGTCAGCAGTTGATGCCCACACGAGCACAATTAGAGCGCGCAGAGCGTATTACTAATGAATATCGAGCTAAGCTGGCGGCTCAAGGTCATCCTATTAAGCTGATCTTTGTAACACCGGATTACTATGAAGAGCGTCCTAAAGCCTGCATGAATGGTTGGGGGCAGGTCTTTTTAACAGTGACGCCTGATGGACAAGCGCTGCCTTGTCATAGTGCGCGAATGCTGCCGATAGAGTTCCCAAATGTGCGTGATATGTCTCTTCAACAAATTTGGGATGAGTCACCGGGGTTTAACCATTTTCGGGGTGACGATTGGATGCAAGAGCCTTGTCGTTCGTGTGACGAAAAGGATAAGGACTTTGGTGGCTGTCACTGTCAGGCATACATGCTAACGGGCGACGCAACGAATGCTGATCCTGTGTGCAGTAAGTCTGAACATCACGGGCTTATTTTGAATGCCCGTGCCGAAGCCGAGCTGCCGGCCACTGAGCCTCTGCTGTTTAGAAACGAGCGTAATTCTCGTGTCTTCTATAAAGGCTAGTTCAACCCGCTTGGGTGATTTATGAACCAAGACGTTAATCAGCCCATATCCGCTGATAAAGCGGTGGCTGGTTTGAAAGCTTACGGGCAACTGGCTTGTAATCGCCGAAATGATGTTTTTTGGGTTGAGTATTGTCCTGAGCTAGGAGGTCGCAATTGTCTTGTTTGCTGGTCTAACGGGCGGTCTGAGAATTTAACTCCCGAGAATTTTGACGTACGCTCACGAGTCCATGAATATGGCGGGCTGAGTTGGTGTCTAATCAGTGATGATGAATGGGTCTTTGTTAATCAAAAAGACCAACAACTATATGTTCAGAGCTTTGGCGACAGGCACCCCGACCGTCTTACCGATGCCCCTGAGATACGCTATGGCAATCCTGTTTATGATTCGCATCACCACCGGATTATTGCCATTGAAGAAGACCATATCCGGCCCGATGATGTGATTAATCGCCTTGTGGCTATCTCATTAGAAGATGGGTCACGGGCGTTGCTGCATGAAGGTCATGATTTTTATGTAGATCCAGCACTCTCGCACGATGGGAATCAATTATCCTTTATAACGTGGGATCATCCTGAACAGCCTTGGACGGCGTCCCAGTGGCATTTAGCCGCGCTGAATGCTCAAGGCCAAATAGCTGAGCACCGTATAATTGCAGGGCAGGGTAATGATCAGTCTGTTCATCAACCTCAGTTTGATAGTGCAGGACAAGTGTTTGCTGTATCTGATCAGGATGGCTGGTGGAATGTTTGCCAGCCTGTTAGTCACTTGGGGGCATCATCCAAGGTAAGTGTTGTTTGCTCGATGGAAGCCGAGTGCATGACGGCTCCTTGGCAGTTTGGTGCACGTCATTATGTGATGGCGGATACCGAGTGTTTCATCATTGCGTTTAGCCAAGCGCGAGCCTCATTATTAGCATATGAAGCAGGCCAACAAAAACGAGAATTAGCGTCTGAGTATAGTCATTTTCAGTCGTTAACGGCGAGTGAGACGCATCTGTATTGTGTGGCTGCTTCGCCTGCTCAATTGCCTGTGGTTATCCAAGTTGATCGTCTGTCAGGTCAAGTCGAAGAGCTAACCACTAGCACGTGGCCGCAACCGGCTTCGAGCGTTGTAACGCCTGAATCCATCGTGTTCGCTGTCGGTAACGATCATATTCAAGGCTTTTTTTATTCTCCTGCTGAGTCCGGTTGTAACGCCGAGCCGCCTCCTTTGGTTGTTTTTTTGCACGGAGGCCCTTCGGCCTCTACATACCCGACCTTGCAGCCCAAGATTCAGTATTGGGCGCAGCGAGGGTTTGCGGTTTTGGATCTGAATTATCGAGGAAGTACCGGATTTGGTCGCTCGTTCCGGTTGTCCCTTCATCAGCAGTGGGGGATTAGTGATGTTGAGGATGCGATTAAGGCCGTGCAGGCGCTTGTCGATGGTAATCGTGTTAATGCCGATGCTGTTTTTATACGAGGCAGTAGTGCAGGAGGGTTTACCGCATTATCAGCCTTAGTGGCGAGTGATTGTTTTGCTGGAGGGGCAAGTTTATACGGTGTAACCGATCCGCTCGCCCTTACAAAAGCAACGCATAAGTTTGAGTCGCATTATCTCGATTGGCTGATTGGAGACCCCTATCGAGATATAGGTCGTTATCAAGCCCGTGCGCCTTTTACTCACAGCAAAGATATCACCGTGCCAGTCATCTTCTTTCAAGGAGAGCTAGATAAGGTTGTGGTGCCTGAACAAACTCGCGAAATGGCTCGTTTGTTGGCGCAGCATACTCGGGTTAAGGTGCATTATTACGCGGAAGAAGGGCACGGCCTTCGCCAGCACGTCAACCAAGTTGACGCGCTGGAAAAGGAGTATCAGTTTTTCTTAGAGCTGGTTAGCAATGCTAATTTTAAATGACTCATTTTGTCCATTTGCTGAGCCACCTGTGCTTTAAAGGCTTTGCGCTCGTTGCCTTCTATTTCGGTCATAATCGGCACATTATCACCCATTGCATTAACCGGACGGTTATTAACATGCAGTTCGTAATGAAGGTGAGCACCGGTAGAGCGGCCACTGTTACCCGATAGTGCTATCTTCTGGCCACGTGTTACCGCTTGGCCTTTGTGAACAAGGGATTTGCTCAGGTGTAAGTAGCGGGTTTTGTATTTTTGACCGTGTTTTATCTTGATGTATAAGCCGGCATAAGGGTTTTTAACGACTTCCTCAACGACACCATCACCCGTCGAGTACACTGGCGTACCCACACCTACCGCGAAATCGGTACCATTATGAGGGCGTATTAAGCGGGTAATCGGATGGCGACGTGTTGGGTTAAAGTTGGAAGAAATACGCGCTTTGGTTTTAAGAGGGATACGCGAGAAAGCACGCTCCATACCGGTACCGTTTTTGTCGTAATAACTGTCTTTGTATAAAAAGGCGGTTAGTTCGCGTTTTTGGCTGTTAATGCGGATGGCTTCGATACGCGAATCGCCCGTTTCATAGCCATCAATGGTTTGGCGTGAGCGGATTACTTCAAAGGTGTCGCCACGGCGAAAGCCTTTGTTAAAATTCATTTTGTCTTTGAATAAGGCTGAAATCGACATGATTTCATTGGCGTTGAGTCCTACCTTTTGGGCAGATTGGTAGAAGCTGCCTTTAACTGAACCGGCAACAACCTCTTGTTGCCAAACGCCAGGCAGAATGGTTTCACTGTATTCAAAACCGCCCGCTGCACGTTGATAGGTAACGATGTGTGCTCGGCTAAATTCAAGTTCGAGTTTGCTTAGTTCGTGAGTATCTGGATTCATCCAAAAGCGTAAGTTATCCCCAGGCTTTATCGTATCCAGAGCCAAGACGGCTAAATCGGACTCGAGTATTTCGTACATGGTTGCTTGTGGAATACGTAGCATGTCAAAAATCTGACTTAACGTATCGCCTTTGCCAATCGTGTAGTAATAATCTTCTGGCACAAACAGTTCGTTATTAGATTCTTGCCAGTCATCGCTTTCGTGTGTATCAATATTTTCTAATTGAGTGGCTGCGATTTTAGGCAGTTCAAGCTGTTTGCTATTATTGTGGCCGCCAATAAAGATGAAACCTAAAACGGCGAGTGTCAGGATGATCGTAATAAGTTTATGGGCGGATGGCAGCTGAGCCCAAAAACGATCTGCATAGGATAAAACTTGGCGCATATATGGAAAACCACGCAGTGTGTGTGCTAAATATTGTAAAGGTAGCGTATTGACCCTATAAAGCCAAGTTTGATCCCTTAAACACCCGTAAAATTATCGGTTTATAGGTATTTATTCATGTAATTTGGCTGAAAACTTATAGTTATATGACACATTCTTCCTGGAACGGGTAAACACACTCCCGCCAGTTGTTTTTAGCCTCCTTAGAAATTGTCTGACGGAACCTACTTTTTATGCAGCACTATATTTTTGGCTACGGTAGTTTGATTAATGCCGATAGCCGTGCAAAAACGGGCCAAACGGGCCGCTCTTGGCCTGCTAAAGTTATCGGGTTTCAGCGTCATTGGTCGGTGATGTCGCCCGAATTCGGAATGAGTTCAGTCGCAGTGGTTCAGCGCTCTAATAGTTTTTGCAACGGGGTGTTGGTTGAAATTGATGAAACTGAATTGCCTTTGTTTGACGAGCGCGAGGCCGGTTATTTACGAGCGCAAGTCCCCATGACGCAGATTCAAGGGTATGAAACTACATTGCCTGAAGGGGTGGTTTGGATCTACCACACAGAGACAGTCACCCCGCCTAATGATCAAGCTCCAATCGCATTAAGTTATGCTGATGTTATTTTAGCTGGATGTTTATCGATCAATGAAAGCTTTGCATCAGAATTTATATCGAGCACGGGTGGATGGGAGCATGCAATACTCAATGATCGACAACAGCCAAGGTATCCACGTGTACAAACATCATTAGATACGGACTTGTTAAAGCCTCATTTAGAAGTCGTCTCTGCAGGGCGTATTTGTACGATAACCAGTTACCACCAAGCTGGTTAAGTGATGACTAACGCGCCGTATTGTTGGGAAGTTAGGCCTTTTCAGCCTGATGATGCAAGCCAATTAGTGGATATATTTAGGCGTGCAGTTTTAGCTATCGACGATTGTTTTTACACGGCATTAGAACGAGAAACGTGGGCCAGTAGTGCAGATGATCATGAGGTTTTTCAACAGCGGTTTTTATCCACAAAGCCGCTTGTGGTGCGGTCGCCAAATAATTGTCCTATTGGCTTTGCCGAGTGGAGAGAGGATGGCTACATAGATTGCTTTTATATTGACCCTCAATGGCAAGGTAAAAAAGTAGCGTCTGCTTTGTTGTTGGCTGTTGAAGCCGCTGTTCGTGAGTTAGGCGCTACTCGCCTTTATGCCAATGTTGCACTTAATGCACAGGGCTTTTTTTCATCGCATGGGTTTATAAAAGGCAGTACCAACTCCATCAAAAGAAACGCTAGTGTGTTGATAAATAATACGATGTATAAACCCCTCTAATCTGTTGGCTGTTTTTTAACCACTAAAGTTCACAAACTAAAGTAGTACTAATTTTCCTGCTTTTGCAGCAGAGTAATTTATATTGCATTGCATCATAATATCCTCGTTGTTTTGAAATAAGCGCATAACAGTTTCGCTTTTTTCTTTGCTTTACTCTGTTGCCATCCCTGGTGATTTTTTTCTTGTTGGTAAGTTAGTAGCTTACGTACTCTTTCAGGCCCGCACACTGTGTGGGTCTTTTTTTATCTGCTCTTTCTAGGGCGAATTCTTCCGTTTTATTCACTACATCTACGCGATGAGTCTTTAATCAATTTAATCCCATAGATAGGTGCAAGAAATAAGACAAGGTTCATACAGATCCGTTATGCTGCGTGTAGCTGATGTCAGTAAAAAGGAAGAGAGTTCAATATGGCAGGTTCAAGTTTGTTCGCGTTAATTGATGATATCGCGACTCTGTTAGATGATGTAGCCGCAATGACTAAAGTGGCTGCCCGAAAAACAGCGGGTGTGCTTGGTGATGATTTGGCGCTCAATGCTGAGCAAGTATCAGGGGTACGTGCTGATCGAGAGCTGCCAGTAGTATGGGCTGTGGCTAAAGGCTCAATGCTAAATAAGCTTATTTTGGTGCCCGCCGCACTCGCGATAAGCTACTTTATACCTTGGTTAATAACGCCCTTGCTGATGATGGGAGGCTTATTTTTGTGCTTTGAGGGGTTTGAGAAAATTGCTCATAAGTTTTTGCATAGTCCAGAAGAAGATCAAGCCCACAAAGAAAAATTGAAAGCGGCTGTTGAAGACACTGAAGTTGATTTGGTGGCTTTTGAAAAGAACAAAATCAAAGGTGCTATTCGTACAGATTTTATTTTATCCGCTGAAATTATAGTGATTACTTTAGGCACTGTTGCGGGGGCGGCGTTAACAACCCAGCTGGCGGTGTTGATCGGTATAGCGATTATTATCACGGTTGGGGTATATGGGTTGGTGGCCGGTATTGTCAAACTAGATGATCTAGGTCTGTATTTAATGCGTGATCATGTGGAAGGAGAGTCGAAGACTATCGGACAAGCATTTGGTCATTTTCTTTTGCTGGCGGCCCCTAAGCTAATGAAAACGTTATCCATTGTCGGGACTGCCGCTATGTTTATGGTGGGTGGTGGTATTTTAGCTCATGGTATTCCTGCCGTGCATCACTGGATTGCGCATGTTGCGGATATAGTGGCTACATGGCCCGTTATCGGCTTTTTATCTGTATTAACACCGACTTTCCTAGATGCGTTGTTAGGTATCGCTGCGGGTGCGGTTGTGTTGTTGATTATTACCTTAGGTAAAAAAGTATTGGGTGTTTCGGGCGCGGCCCATGAATAACCTGCAAGCCTAGATAATAAAAAGCCACGTTATGCATTGAAGGGGGATGCGTAACGTGGCTAGTTATTTAATGATTAGCTTACCAAGTAAGCACAGCACCCAGCGCTAACGAATCAGTGTCACGGGTGTCTGTTTGGGAACGATCGTATTCAGCGACCAATGTGAGGTTACTGTTGATCGAATGGAACCAAGCCACGGTTGAGTTTTCTAAATCGAGGTTGTCAGCTCCGTCAGTAGTCCCGCCGCTGTTTTCGCCGTGAGATAGTACTAAGCGTTCATTGCCAAAGCTGTAAGAAGCTTGTACTAACCAGCCGTCTACATCCGCATCTTTATCCGTTACTAAGTTGGATAGTCCTGCGGCTCCTACTCCTTCGGCTGTAAAGCCAGAAGCGGTCAATGATAAACCAGAGAATTTAATGTTTGCGCCGTATGCGAAGCCATTCGAGTCAATGTCGTTGGATCCGTTATCAGAACTTTGGGTCATACCGCTTACCCAAAATTTTACGGGTACGTCTGGCGTTAAGTTTGCGCCGTAGGTTAATTCGGCTTCAAGTCGTGGAGAGCTTTCTTCAGATCCCGAATCTGATTTCGATGGGTCCATCAAACCCACCGCTAATTTTAAGCCGTTCATGTCCGGAGTGCGGTAGGTGATTTGAGCATTTGGGAATGGGTAAAGGTAGCCCGCGCCTATATTACCGAAAGATACTCCTTGTCCGTCGACTAAACCGTCGCTTGCCACTTGACCATAACCTAGCAGAATCTCATCACTCATTATGTTGCTGCGGTTAAACAGTGAAAAGTCCTTACCAATTAATACTTGTCCCCAGTCGCTATCGACAGTGCCGTAAAACTGACGAACATCGATGCCTGTAGACGTTAAATTGCTGTTGGCATCATTAATTGATACCCAAAAAGATGAGCGAGCGCCTAGTTTAAGGTCACCCATTTGTTTGCCAGCATTAAAGCCTATGTAGTTGGGTAGGAAGCCCATTTTAACGCGCGATTGTGTGCGATCTAGGCTGTTATCTTGGTCATCTACTTTTGAGTGTACGTAAAATGTATTGATTAAACCGTCCGCAGCAAACGTAGTGCCGTCTTGGTTATAAAGCTCAATACCAGCCGATGCATATGTAGCACCGCTGATGGCGACTGCTAGCGTCGTCATTTTTACGCAAGAGTGGAACGATAGAGGAGTATTCTTTTTCATGGTTGCCCCGAAATTATTATTGTTAGATGCCCTTTTATCTTCCGGTGAAGACTCGGGTTACAGAATGCCTCTTTGGTGCTTAGCTTGCGGGTGTTTAGTGGAGGTAGACTGTGCAACCTAGGTTTAGGGGTGAAGAGAAGGTACAGGAAGTACGCGCTAAGGTGTGGTCTGGGCTTAACACCGGGCTTACTACCTCAGTGTATGTTTATGGCGCACATGCAGCATTTGCTCCTAACGGCAGGGTCTATAACTAATGGCGCAATGTTTGTGCATTGAAAATGAGCGGTAAACTTCTTATCCTCGATTAGGTTATGCTCAATATACTTATTATAACTAAAGCAGCGACATAAAGCGGCTGGGTCTAAAAGGCAGTTATGGCTTCTGATATCTCAAACCTACGAAAGTTTGTTTCGCCCGAAATTATTTTTGGTGCCGGAGCTCGTCACACGGTTGCAAATTACGCGTCTACATTTGGTGCGCGCAAAGTGCTTATTGTTTCAGATCCCGGGGTAGTTGCCGCAGGCTGGGTAGCCGATGTTATCGCTAGCTTAGAAGCGCAAGATATCGACTATGCCGTGTTCACAAATGTATCGCCTAATCCACGATGCGAAGAAGTGATGGCCGGTGCAGAGTTTTATATTGAGCAAGGTTGTAACGTTATAGTAGGAGTAGGCGGCGGCAGCCCAATGGATTGTGCTAAGGGAATTGGCATAGTGAGTACCCATGGCCGTCATATACTTGAGTTTGTTGGTGTGGATATGATCGACCGTCCTATTCCGCCGCTTATTTTTGTGCCCACGACGGCCGGTACCTCCGCGGATGTTTCGCAATTTGCGATTATTTCTGATCAGGCCGAGATGATTAAAGTATCTATTGTGAGTAAATCTGTTGTACCGGATGTATCGCTGATAGATCCGGAAACGACAGTCACTGTAGATCCTTTTTTAAGTGCGTGTACAGGGGTTGATGCGCTGGTGCATGCCATCGAGGCATTTGTGTCTACAGGAGCCGGCCCTTTAACCGACATGCATGCATTAGATGCTATTCGCATTATAAATACGCATCTTGTTGATTTAGTGAATAACCCTAAGGATATCTTCCTGAGGGAGCAGATTATGCTGGGCTCTATGAAGGCCGGCTTAGCATTTTCTAATGCCATTCTTGGTGCTGTGCATGCTATGTCGCATAGCTTAGGAGGCTTTTTAGATTTACCGCATGGCTTGTGTAATGCCATGCTGTTAGAACATGTTATTAATTTTAATTACCCCGAAGCAGAAAGCCGTTTTAAGGTGATCGCGCAGACCTTAGGTATTGATGTTCGAGGGCTAACCACTTTGCAAGTGAAGCAGCGCTTGATTCAACACTTAGTCGCACTGAAAGCGAATGTAGGACTCACTCAGAAGTTAGGCATTAATGGGGTTACGCCTTCGGATATCCCCATACTATCGGCTAAGGCGATGACAGATCCGTGTATTTTGACCAACCCAAGAAGATCCAATCAGCGTGATGTCGAAGTGGTCTATGAAGAAGCGTTATGACGAGCACAAACCAGCAACTGTAGAAGAGTTGATGGGGCTGGGAAACCATTCAGCGCGAAAAAACTATTATTCTGAACTATCTCAAAAACTGGATGAGCTTGAAGCTGAGCGTAACCGTTACAAATGGATTTTTGATAACGCGTTACATGGTATTTTTCAGGCGGATATGAAAGGTCGTATCCGTATTGCAAATCCAGCTATGGCCCGTATTTGCGGTTATGCGTCCGACTCAGAGCTGACGCAGCGCGTAGAATTTTTAGGTAATGACCTATTTTTCCAGTCTCTCGATTTTCATATTTTACTAGAACGACTTAAACGAGATGGAAAAGTATTTCGCTACGAGACGCGCTTAGTTCGGGCGGATGGAGAGACTATCTACGTCTCGATGAACGTTCTACTTAAAGAAGAGGTTAGTGATACCACCTTTGAGGCGTTTGTTCAGGATATCACTGAGCGTGTAAATGATCAGATGCGTTTGCGTAAGCTTAATGAAGAGCTTGAAGCGCGCGTTTTAGCGCGAACCGAGGCATTGGAGAGTGTAAATGCTCAGCTAAGGGATGAAATAGCAGAGCGCTCCCTTGTTCAGCATGCGCTGCAAGAGGCGAAAGAACAGGCTGTTGCAGCAAACCAGAGTAAAGATAAGTACTTGGCTGCGGCTAGTCACGACCTATTGCAGCCGATGAATGCGGCGCGTTTGTTGGTATCTACACTGCGTGAGCGGTCCCTGGCAACCGATGACCAGCACTTAGTGGAACGGATTCATGTGGCGCTCGACAGTGCCGAAGAGCTATTAACAGACCTGTTGGATATTTCTAAATTAGACCAAAACGCGGTGCAGGCTGATTGTTGCGATTTTCATATCGCGCAGTTATTCAACACGCTATCTACTGAGTTTCAGGCTGTTGCCGAGCAAAGTAACTTACAGCTGCGGGTGAAAGATAGTGATGTCATGGTTTACAGTGACGCGCGCTTGTTGATGCGTATTTTGCGCAATTTTGTGAGTAATGCACTGCGTTATACCGACACCGGGGGTGTACTTGTAGCCGCACGCAAACGTAGTGGAGAATTGTCGATTGAAGTGTGGGATACCGGCGATGGTATTCCTAGCGACGCAATGAGTGATATTTTTCGTGAATTTAATCAACTATCTCAACATCGAAACGGCGAGCGTAAAGGCGTTGGTTTGGGGTTGGCGATAGTCGAGCGCATTTCGCGGGTTTTAAACCACAAAGTAAGTGTGCAATCTGTGCCAGGTCGAGGATCCGTGTTCCGTGTGTCGGTCCCTTTGAGTGATGCAAAGCCCGCTGCAATGAAAGCTCGCCCAGCGCCAGTGGCGGCTGGGCACTTCTCAGGTGAAGCTGTGCTGGTGGTTGATAATGAGCCTGAAATTCTCATGAGCATGGCAGCCCTGCTAACACAGTGGGGGCTAACGGCATACACAGCGGAAAGTGCACAAGCCGCTATCGAACTGTTAGATGATGAAGGGGTCGTTCCGCGTGCCACTTTATTAGATTTCCACTTGAACGATAACGCGACGGCGCTGGATGCGCTGGCCGACTTAGATGAGTCTTTTGGTCGATTGCCAACCGCTTTGATTACGGCAGAGCGGCATGATCCCGATCTCAAGATACTGCGTTCAGGTGGGGTCCAAGTGCTAAACAAACCGGTAAAACCGGGCAAACTACGCGCACTGTTAGCCCATATGCTAACGGTAAGCACCGCAGGCTAAACGCAACTACGTGATATAACGTTAATAAATGGTTCTCAAGTAGTATTTGAACCTACGTAAGCGCTGCCTAGACTGGAACTATGCATACATTCTGACAGGACAAGTCTTATGCCAACTTCAGCTATAACTGCTTATTCAAATAGCAGCCATATAGTCACTGCTGTCAACGAGTTAAAAGAGCAGCTGTGTAGCCCTAAGCTAGGCTTTGTGCTGTTTTTCTGCTCAGCCGAGTATGACCTCGATAAATTGGCTACAGCACTTAACTATGCCTTTTATGACGTCAATATCGCCGGTTGTACGACAGCAGGGGAAATCACTGCTCAGGGGTATGCGCAAGGCGCAATCAGTGCCATCGGTTTTTACCGCGAGCACTTTTCTGTAGAAGTCGGTTTGGTTGAGGCGATGGAACAATTTTCATTGCCCCAAGCGCAAAACGTAGTTGATAAGCTGATTCGTAAAAGCCGCGAGCGCCAAGTGGCGCCTATTGTGGGCAATAGCTTTGTCCTTACCTTGCTTGATGGCCTATCAGTCCAAGAAGAACATGTCTTAGTGAGCTTAAATGCGGCGTTGGGTAACATTCCTAATTTTGGTGGCTCCGCAGGGGACGATATTCATCTTACCAATACCCATGTGTTCGCCAATGGGTCTTTCCATACAGGCGCTGCTGTTGTCCTACTTTTTAATACGGACTGCGAATTTCAAGTCTTCACAACCCATCATTTAAAGAGCCTGTCTGAAAAGCTGGTGGTGACAGCGGCCGATCGAGATAGTCGCCGAGTCTATGAGTTAAATGCGGAGCCAGCGGCTCAAGAGTATGCGCGGATGATAGGCATCGCGGTTGAAGAGCTTAATCCTGAGGTTTTTGCGCTAAACCCTGTAGCGGTCAAAATAGGAGAAGAGTTCTACGTTCGCTCGATACAAAAAGTAAACGATGACCTCAGTCTTACGTTTTACTGCGCGGTTGAGAACGGAATTGTTTTAACGCGAATGGAGCGGGGAGATATGTTGGCTGACCTGACGCAACAGCTAAGCCGCATAGAAGAAAAAATAGGAGAGCCACAACTAACGATTGGCTGTGATTGCTTTTTAAGGCGCTTAGAAGCCCAGCACATCCCTGGGCGCTACCAAGAAACGTCGGCTCTGCTGAAAAAACATCGAGTGATTGGTTTTAATACATACGGTGAGCATCTGGAGGGTATGCATATCAACCAAACATTCACAGGTGTGGTAATCGGACAAGTAACTGATGACTGATAATGTAACGCCAGAAATGGATCTGCGTTTGCAAATCGCGGTGCTTGAAAAAGAAAACGCCAAGCTGCGTAAAATAAACGGCGCTTTGATTGAGCGTGTTGAATCAAGTAATGCGCAAGGAGCTAACCCTTACGCTGCCTTTGAGCATTCAGTGGTACTTGCTGAGCAGGTTCGTGAGCGTACAGAAGCCTTAAATGAAGCGTTATTTGAACTGAAGACCAGCCATCGGGCTTTAAAACGAGCTAATCGAGATGCTGACCTTGCGAATCAGCATCTGATCGATGCAATAGAAAGCATATCTGATGCCTTTGTATTGTTTGATTCTGAGCGCCGGATTGTCCTTTTTAACAGTAAATTCCAAACAGTTTGGGAAGGAACCGGCGTTTCCATAACCACAGGGACAAGTATCCAAGATATACGACGCCTAGCGAATGAAAGCGGGCTTATTGTAGAAGTAGATGCTGACACCGGTAGTGGAAGTAAGGTGTTTCGTTTGATGTCTGGCCAGTGGGTTCAGATGAGTGAGCGCGAAACATCCGATGGCGGATTGGTTATTTTATACACTGACATCAGTAACTTGAAAGCGGCCGAAACAGAGCGAAGGGAAGAGGCTCTCGCTGAAAAAACGCGGTTATTACAGAATACGGTTGATAATTTGTCGCAGGGCATCGCCTTGATTAATACCAGTGATCAACTTGAAATTTGGAATGATCGTTTTTTAACGCTGACCGGCATTTCACGCTCAGTCGCGGCCTCTTTACCTCCGTTTCGTGCACTGAATTTGAAACACTTTCATATGCCAAAAGACCGCAATGGTGGTTCCAGTAGTGCCGGTGTAATGGAATACGGTGGGCGTATTATTGAAGTTAAAACTCATGCCCTGCCAGACGGCGGTTATGTGAATACCTACACAGACATCACCGAACGCCATCAATATGCTGAAACGCTCAAGGAAAGTGAGCGTTGGATTCGTTTGATTACGGACCATGTACCGGCGTTAATTGCGTATGTTGGTGATGATTTGCAGTATCGTTTTACCAACAAGGTTTACGAGGACTGGTATGGCTGGGAGCAGGGCAGTTTATTAGGGATGACGATAGCGGACGTGCATGGTCAAGCCCACTTTAATGAGTTGGTTCCATACTTACAGCGCGCGCTCTCGGGCGAAAACGTTACCTTTGATATTGCTGAAAAGAACGGTGCGGGTGATCTTCGCTTCTTGTTAAAGTCTTATGTGCCCAATATGGATGCTAACGGTAAGCCCATTGGTATTTTTGTCATGATCCGTGACATCACTGAGCGTCGTAAAGTGGCTATGGAGCTTGAGTCGGCTTACCAGAACTTGGAGCTGCGTGTCCGCGAACGAACGTCAGAATTAACCGAGGTTAATGAGCAATTGCGCTCAGAAATCGAGGAGCGCTCGCAAGTAGAAGCTAGGCTGCGTGAAGCGAAAAAAGATGCCGAACAAGCCAATTTATCAAAAACCAAATTTTTAGCCGCTGTTAGCCATGATTTATTACAACCCTTAAATGCGGCTCGCTTATTTACAGGCGCGCTGTTTGATAAGCCATTGCCAGACGAGACTGAGCCACTAGTCAGTGCCGTATCGAATGCACTCAGTGATGTAGAGTCGCTGCTTGGAACCTTGGTTGATATATCGAAATTAGATGCCGGTGTTGTTAAATCGGACCCTACGACTTTTCGCATCAGTGACTTAATTGAAAATATCGCGAATGAATATCAACAATTTGCTCAAAAAGAAGGCCTGCGACTTAGCTATGTATCTTCTTCAGCGGTCGTACGAACAGATTCCCAGTTGTTAGCGCGGATACTGCGTAACTTTTTATCGAACGCTATCCGTTACACTGAAACAGGGCGCATTATTTTAGGGTGCCGTCGTCGGGCTAACAGTATAGTCATTGAGGTTTGGGATACGGGGCTTGGAATACCCGAAGAAAAGCTGCAAGAAATTTTCCAAGAGTTTCGTCGCTTACGGCCACAGGACCCATCCCGAGACAAGGGCTTAGGTTTGGGGCTTGCTATTGTGGATAAAATATCCCGAGTCTTGGAGCACCCTATCCGAGTGCGCTCGACAGAAGGTAAAGGATCGGTGTTCTCTGTTGAGGTGCCGTTAGGAGAATTGGCGCTCTTTAGTGAAATACAAGGGCCCCGGATGCAAGAAGCCCCCAATGGCTTAAATGGTGCCGATATTTGGGTTATCGATAATGAGCGAGCCATATGCCAAGGCATGCATACCTTGTTATCGGGTTGGGGGTGCAATGTAGTTACGGCTTTATCCCTAGAGGATTTATTGAGCAAGGTAGACCCGCGTCACGACCCTGTGGATATGTTGATAGCCGATTACCATTTAGACGATGATCAGAACGGCGTGGATGCCGCTCGCGGCGTTGCTAAATTAATGGATACGCCGCTTAACGTTCTTATGATTACCGCAAACTACAATAAAGAGTTGAAGCAGGACATCCGAGAGTTAGGATACTTTTTGATGAATAAGCCTGTTAAACCGCTAAAGCTTAAAACAACGCTTTTACACTTGCTTAAAGACAGAAACGCCCAGTAATACTGGGCGTTAAGATCAAGCAAACAGGGACTAGCGTTTTAGATATTCGCTAAAATCAATGTTGCCTGCGGACAGTACCGCTTGGATGCGGTTGTGAACATTAAGCTTGCGCAGGATGGCAGAAACATGAGCTTTGACTGTCGTTTCCGCAATATTGAGATGATAAGCAATTTGCTTATTAGACTCGCCTTTAGACATTCGCTCTAGTACCAATAACTGACGACGTGTTAATGATGACAGCATTTCGGGAGGAATTTGGTTCTCGTCTTTCCTGTGCACACGACGCGTATCGGGTGCATTGGTGCGAATGATGTCAGAGGGTAGGTAAACATTGCCTGCTAAAATCTGTTTTAAGGCTTCGGTCATTTGTTCGCGAGGTGATGACTTAGTAATGAAGCCTACTGCTCCATAGGTGATAGCCTGTAGAACAATTTGCTTATCTTCTTCTGCTGAGACTATAACCACGGGAATGGTGGGTGACTCGTTGCGCAATGTAATGAGTCCGTTTAGTCCGTTCATACCCGGCATGTTGAGATCTAGCAAAATTAAGTCTAGGTCATCTTGCTCTTGTGTGAGCTCTAGAGCCGCTTCGAGTGTTTCTGTTTCCAAAAGCTCGCAATCAGGAAAGCTGGTATGGATAACATTGATGATCGCCTCGCGAAATAAAGGGTGATCATCTGCAATTAGAATCTTATACACGCGTTTCTCCTGTTTATACTTATTATCGTTCAGGTAATGCTGACTGCGGTATGCAGTTCATACTATTCCTGGCCTAGCAATGTTGGGGTAACACTGACCAATGTTTTATCTGCTTCTTCCCAGCCATCAATACCATCACGGTACCAATAGAGCTGAGTATAACCCCAATTTGCTGCGCGTTTAGCAGCGTTCCACGACATCCAGCAATCGGCACGGCAAAAAAGCACAACGGGATTGTTTTTATCTCCCTCAGTTAGCCGTGTTAGATGCTTACGATAATAATCAGTAGTGTCGTTATCCAGCACGCCTTTTCCTACATTGGGTAACCATACGCTGTCTGGCAGACTCAGGTGTGGTGCTGAATAGATAAATATTCCATTGGTAATATCAGCCGGGCGAACATCTATTAACGGTAAGTCAGGTTGTTTGGCGAGCATCCTGAGTAACGTTTGCGTATCTATTACAGTCGCTTGCTCATGAGTGGGAGGTGTAGGACTGCGAAATCGCTTAATCCGGTATCCCGCGTTTGAGAATAACGATGCCTCCGTCAGCTCAACACCTGGCCATTGTGTTGCTGGTGGCTCGGGCGCTGCAAAAACGGTGCAAGACATAAGTAGGCAAAGCCAAATGGCGTTATTTTTCATATTGTTCACCCTTTTGACACAGCTTATTACACCGTGACACTGCACAGGTATGAATCCTTCCATAGGTTCAAAAAACCAATACTAAAGTACTGTTTTTGGGGAAAGTGCCTGTTTTAAGTGACGGTTGATAAGTTTTGACTGCTTTATTAGACAGCAAAGTCTACTGACATTAACTGTCAGTTTATCTGGTTAAGCTGCAGGCTCATTGAATATACACGAAAGGAGAGTTCAAATGACGACCGTCGTAGAAATCGTTAAGTTTACAACACACGCAGATGTTTCTGATGAGCAGGTGCTAGCCAGTTGTGAAAAAGTGGATGCTTTTTTAGCCGCGCAGCCTGGTTTTTTATACCGCTCTTTAGCGAAGGATAATGGGCGAGCATGGGTTGATATTGCCTATTGGGAAAACATGTCGTTGGCTCAGAAAGCCTCATCCGACTTTATGGACAGCGAAGCCGGTAAAGAAATGATAGCGTTGATTGATATGGATACATGCGATATGAATCATCTTGAAACGCGCAATATTTTGGTCGGCTATGATGGCTAGCCTAACGAAAAAACGCGAATAATGGATAGGGGGTAACGTGAATAAAGCGGAGCGCTTGCTGCAAATAGTTAATCTGCTACGCAGTCGTCGTACAGCGATGACTGCAGCTCAGCTGTCGGATCGTTTAGGTGTTTCGCAGCGGACTATCTATCGCGATGTGCAAGCGCTCACGTTGAGCGGTATTTCAGTTGAAGGCGAAGCTGGAGTGGGCTATCAGATCCGCGCAGGCGGTTCTATACCGCCTTTGATGTTTACTCCTGATGAGCTTGAAGCACTAATGCTTGGCGCGCGCATGGTGAAAGCGTGGGGTGGTAGTGAGCTGGGTTCCAGTGTTGATAGTGCGCTGACAAAAATACATGCGGTATTGCCAGATGAGGTTCATCAAACACAAAACTTAAATAGCCCATGGCTTATTGTGCCCGACTTTTATCAGCAAGAAAGCGCGCCTTTCAGCGATGACTTACGTAAGCTGATTAAGGCCTCTTGCAAAGCTAAGCTGAGTTATCAGCGAGCCGATGGGCATTATTCTGAGCGGGTTATTTGGCCGTTAGGTTTAGTTTATTGGGGGCGAACATGGACACTTGTCGCGTGGTGTGAGTTGCGCCAGAGCTATCGTAGTTTTCGGTTAGATAGAATGCATCATCTTGAGCCGCTAGCGCAGCGGTTTGTTTCAACTGGCTCAATTAACTTACAAGGTTTTCTTGCGCAAGTCTGTTCGCCAGAAGATCAATTGGACTCTCTGTAAATCCAGATTACACTGACCTTATTCAAGTGTTAGGTGATGTATATGAACCAAAAACCTACGCCTCCTGGCGAGTATGACTGTTGTGAGAGTGCCTGCGAACCCTGTGTTTGGGATGTGTATTATGAGGAACTGCGTGCTTGGAATGAGGCCGAAAAGCAGCGTAAGTTAGCGGAGGCTGCTAAGGATGAGGAGCCTTCTGACTCACCGTTGCGTTAGCCTCGTCCGCCGCCACTTTGAGGCCTAAAGCCCGTAACCGCGAGTACTGAAAATACCGTAGTGATAGCAAGCGTAGCTGCGAGAGCTTCTACGCTTAGTTTCATATAAAGCGCGTTTCTGACAAGTTCGACGGCGTGAGTGAATGGGTTGAAGGCACAGATCCAATAAAGCCATTCGCTGGATTCGCGCATTTTCCATAATGGGTAAAGCGCTGACGATAAAAAGAACATAGGGAAAATGACAAAGTTCATGACACCAGCAAAGTTCTCTAGCTGTTTGATACGTGATGAAATAAATAACCCGATCGCGCCTAGCATAACGGCAACCAGCAATAAGGCCGGTAGAACAGTCAGGTAACCCATGAGGGGCGGCTCGACATCTACTAGCAGGGCAATCATTAAAAATGCATACACTTGCAATAATGAGACAAGCGCTATGGATAGCAGTTTACTAAGCAGTAAGAACCAGCGAGGTAGGGGGCTCATTAGCAGTACGCGCATGCTGCCCATTTCGCGATCATAGACCATTGAAAGCGAGCTTTGCATGCCATTAAACAGCAATATCATGCAACACAGCCCAGGGGCGATATACACCTCATAGGTGATGTAGGTCTCGTAGGGTTCGATTATAGCGATGCCCAAGGCCGCTCTAAATCCGGCGGCGAAGACCACCAGCCATAACAAAGGGCGAATCAGTGCGCTCAAAAAACGAGTACGTTGCTGAATAAAGCGTAAGTATTCCCGCGTGAGTACACCACAGAAACAGTGCCAATAGGCCGAAGGCGGCAGCGTTTTTAGTGGCATATTATTCGCGGGGGACGTCATAGGGGCGTGGTTCCTTTTTGAGTGAGTTTTTTGAAGGCTGCCGCTAAGCTAGTTTCCCCGCTAAGATCGCATAAATCTTGCCCGTTTCCACTAGAAATGAGTTTCCCTTGATGCAAAAGCAAGACACGGTCGTCGGTCTGCACTTCCTCAATCAAGTGAGTGGCCCATAAAACGGTTAGCTTGCCATCGTTGCATAGCGATCGAACATGCTGGTTTAGCGCAAAGCGAGCTTCGGGGTCGAGTCCGGTTGTGGGTTCATCCAGCAATAAAACATCAGGCGTATGGAGTAAGGCTCGGGCTATTTCAACGCGACGGCGGTGGCCGCCATTGAGCGCTCGTACTTTATCATTGGCGCGGTCTGTTAGTGACATTCTGGCCAATTCTCGCTCAATAGGCGCTTTAGCGACTTTACGCGAAAAGCCATGCAATGATGCGTGGTAAAACAGGTTTTGTGACACCGTTAAATCGAGGTCGAGAGTGCTTTGTTGAAACACGACCCCAATACGTTGCATGACGGCTGTTGGGGCTTTGTTTAAATCGTCACCTTGTATCGTTATAACACCCTGGTCGAGTGAGAAAAGGCGGGTAAGCAGGGAAAATAGTGTGCTTTTCCCCGCGCCGTTCGGCCCTAAAAGTGCGCAGAAACGTGAATCTGGCAGTTCAAAGCTCACATTATCAAGGGCCGCTTTGCTTCCCGCGGCTCCATACCTAAAGCTAACCTGCTCGACGGATACACTCATTTGCTTTTTATCGCTACACCCCAAGGGTATCGCCCAACCTTAATCGTTTTTATGGCTTTCAGTTTGTCTACATCAACAACGGTCACATCCCCGCTGATACCGTTTGTGGTTAGCAGCAGTGATTGGTCAGCATTAAATTCCATATGCCATACGCGACGTCCAACTAAGATATATTCTAGCACTTCAAATGTTTTAGCATCGACTACAGCCACATGGTTAGAAGGGCCTAAAGCGACAAACGCGTAGCGGCCGTCGTCGCTTAAGCGTATACCCACCGGTTGGATTTTGTCTGGGTGTACGCCTTTAATTTCAAACGTAATTTTGTGTGTTATTTGGCGGGTGTCTACATCAATAACGGATACGGTAGCGCCGATTTCAGAGCTTACCCATAATGTTTTACTGTCTAAACTAAACTCAGCGTGGCGAGGGCGCTGGTCAACTAAGGTGTTATCAAATAACTCCATATCACCCGTATGAATCCAGTGGACCATGTTGGTTGTTTCGCTGGTGTTTACCGCAATTTTACCGTCGGGGCTAACTGCCATTCCTTCCGGTTCTACACCCACATCTATTTGGGCTAATACTTCGTTTGTTTCGGTATCTACAACCGTTGCGAGGGCATCATCCTCGTTTGCGATGTAGAGGTGGCGATCATTAGGGTGCAAGGCGAATTGTTCTGGATCTTCGCCTGACGGGAGTTCTTTAATAATGCTGTGAGTGGCTAGATCCATTACTTGGACGGTATCGGAATCGGAGGCGCAAATGTAGAGCTTAGTTTGGTCCTTAGACAAGATGATACCGCGAGGGCGCTCTCCTACCTCTATGGTATCGGTGACCTCGAAGGTATCTAAATCTATAACCGAAATAGTATCGTCTTTTTCATTTGATACATACGCCGTTTCAGCCCACGTTGCAGAGCTACCCAGTAACAGCGCAATGACCAGGGAAGAACTGATAAATTGAGGTGCAGAGAATAAACTAGTCATAGTGGTGTCCTTAAATCGTGAGTACCAAAGATTATCCATTAACGGAAATCAGCGAGTAGGTTGCACTGGCTTTCTGGTTTATCAAACCCTAGGGTGTCCAGCTCTGAAAGTGGGTGTAGAAAACCTTCTTGTGGTGATTGGGAGACAAGAGAGCGAGGATGAACTAAAGGAATGGGCTGCCTTAATTGGCCATTCCAAGCACGGAAGTCCAGCTTACGTCCCTTAAAGCCGGCAAGCTCAAAGGCATCTGATGCTATGTATTGTTTAAGGGTGTGGATGTCTTCGCTATTTGTGCGGGTAGCGGCTTCAGCTATGGTGCGGACTGCTGCCCATGCGGCGTAGTCTTTTTCAGTCATCCAGCGGTCCGAGAGTTTCTCGAATCGGCTCTGTAGTTGGGCGGCTCCCCATTGTTCAACCACGCGGTGCCAAGTAACAGGTGTTAGACCTTGTGTCCCTACAACAGGGCGGGGATACCATGTGTTAAAGAGTACGTATTCGCCAAAATCACCGCGCTCATCGGCTACGACGACGACATCGTACTCTTTAGTTTGCGTGAACAATGGCATCTCTCGTTGGGCGGTGCGCCGTAAATCGGTGTCAAAATCCCATGCTTTTTCTGCCACAATTTTTAAGCCGTACCGTTTAGCTGTGCGTTTAATCGCTTGCGTGTAGGCCTTGTCATCATCGGTTGGCCCGGTGATTAGCAGTAAGTCCGATAGCTGGCGGGCTTTTAACCATTGCCCAAGAGCGTCAGCAAGCATAGCGCGGCTGGGAATCGTATGGAGTGTATTTTTTAAGCAGACCGTTTGGCGCAAATTGTCATCTTTAGCGGCGGCGTTGAATATCAACACATCATCTGGGAGCTGCTGACTCAGTGTGCGAAGGGTGTCGGCGGGAGCGTTTACCACAAATGAGTGGATGCCAGACGTGTATAGCTGTTGAGCGTGCTCAAGAAGAGAACTGCTATCGTCGCTTGTGTAAGCGCTTAGCTCAAAATGCTGTTTTAAAAACTTGCCTGTTGTGTTGCTGTCATTGATGGCTAGTTCTGTGCCTCGTAAACCTGCATCTTCAGGTTCCGGCAATATGTTGGACAGCACAGGGCCGGTATCAACGGTTTGGGCTAGGTAAGCAATGCGCGTTGTGATTTCGGCGTTTGCGTTAGTGCTAGTTACACCGAGTGTGGCTGCACATGTTATTAATGCCAAAATTATCGCTAAACGTTGGCTTTTTTTGGCGCTGCTTGTGTTTGGGTGGCTCATCATGGAGGAGTTACTCGTATGCATCTATTGTAATTTTTATGTGATGACTCCAGCTTAGGTGTGAATGGTTATCAGTTAAATATGTAGAAAGTAGAAAAGGATTAGTACTGAAGTAGCATTTTTAAAATTACGGGTGAGCATAGCATTGAGTCCTAACAATAAATCCAATAAGTAAGGAGCCCATATGTCACTTAAAAAAAACCTAGGATTGGCGATGATTGCTAGTGTACTAACATCGACTGCTATCACGGCTGTAGCAGAAGGTGATTTAACGATTCGTCCTAAAAAGTTGCCTGATTTGGTATTGGGAACTGAAGATAATCGTTATAGCTTGTCCGAAAAGCGCTATGAAATGGTGACGGGTCAATCCTATAAGTTAAAGATTATCTCGAGCGGTCAAACAGAATATGCTCTTGTCGCACCAGAGTTCTTTCCGACCATTTACCTGCGAAAAGTAGAGGCGGGTGATATGGAGATTAAGGCAGTGGCCTTAACGGAGCTTGAGTTTGAGCAAGAAGGTGAAGCGGAAATTTATTTTGTACCTGTAAAGCCGGGTGAGTATGAGTTTTACGCCGAAGGTCTTGAAGAAAAAGGTATGTTGGGCGTGTTTAGTGTTAAATAACAACGCCTCCAATCGTGGCTAGTGTGTGGGTGATGCGGACATGACGGCCGTATGGCTACTCAACTTACTGGTTTCAATTATTTTTATTAGCGTGTTGTTGGTTAGCCTGGCACTGCAAATTCAGCAAGCTAGTAAAGATATCCAGCGTGAGGTGGCTGCCAGTGTCAGCTTTACGCTGCGGATGTTACCTGTGGTTGAACATGACGAGTATCTGTTAGAGCCTTTTCTGAACGGAGAAACTCGTCATGTTCGTCTCACTGTAAATCAGGCATGGTCGCCAACGCATTTGTCTCAATCGGTTAATCATGACGAAGAAGGCCATGTGCCCTCTTGGTTTTTACGCTTTATACCTGCCGTGGATGAGCTTCAGGAGCAGTTTCAGCTACGTTTTTTGCCGGATGGTCGTGAATTACGAATTGAGGCGAACCCATTAGACGAGGCAGAAGAGGTATGGGAAACCACACAGCAAATAGTCTTGTTTTTTATGCTGGCAATCTTGCTTTCTAATGTGGCTATTTGGTGGGGGGTAACTCAGGGGTTAAAGCCCATAGCGCACTTTTTACAAGGATTAAAGGCGATTGAACAAGGACGGTTAGACGCTCGCCTGGAAACTTATCACCTGCCTGAACTTAATCAAGTTGGAGCACATTTTAACAAAATGGCTGAGGCACTAGAAAGCACTCAGCAAAGCAACAGCTTTCTTACGCGGGAGTTAATGACGCTTCAAGAAAAGGAGCGTGCGACGCTCGCACGTGAATTGCATGATGATCTTGGCCAGTATGCAACAGGCATCAAAGCACAGGCATATTTAATCAGTCAAACAGAGCACAATGTTGATCTTGTCAAAGCCACGGCTGATCAAATAATGGCCAATTGCAGTGCGATGCATGAGAGCTTTAGGCGCCTAGTGCAGGATTTGCATCCGGTGATTTTAGACCAGCTCGCCTTGCCTGATGCCGTGAACATCTTGGCTGAAACTTGGCAGCAGCAACATGGTATTCATTGTTATGTCAGTATCCCTAACGAGTTTCCGGTGCTGTCTGATGAGCAAAATAGTCATTTATTTCGCTTCATGCAGGAGGCGCTAAATAACGTTGCGCGCCATGCTGATGCCACGCAAGTTGATATCAGGCTATGTATAGCGGGTGATGAGATCACAGCGTGGGTGGGGGACAATGGCAAAGGGTTGCCCCCTATCTTAAAAAAAGGGTTGGGTCTGCGTTCGATGAAGGAAAGAGCGGCGGCTTTGGGAGGTTTTTTTGAGTATGCCAACCGGCCTTCGCAAGGTGTGTGGTTGGCGGTTACTGTGCCTTTATTAGAAGCGCATCCCGTAGGAGTGAGTAAATGAATATACTGATTGCCGATGATCATGCTGTTGTGCGTCAAGGGACGGTGGCATTGCTGTCGGCCATGGTAAAGCCCACTCAAGTGTGGGAGGCGGGTAATGGCGAGCAGGCATGTAAGCTTTGTTCTGAGCACCAGCCAGAGCTTGTTATAATGGATATTAACTTGCCAGGTATCAGCGGTATTGAGGCCGTTAGACGTATTTTACAGCGTTCGCCTCAAACGCGTATTTTAATGTTTAGTATGTATAGTGAAACCGCGCTGGTTAAGCAGGCTTTGGATGTGGGGGCGCTAGGGTATGTCACTAAAAATAGCCCACCTGACTTGTTGATAGAGGCGGTTAAGCGTGTAGGGCAAGGGCATATGTATGTAGAGCATGAGCTAGCGATGAAGTTGATGACCTTTCGTTCAGAGCAGGCAGCTCATCCGTTTCAAGATATGACTCAGCGAGAGTTTGAAGTGTTTTTGATGCTGGCGAGGGGCCTTAAGGTTAGTACGATTGCAGAAAGGCTGTGCATAAGTAATAAAACCGTTTCTAACTACACGGCTAATTTAAAAAGTAAGTTGGGTATTGGCTCAACGGCAGAGCTGGTGCATTTAGCAATCGAGTCGGGTGTTGTTAAAGTAGGCGGGTGAGTTTACCTCGGGCTCAAATAGGTGCCCCAAATAAGCCCAATGTAATGACTAACGTTATAATACGGCTGATTAACACCATCAAAATAGCGTCAGGCCAAATGTTAACGTCTGAAAATTGCTTGATGATAAAAAAGAGAACAGCAAACGACAGAATCCAGCCAACCCCAGGAATTAGACTCACTGCCGTTGTGGCGGCTGACGCGATAACCGCCTGTTGAAAAGTAAATTCTGCTTTTACTATTTTTGCAGCAATCCACAAAGCGGTACTGTTGAGTAAAAGTCCTAGCACCATGAAAAGCGCGATTAATGTGATATCCATATCATCCTCGGGGAGGTACAGCGCGTCCTCGTATTTAATCCGTTAAAGAGACGCTGTGAATGTTACTGTTGTTTGCCGTAACATTACTTTGGCTCGAGCAAGTTGTAAATAACGGCGCTACCATATCTGGCCTCTAAACCCTGCCTTATGCTCTTTTTTAGTCCTTTCACGACTAAAGAATAAGAGAGGTCGATCATGCGTTGAATCTCCCCTTGAGGCAGCGAGCCATCGAGAACAACGGTGTTCCAGTGCACCTTGTTCATGTGATAACCCGGCTTGACGGCATCAAACACATCACGAAGCATAATGGCCTCTTGAGGGGCGCACTTAAGGTTTATCTGGTACTCACCTTCGCGAAACGACAGTAAAGCGAACATCTTGTCCTGAACTTTAAAGACAGCTGTCTTGTTATCAAATGGGTAGGTTTCTAAGGCTTCTGGTTTGCCAAGTAAGTAGCATTTTATAGGCTCATAAATTACTCGCTGCTGATGCGTTGGGCTGTTGAGTGTTTTCATCGTTTTGCGCTGTCCATAAACCTAAAAGTCGTTCTTGCCAGTTTATGTGTTTTTCAAGTGTGCGGCCAATGGCTAATAGTGATAGCTCGCTTCCCATTGAGCCAATGAGTTGCATCCCGATAGCTTGCCCATTATTGGCTGGTTGTGTTGGCACGTTGAGAGCAGGGCAGCCGCAAGCATTGACCCAGCCCGTAAAGATGGCGTGGCCTCGGGGGCCGACGGCCTCATTATCTATTGTATTGGGAAAGCGCTCTTCGGCTTTCCAAGCAAGCGCCGCAATAGAGGGCATTAAAATGGCATCATATTGCTCAAAAAGTTGGTCAATTTGATTGCGTAGTTGCGCAATTTCATTGAGGCCGTTCCACAGGGTTGTAGAACTAAGAAATGCACCGCTTGTCGCCATTTCTTGATAGGGAGGAGACGCTTGAGAAACCCACACGGGATTCTTTTGGGCTAAAAAGGCCATGCCTTGTTGTCCTATTTGGCTCCACACCGCGTTGAGCGCTGTAAGGTCAATAGGTAAGGTGCCGTACTCAATGATAAGCCCTTGTTCTTCTAGAGTGTTAGCAGCCTGTTCAACTTGCATACATATATTTTTATCCACAGGCGCATTATCCATAGCGGTGACGCACAAAATGGATTTCACCGGAATAAGAGATGGGCGAGGAGTGGCAAGTGATAAGCGGTCGCGAGCATCTGGCCCAGACAATATCTTTAATGCCAGCTCGGCATCATCTATTGTTCGAGTAATGGGGCCGACAACTTCCATGTCTAATAGTAATGATGGAAATCCGTTGCCGCGAGCAATAGTACCTATAGACGGCTTAAGCCCTACTAGGCCGCAATGAGCGGCAGGACGCCGGATTGACCCTCCGCCATCGGTGCATAATGCGATCGGACCTATCCCTGCCGCAATGGATGCCGCTGCGCCGCCGCTTGAGCCGCCGGGGGTTGTGGATAAGTCCCATGGGTTGCGTGTAACGCCGTAAATGGGGTTGCCGGTATAACCTTCCAATGTGAATTCCGGCACATTTGTTTTAGCAAACAAAATGGCTCCGGCTTGTCGTAACCGTGCCACTGGCAGCTCCTCATGATCTGGGATGTAGTGTTTCAGCGCAGGTGTTCCCCAAGTAGAAGTACTGCCTTTTAAGAGTAAATTATCTTTAACGCTAATGGGAACGCCATCAATCTCGCTTAAGGGCTTTGCGTCAATGTAGCGTTGTGTTGACGCTTGGGCAGCGGCTTCTGCATCAGGGGCTAGTGTGACGATAGCGTTGATCAGAGGGTTGATAGCTGCCAGTCGCTGTTTGACGGATAAAAGCGCATCAACCGGCGTCCAGCGCTGTTCCTTGAAGCCTGCAACGAGCGCGGTTGCTGATAATTGCCATAATGGTTGCATCGCATTTTTCCTTATGCAGGCTTCATGAGGTTGGGTAGCCAAGTCACTATTTGAGGAATAGCAATGAGCGCTAGCGTAAAGACAAGCATGAGAGCAACAAACGGAACCGCGCCTTTCATAACATCGGAGATGCTACCGTTGTCAGGACGAATGCCTTGTACAACAAACAAATTCATACCAACGGGTGGTGTTATTAAACCGAGTTCGCACATCATGACGACAAAAATACCAAACCAGACAGGGTCAATACCTAGAGCTTGCGACATAGGGTAGGTGATAGGGATAGTCGCAACTTGCATTGAAAGTACATCCATAAACATCCCTAAAATGAGATAGAAAACGACGAGTGCTAATAGGAAGCCAACAGTGGACAAGCCCAGAGAGGTAACCCAGGCGGACATTGCTTCAGCGACCCCGGTTAAGCTAATGGTGAGGTTAAGAATAAAAGCGGCAGTAATAATTAATAAAATCATCCCAGAAACGCGCGCTGTTTGGATAAAGCACGCTTGTAAAATTGACCAAGTGCATCGTTTCTTTAATGCTGTAAAGAATAAGGCAGCGACCACTCCTAAGGCTGCTGATTCAGTAGCTGTCGCTAATCCAGAATAAATACTGCCCATCACAATCAGAAAAATAACGAGTGGCGGAATGAGATCGACTGAGCTTTTCCAGCGCTCAGCCCAGCTGGCTTTGGTTTCGTGCTTTACGTCGGTTTTATCAAAAATGCTACTCGCGGCAATGAACGCCATAAACAGTAGAGTCAACAGGATGCCAGGGACGACACCGCCGACAAATAGTTGACCTATCGATGTGTTAGTTAATGAGCCATATATAATTAGGTTAACGCTAGGTGGGATTAGTATACCGAGCGCGCCACCGGCGGCTAATGAGCCTAACGATTTGCTCATTTTATAGTTACGCTCATTGAGAGACGGTAAAGCGACTGTGCCGACGGTAGCTGCAGTGGCTACTGAAGAGCCTGATGTGGCAGCAAACAGTGCGCAGGTGCCTATATTGGAATGCAATAGCCCACCGGGAAGTCGGCCTAGCCAGACAGAGAGTGATTTGTACATGCCGTCGGCTATACCGGCTCTTAGCAGCAGCTCGCCTAATAAAACAAAGAGTGGGATAGAAGTGAGGAGTGAGTTGTTTTGCACACCCCAAATAACGGGTGAGATGGAATTCATAAAAGGAGCGCCATACACAGCAACTCCGCCAATAATGCCAACCGCGGCCATGGCCACAGCAATTGGAAGGCCCACTATCATCATGATAAGCATGGCAGCAAAAGCGGTGATTACGTATTCAACGGCCATTAGTTATGCTCCTGCGGTGTAGTGTTGGGTGTCGCTGTGCGTACTTTTAGGCTATCAAGTTCTTCTTCAAGCTCTTGTTTGATGCTTTTAGGTTGGTACATCTCGTTGAGTTCGCTCGTGCGTCCTTTTAATAGTAACCAGCAAGCTTTTAACGCTAGGTATATTGCCGCGATCATGAATATAGCTTGTCCGGCATACCATAGGCTTTGAGGGTAAATAAGCGGGGTTGCCCACGGTGTTTGTGACACCGCATGGTAGTCGAGAGTATCGGCAATAACGCTCCATGCTAAATAACCCATTAAGGCTGCAAAGCTTGCCAAGAGAATGGCCGATAATGTGTTAAGCACAGCTTTTGCTATGGCTGGAAGGCGCTCGTGAATAATGTCTATACGAATATGACTGCGGCCAAATAAAGCCAGCGTAAAGCTGAGTGTGGAGCCGATGGCGAGTGCATAGCCGCCCAGCTCGTAGGAGCCATCAAGCGATATGCCAAATAGCTTTCTTAATAATACTTCAACAGTAATAAATAAGGATAAACCAAGAAACATGACCCCGAAGGTCGTAGCTAATAAAGTCTCGATACGGTTTTGCATAAAAAATCCTCCGGGGCCTTAGGGTTACTCTAATCCAATAATTGGACCAACCGATGCTTTCCAGTTGGCAGAGCAATCATCGCTAGATGCATCACAAATAGCCGCCCAGCCAGGTAATGAAATATTTACAAGAGCATCGTTAACTAACTCAAAGTCTGATGCGGTAGGTTCAACATTTACTAGGTTGAATTTGTTACCCGTTGAGCATTCTCCACCTGAATTACAGCTGATGGCGTCATCGTAAAGTGATTCAGAGTAAGCCCAGATATCCGTGCTTAGCTTGTCGAAAGCAGCTTGCATCTTAGCTTGCTGTGCTTCGCTTAGAGAGTTCCATGCTTTAAGAGAAATGGCATAACCGTTTAACGCAATGCCCATGCCTAGAGGGAGTTGATGCGTAGCCACTTCTGGCCAGCCTGCGGAGTTAGCGGAAGCCGGCCCTGTGATTGCGCAGTCGATCACGCCCATTGAAAGAGACTGATGAACGTCGGGAAAGCTAATAGGTACGGGAGTCGCTCCCATGGATTCTACAAACTTAGCCAGGCTCTGGTCGTATACACGGACTTTGAGTCCTTTGATATCAGAGAAGCTTTTAATAGGCGCGTTACAGAATAAAATTTGAGGGCCAAAAGGCCAGACGGTTAATAGCTTAGTGTTAAAGCGCTTTTGAAGCTGTTTATCTAACACGGGTACATAGGCATCTGCTACTTTACGTGCAGTGGCGTAGTCAGGGTTTAACCCCACGAGATCAAGGCCAAGTAAAGCGGGCTCATCACGGGAGTTGGGAGAAACGCGTAAAGAGACAACATCAAAAAGGCCAGCTTTGAGCATGCGTAATTGCTCAGTATCTTTAATGCCCGTAGTGTCAACCGGTTTGAAGTCAACATCAATGGGTAGACCTGTGCGCTGCGCAAAGTTCTCGAAAAACGGCTTTTCTTGGTTTTGTAAAATAGGACCCGTTGCTAATGGTTGTCCTAATGCTTTCCATTGCATATTGTCGGCGAGGGCTGAAGTGGTCGCGCTAAGAGCAATGCTAGCCGCTAGGATACTTGAGGCCATTGTTTTAAGTGATTTCATAATTCTCTTCCATTTTATTGAAAACAATATTGCGAACAATAATTTTATCTATGCGTAAAATGTGCCAATAATTTAAAAGCTTTTTAATTCGGTAGTTTGCGTGGCTATTGGTGTGTGTGAAGAGTATTTGTGCGACCAATATTGCGTACAATCGCACGAAGTTAATGCGCTCTATCTGTTTTTTGCACAGTGTTAGGGCGCAATATTGTAGATACCGCGTTGTAGGTTCCTGTGTATAATCGCAGTAACTTCCAGGAGTTAACTTTCAATTGTATTCAATAGGGAAGACAGGGGCAGATGTCTGAAGTCGATAAACCTGATGTAGATAAAATAGCTGAATTGATTACCAACGCTGTAATGGAACACCGCTTAGCGCCGGGTAGTAAATTATCTGAATCCCGAATGTCGGATGCGTTTAAGGTCAGCAGAACTAAAATTCGGCAAGCGCTGATGGTGCTCGCTGAAAATGGTTTAGTTCAGTTGTTCCCTAATCGCGGGGCTTTTATTACAAGCCCTACAGTGCCTGAGGCTCTTGAAGTTTTTTCGGCGCGTCGCTTGCTTGAACCAGAGGTGGTTCGGGGAGTGATTGTTCATGCAAAAAAAGCGGATTTTAAGTTACTGCACAAACACTTAGAGCAAGAAAGCGAAGCGCGAAAATCCAATAACCGCCGTGCCATAATCAGGCTGTCTGGTGATTTTCATCTCTTGCTGGCTAGCATGTGTGGCAACCGGTACATCGAGAAAATGATGAGTGAGTTGTGTCCGTTAACTTGTCTTATTATTGCTTTATATGACATTCCTCAAGCACCGGCTTGTCCTGAAAACGACCATGCCAATATTGTTAAGGCTATTGAGCAAGGAGAGGAATCATTGGCTGTGGAGCTAATGTTGCACCATTTAGCTCATATCGAAAGCGCGCTGCATTTAGATGGCGCTAACGACGCTAATGAAGTTGATTGGGAGAAAATACTCGGTTAATTCGTCTTCTTAGAACCGTATAAATATCGTCTTTCTTTATTTTTATCTGCTCTAATATTCCTCTTATTGGTGTGCCCTTCTAACGATGGCATATCATTTGCTTTGTATTTTGTAATCATTATGTTCAACAATATTGTTTACAAAAATAGTACGGGTTAAACCCGCCTATTGCGTAAATGACGAATGGGTTATTTATGTCGATTACAACAAAGCGAACGCTATTGGGGGTGTTGACCCCGTCTTCTAATACCGCCTTAGAGCCGTTAACAAGCTCGATGCTAAACAATTTGCCATCAGTGACTAGTCACTTTTCACGTTTTCGTGTGACACGAATTTCGTTAGATGATCGTGATTTGGGCCAGTTCAACCATACGGCGCCACTTGAGGCTTCTGATCTTCTGGCTGATGCACGCATGGATGTGATTGGTTGGAGTGGAACAGCTGCTGGCTGGTTGGGTTTTGATCATGATGTTCAATTATGTCAGGCCATTGAGGCCCGAACTGGCATTCGAGCGACTTCATCAATCTTGGCGCTGAACGAAGTGCTAAACAGCATGGGGGTTAAGCGCTTTGGGTTGGTGTCACCTTATACGAGTGATGTGCAGGACTGCATTATCCGCAATTATCAAGACATCGGTATAGATTGTGTTGCTGAAAGCCATCTTGATTTGAGTGAGAACTTTAGTTTCTCCGAGGTTGACGAGATAGCGTTATCCCGTCAAGTAGCAGCGGTCGCGGCTAAAAAACCGGATGCGATTGTGCTCTATTGTACCAACTTACGCTCAGCGCATTTAGCCAGTCAGTGGGAGCAAGAGTTCGGTATACCGGTTATTGATACAACGTCCACTGTTGTTTGGAAAATGCTAAGCATGGCTGGTCATAACCCCGCAGCTGTTGTGGGCTGGGGGCGCTTTTTCCAAGAGGCTAGTGCTCATGTCTAAGTTATTCGATTGTGTTATTCGCAATGCTCGTTGTGCCACCGCCGCCGATATCTTTGATGCCGATATAGGTATCAAAGAGGGTGTCATTACCGCCTTGGGAAAAGGCTTGTCAGAAGGCGAAACGGAGATAGATGCTAAAGGCAGGTGGGTGTTGCCCGGTGGTATAGATGGCCACTGCCACTTTGATCAGCCAACGAATGATGGCACGGTCATGGCGGATGATTTTTTAAGTGGGACGCGTTCTGCGGCCTGTGGCGGCACAACCACGGTTATCCCCTTTGCGCTGCAGCAAAAAGGACAGAGCTTGAAAGCAGCTGTGGCTGATTATCATGAGCGTGCAGGGCAAAAAGCTGTGATTGATTACGCGTTTCATATGATTGTTTCTGATGCCACCGAAACAGTGCTCAGTGAAGAGCTGCCAGCATTAATCTCGCAAGGTTACACCTCTTTCAAAATTTATATGACTTACGATGATCTGAAGCTGGGTGATCGTGAAATTATCGATGTGTTATCCGTAGCCCGTGAAGAAGGGGCAATGGTGATGATTCATGCCGAAAATGCTGACTGTATTGCCTGGTTGACCGAGCGTTTACTAAAAGCGGGCAAAACCGCGCCAAAATACCATGCTGAATCTCGCCCTATGTTGGTGGAGCGTGAAGCGACCCATCGCGCTATCGCGTTTGCTGAGTTGGTGGACGTTCCTATTTTAATTGTTCATGTATCAGGGCGTGAAGCAGTAGAGCAGATTCGTTGGGCGCAAGGTCAAGGGCTACGTGTATATGGTGAAACATGCCCGCAATATCTTTTTCTAACGGCCGAAAATTTAGGGCTGGATGACGACATGGAAGGTGCTAAATGTATTTGTAGTCCGCCTCCGCGCGATAAAGGCAACCAGCAAGTGATCTGGAACGCACTAGAGTCAGGAACTTTTCAGGTGTTCTCTTCGGATCATGCGCCATTTCGCTTTGCTGGAAACGACGGCAAATTAGCAACCGGTGAAACCCCCAGCTTTGATCAAATCGCAAATGGTATTCCGGGTGTCGAAACTCGTCTGGCTTTATTGTTTTCGCATGGCGTTAACACAGGGCGTATGGATATTAATCAATTTGTCGGATTAACCTCTACCAATGTCGCTAAAATGTATGGTTTGTACCCACGTAAAGGCTCTATAGCTGTTGGGGCTGATGCCGATTTAGTGATCTGGGATACCGACACGGTTCGTTCCATTAGTAATGATCAATTACATCATAATGTTGATTACACACCCTATGAGGGCATTAAGGTGAATGCATGGCCGGCAACGACCATGAGTCGAGGGCGCATTGTGTGGCAAGACGGACGTTATTTAGGAACGCCAGGTATGGGGCAGTTTTTACCGTGCGATCGACCGACACCTGCTAAACCAAAAGTTACTGCGCCAGACCCGCTATAGTTTTGTGAGTGGATGGGTGTTGCAATAAATGTGAGGGAGTGTAATGAGTAAAAATGTTCAAAAGTTGGCTGATGCATTAGTCATGGCCCAACAAACGGGGCAGGTCGTTAACTATCAGCAGGCATGTGAGCTCACCCCCGCTAGTGATGAAGAGGCGTATCAGGTGCAAGCCTTGGTTGCAGAAAAGTTGGGATGGTTTGCTTCAGAAGAACGCTTTATTTGGAAAACCGGCGGTACTTTGCAAAACCCTTCAGCTGCCCGCGTTAGGCATGAGGCTTTAGTGTACGCTACAGAAAAAGAAGGGGAAGGTCATGTGAGGCATGTATTAGATGAGCGCAACGCTCATGACTTCACCTCTATTGAGATAGAAGTGGCCATTACTTTAGCAAGGTCTATCAAGAGTGACTCCTCAATAGAAGCACTAGAGGCAGCTATCGATAATGTCTATTTGTCAGTAGAAGTATGTGATCAGCGAGTTGAACGGTGGGCGGACCTTCCCGCCAGTATTCGCTTGGCAGACCAGCAGATGAACAGAGCGATTATTTTAGTGGGGAAACCTACCAAAGGATGGCGCGATAGTTTTGTTAATCCTTATATGTCCATCACGGTAAATCAGCAGGCAATAGCCTTGGGTGAGGGTACGCATCCATTGGGTCATCCATTAGCGTTACTGCCTTGGCTCAATGGTTTATCCGAAACACTTTATTCAAGAGGCTTAGAGGCGGGGGATACAGTAACCACTGGTACTTGGTTTGGTTTGCAAGTGCTTGCTGTCGGTGATGAAGTGGTTGCCAGTATTGATGGGCTGGGTGAGGTGCGTTTGTCATTGGAGCCTTAACTAATGCATGAGTAGGCATGATAGCTTTCGGGCAATGTTTATTAACGTAAGACAATGTTAATGATTTAGATTATCATTTGTGTCTGTGTAATGGCATGGTAATCTAATGACTAGAATATTGATTATTGAAGATGACAAAACCTTCGCTAATCAGGTAGCCGGTTTATTGTCTCAAAATGGTTTTTGCATTGAGCAGTGCCACGATGGAGAGCAGGGCCTTATAAAGGCGCTTGCTGAGTGCTTCGATCTGATCCTTTTGGATGTCCTATTACCTACGCTGAACGGTTTTTCTATCTTGACGCATATTCGTAGCGTGAAGCAGACCCCAATTATCATGATGACGGCATGTGGTGCTGAAGCCGAACGCATTGAGGGCTATCAAAAGGGGGCGGATGACTATTTGCCAAAGCCTTGTAATTTCACGGAAATGTTACTGCGTATCGATGCTTTGTTGCGTCGCTCTATAGGGGTGCAGGAACGAAATGACCAGCGAGAGCTGTCTATTGACGCTTTGGTGCTTAACCGGTCGGTATTAAGTGTTCACTATAATGGCCAATCGATAGAGTTAACTCCCATTCAGTTTCGCTTATTATGGTTGTTGGTTGAACATCAAAATGATGTGTTGAGTAAGCCGTTTCTGTATCAGATGGTGCTAGAACGCCCTTATAGCCGCTATGACCGCAGTATGGATATGCATTTAAGTCGTATTCGTAAAAAATTAGTGTCAGCTGGTATGGCTGCAGACCGTTTAGTGACTCAGCATGGTAAGGGGTACTGTTTTTCGTGAAAAAGCAGTTGCTGTGGGTTTTGTGTGTAGTGTTTGTAATTGGGGCGCTGATTTTATTTTGGAGCGTTAACCTCATTACTGAGCAAGCAGAACAGTCAATGAGTTATATATCAAAAAGTGACCAACAGACTCTCATCTCATATGGAAGAAAAGCTGAGACACTATACCAAGCGGGCCAAGAAAAAATCTTAGAAAGATGGTTGCAAGAATTACGTATTAAAGAAGACACATGGGCTGCTGTAGTGGAGTCTTCTATTGAAGTAAAAGCTGGTAGTGATTTGCCTCTACACTATACGCAGGGGTTTAGTTTGGGGCGCAGTGTTGAGTGGAAGGTTCATCTATATTTTAAAGCAAACCCTACCATGGACATTCCTTTCGCTGATGGTAAAACGCATTTTTTAATTCAACTGCCCGCACGTATGCGCCCAGGTAACCTTTACCCTTATGCACAAATTGTCTTGCAGGTAGGCCTACCGCTAATTTTATTGTCCGCGCTCGCTATATTTGTTTATGGGTACTTGATGTCGCCTTTACGGCAGCTGCATAGAGCAACACGGGCATTTAGCCAAGGTGAGCTTGATGCCCGCACTCAAGCCAGCTCAGGGTTTATCGGATGGCGAAATGATGAGATTACGCGTTTAGGTGTTACGTTCAACGATATGGCTTCGCGTACCGCGCGTCTAATAAGGCAGCAACGCGAATTACTATCTGATTTGTCGCATGAGCTAAGAACACCATTGGCACGTTTAGGGCTCGCGTTAACTTATATGGAGCAAGGTGCATGCGATGAGAAAACGCTGCGCCGTATTCGTTGGGAGTTACAGGGCATGGAAGCATTGGTTGAGGACTCTTTGACATTAGGGTGGTTAACTAATGAAGAGCCGTCGCTACGGGATGAGAGCGTTGAGCTAGATGCGCTGTTGGATGTTATTTGCCAAGATGCGGGGTTTGAATACCCGGGGCGTATTATTGAGCTTAGGTCGGAAGCAGAACATGTTTTGCATTTTAGTAATCAACGCGCGCTGAGTCAGGCTTTTGAAAATTTAGTGCGTAATGCTTTAAAACACACGTCACCTAAGAGCCGAGTAGAGATCGTCATCATTGATAGAGGCGAGTCGGTACAGGTTGATGTGCAAGACGAAGGCAATGGCGTACCTACAGAGTTGCTTGACGCTATCTTTCGGCCTTTTTTTCAAGTCAGTCAGTCGAGAAGTCAACCCGCAGAGCAAGAGCAAAAAGGCTACGGATTAGGCTTGGCGATAGCTAAGCGTCAGATTCAAGCTGTTGGTGGGCAGCTCGTTGCTAGGAATCGTTATGATGCTGAAGGTGTCTGTATAGGGTTAATAATGACAGCTACATTGCCTAAGTTTTGCTAGCGATCTATTACCAGATGTAACAAATGTAAAAATGCTGGGACTTCCCGTTAAAATGATAATAATTGAATGAAAACTATTATCATTTAAGTTGGTGGTTATATGTACCCTCAAGAATTTTGCTGCAATCTAACTAGGCCCTTTCTTTTCCGGAAAAAGTTGTTGGCCGTCGCTTGTTTAACAACGTTCACAGCTCCTACTGTCATGGCCGATTCTGCGGTTGTGGACATGGATGCGCTCATTATTATTGATCAGATCACAAGTGACGTAGATGGCCAAATTAATCAGGAACAAATTTCGTCGACTCAAGCCAATGATATGGCCGATATATTCAGTCAAGACGCGGCTGTTTCTGCGGGCGGTTCAGTGCAAATGTCACAGAAGATCTATGTTCGAAATATAGGTGAAGATAATCTTAATATAACGATAGACGGGGCAGAGCAGGCGGGTGCTGTTTTTCATCACGCAGGCCGTATCTCGATCGAGCCGGAATTACTAAAGCAAGTAGATATTGAAACCGGAGCAGGGGAAGCGACATCAGGTTTTGGTGCTTTAGGAGGCTCGGTGCATTTTGTTACCAAAGACCCTGCGGATTTATTAGAAGCCGGCAAACAGGTCGGTGCGCTGGTTAAAAGCACTTACTTTGATAATAGCCATGGTTTTAAAAACAGCGTAACTGTGTTTGGTGAGGATGCACAGGGGCGCTTGGGAGGGATGTTGAGTGTTGTTCGTTCAGACCTCGATAATGTTACCGATGGTGATGGCAATAAACTCGATGGTACAGAGGATCAAAAAACCTTGATGTACGGGAAGTTAGTGGGGTATTTAACGGATGAACAATATTTATCACTGAGTTATGAGTCCGTAGCAGAGGAGGGTGATGTGCTTTATAAGCCGGAGCTAGTCGCATCCGCTAGGAACGTACCTGAGCCAACGACGGCTGATCGGGATACGGCTATTTTTAACTATGAATATACGCCGTTTGATAACGATTTATTTGATATTAGCTTCAATCTTTATCATACAAAAACGTCTCAATCGCGTGAATACAGCTCGGTAGAATACAGTGGCCATGTGAAAACGTGGGGAGCGACACTAAAAAATACGAGTGCTTTTGCGGATCATGAGCTTACTTACGGTGTTAATTATCGAGATGATGAAAGTAAGCTTCATGATGTGGATGCAGAGCCCTCTTATTTTAGTGAAACAGGCCAAGTTTGGGGGATCTTTATACAGGATCATTACACCGTAAATGATCAATGGTCACTGACAGCCGGTGCTAGATTTGATGATTTCTCGATAACCGATGCAAGCGATCAAAAATTAAGTGATAACGGCTTCTCATTCAATGCCGGTGCTCGCTATCAGTTAACTCCTGCTTGGGCTATTAGTGCTGGATATGCAGAGGCGTTAAGAGGCCCGGAAGTAAAGGATGCATTTAAGCTAAGTAGCGGTTCAAATGCTTCTGACCTAGGTGCAGAAACATCTAAAAATATCGAGTTAGGGGTAGATTACCAAGTATCCGGTTTTAACATGGCAGCGGGTGTCTTTTATTCTCGGATCTACAACCCTGTTGGGGGATTGCTGCCTTGGTCTAGGGTATCTGAAAACTTAGATGACCCTATTAAATCGGCTGGTTTTTATGCGCGTTTGGGGATGCAGGTCGAAGCGCTTTCATTGTCTGCCAGCTTAATTAGTGCAGATACTGAAGTTGATGGGCAACCAGTCACACGTTATGTATACGGCTCTGGCGCAAATAGCATTGGCGATACGTTAGCGACAGATGTTCACTATCAGTTCTCACCTCGCTGGATGGCGGGCTGGAATGCTGAGTTTGTACGCGGTATTCATGATATTAAATTATATGTAGGTAGCGACCAGCTTAATGCTGATAAACCCGGTTATGGGATACATGACGTATACGTGCATTGGAAGCCTATGGGTAATGACCAACTTAAAGTGGCGTTATCGGTAAATAATCTTTTCGATAAACAGTATTTGAGCCACGCAAGCGTTGAAGACTTTACAGGGAATCCCGGGTGGGAGGGTATTGTCGGGTCTCCAGAAAGTGGACGCGATATCCGAGTGAGTGTTTCGGGCCGATTCTAATGCATATTCTGTCAGCATAAGTGGGTATGGATAAGCTTGGCGAGCAATTCGTTAGGTCGTTGGGCTTATCACCATTGCATCTCTGGCCAAGATAGCCGAGCATTAGGTTATTCATTCATGGAAAAGGACAGGCTTGTTATATGGCTATTCACCCCGATGCTGGAAAGATTGCTCCGCACGATTCTTTGGTTAATATCCCTGCGTTAGTGGCTGCTTATTATCGTCAGCAGCCAGATATCAAAGCGAGCCCTGATCAAAAGGTGAGTTTCGGAACTTCCGGTCACCGAGGGTCGGCGCTAAAAACGACCTTTAACGAGCATCACATCATGGCTATTTGCCAAGCCATTGCTGAGTACCGCAAGGCGCACGGTGTGACTGGGCCGCTATATTTGGGTAAGGACACGCATGCGTTATCTGAAGCCGCCTTTGGCACGGCATTGGAAGTGTTAGTCGCTAACGGGGTGCGTGTGCGTGTGCAAGCAGGTGATGGTTACACGCCAACGCCTGTTATCTCACATGCAATTTTAACGCACAACGCGTTGGGCGAAGATATTGCAGATGGCATTGTCATCACCCCTTCGCATAATCCGCCGGAAGATGGCGGGATTAAATATAACTCGCTTAAGGGTGGTCCAGCCGATCAAGATATTACCAATTGGATTGCTCAGCGAGCCAATGAGTTATTGGAATCTGAGCTAGAAGACGCTGAGTGGCTTCCTGCTGAAGAGCTGAATGCATCGCCGTTAATCGAACCTTTTGATTATATTGCACACTATGTCGATGATCTGGACTCTGTTATTGATATGGATGCCATTGCGAAAGCGGGCATTAAGATTGGCGTCGATCCAATGGGAGGCTCAGGGCTTCACTTTTGGAAGCCAATCGCTGAGAAATATAACCTTAATATCGAAGTAGTGAACGATAAAGTCGATTTTACCTTCGGATTTATGCCGTTGGATAAAGATGGGCGCATCCGTATGGATTGTTCTTCAAGCTATGCAATGCAGAACTTATTGGCGCTTAAAGATAAGTTTGATATCTCAATTGGCAATGATCCGGATTACGACCGTCATGGTATTGTCTGCGCCGGCTCCGGTTTAATGAATCCGAACGCGTATTTGGCGGTAGCGATTGAGTATTTAGCAACACACCGCCCACAGTGGTCAGATGATATTCAATTTGGTAAAACCTTGGTGTCCAGTGCCATGATTGATCGCGTGGTCGAAGGGCTTGGCAAAACCTTGTGTGAGGTGCCAGTAGGGTTTAAGTGGTACGTTGAAGGGCTGTTCAGTGGCGAGATGGCGTTTGGCGGTGAAGAGAGTGCTGGCGCTTCTTTCTTGCGTAAAGACGGTAGCGTCTGGACGACCGATAAAGATGGCATTATTTTGGGATTGTTAGCGGCTGAGATTTTGGCAATAACAGGTAAAGACCCGCATGAGTTATATGAAGCTCAAGTCTCACGTTATGGTCGTCCTATCTATAAGCGCATTGATGTGCCGTGTTCAGCTGAGCAAAAGTCTGTCTTGTCGTCATTAAGTGCTGATTCTGTAGCCGGTGATACCTTGGCGGGTGATGCGATCACCGGTATTTTGACCGAAGCACCTGGCAATGGCGCTTCTATTGGCGGTTTGAAAGTGCAAACTGCTAACGGCTGGTTTGCGGCGCGTCCTTCTGGTACTGAAAACATCTACAAGATTTATCTTGAAAGCTTTGTATCAGAGGATCATTTGGCACAGTTGGAAAGTGACGCGAAGGCGCTGGTGGATCGCGCGCTGGGCTAAGTGAATTAACGGTTGTTGAAAATCCCGACAGGCTTGCTGATCGGGATTTTTTGTGCCTGCTTGAACGCCAGAAATGACTACTGAGGGCCGCTATTTTTGCCAATCAAACGGGCAGTTAGTGCAGCCTTCCATATAGGTGCTTTGAAACGTGGCGTAATGGATTCGGGTGCCGGTTAAATTAGCCTCGGCTAGATTGGCATCATTAAGCTTTGCTTCTTGTAGTGTGGCGTTGGTGAGGTTGGCCTGGTATAGGTCGGCTTTGGAGAACCATACCATTTCTAAGTTAGCAGCGGTTAGGTTTGCACGGTGCAGGCTGGCCTTGCTGAACCGGGCAAAGTCGATATTCGCGCCTTGCAGGTTCGCATCATTGAAGTTAGCTCCTTGCGCGAACATAGCCCAACCTGTAATTGCCATTAAGTTAGCTTGCTGAAGATTAGCCCCGCGGATATCAGCATGTCTTAGGTCGACTCTGGCCAAATTGGCACCTTGAAAATTGGCACCTTTGGCATCGACATTGGTTAACACAGCATGTCTTAGGTCGGCTCCGGCCAAGTTGGCTCCGGTTAAAACAGCATTGCGTAAATCTGCATGACGTAAGTTAGTGTTGGATAAATCGACGTGTGGGCATACTGTTTCGGGCTTGATTTCGCAGCCATTAATCACAGGGTAGCTCTGGTCATTCTTCGGGCTTGGCGCGGCATAAGTGTTTGTTGCGCTAATGAATAGATACGTTGATAGCAGGACAAGCGCTTTCATAAAAATCACCTCATAAATGAAGGATGGGGGCGGGAGGGAGTATCCAGTTTCGGTTCATAAAAAGACCCACTATTCAGCAAATTATGTATGTAAATAGTGGGTAAATAGGGCCGACTCTGAAAATTAAGGCGTTATATGGTTATTTCGCCCACTTAGGTAGTTTGAAGGCCCAGAAGGACCCGCCTTGTGATACTGGCTTTGTTAAAACTGCCATGTCGCCACCCCACAGAGGCACCGCTCCGCCATAGCCGGATGCCACGCCTATATATTGTTCACCGTCCATTTCCCAAGTAATAGGGGATGAAATAATTCCTGAGCCTGTTTGGAATGACCAGAGCTCCTCGCCTGTTTCTGCGTGGAAGGCCTTGAGGTATCCGTCACCTGTACCGGTAAAGATCAGGTTGCCTTTAGTGGCTAGAACGCCAGCCCATAAAGGAAGCTTCTCTTTATGCTCCCAGCGTTTTTCTCCGGTAATGGGGTCGTAAGCGCGTAAAATACCAACGTGATCATCAAACATTCGCTTGATTCGGAAACCTTGCCCTAAGTATGCATTCCCTTTGCTGTAGGTGACATCTTCTGTCCAATAATCTTCTTTCCAGTGGTTACCTGGTACATAGAATAATCCCGTGTCTTGGCTGTAAGCCATTGGGTTCCAGTTTTTGCCCCCTAAGAAAGGCGGGGATACTTGAACGGCTTCACCACGCTCTTCACCTTCTTTTGGTAGGGGCGGGCGTTGGTTTTCGTTTTCGACAGGGCGCCCTGTTTTGGGATCGATATGAGAAGCCCACGTTATGTTATCCACAAACGGGAATGCTCTAATAAAGCCGCCGTCTTCGCGGTTAACGACATAGAAGAAGCCATTACGGTCGGCGTGTGCCGTCGCTTTAATAGTTTTTCCATTATCATCATATTCAAATAAGACCAGTTCGTTGTTGCCTGAAAAGTCCCATGCGTCGTTTGGCGTATGTTGGTAGAACCAATCTACCTCGCCAGTGGTTGGGTCGACGGCAACCTGCCCTGATGTGTATAGATTATCCCAGTTGCGAGGATCATCGCCTTTGGCGGTACGCTTCCATGTATTCCAAGGTGCCGGGTTTCCCGCGCCTACAATAATGCGGTTGTTTTCTATGTCGAAGCTTGCACTTTGCCAAGGAGCACCGCCCCCATGATGCCAAGCCTCTACCAGTTCTCCATTTTCATCGCGAGGCCATGTCGGTGCTTCAGGGTCACCTGTCGGGGTACTTTCTTTGCCGTTCAGACGACCAATGTGTCCCTCTACAAATGGGCGCATCCAAATTTCTTCGCCGGTGTCCGGGTCGCGCGCAAAAAGTTGACCTACTACACCAAATTCATCGCCTGATGAGCCATGTATTAACATGACTTTGCCTGTTTTTTGATCTTTGATAATGGTTGGGGCTCCCGTCATGGTGTAGCCCGCTTGATGGTCGGCGAATTTCTTTTTCCAAACGACTTTGCCTGTATTCTTATCGAGCGCAACAATGGCGGCATCCAATGTGCCGAAGAAAACCTTATCCCCGTAAATTGCTGCACCGCGGTTAACAACATCGCAACAAGGTCTAATGTCGTCAGGTAAACGGTGTGCATAAGACCAAATCTTTTTGCCTGTATGGGCGTCAACGGCAAAAATTCGAGAATAGGAGCCGGTTACATAAATAATACCTTCGTGTACTAAGGCTTGCGTCTCTTGACCACGCTGTTTCTCATCGCCAAACGAGAACGACCAAGCTGGTGTTAATCGTTCGACGTTGTCAGTGTTGATCGCTGTCATCGGGCTGTAGCGCTGTGCTTTAGGACCGATCCCATAACCTAAAATATTTTCGGGGGTGTTCGCATCGTTTGCTATGTCCTCCCATGTGACGTTAGCCGCAAAAGAAGTGCTCGCGCTGACGCTTAAAGCGCTGGCCAGGATGGCCGCATGTAATGGTCGATGAAGCCAGTGTTTTGTTTTTGTTGTTTTCATAAAGTCACCTTAATTAGTGCCTGCCTATACAGGGTCATTTATACGAGTAGGCATTCGGCTTTTGTGAAGAGAGAGCTAGGACCCTTGACGTGTGGATTTATTGTGCAGTGGTCTGAGATGAGCTACTACGGCATCTTTCCCGTTGAAATTGTTAGTTTTTCCTAATTTGTTTGGGAAGATGTCACGGGGGTCGTAGGGCGTTTTCCACTAAGGGAAAAAAGTATGAGGCTTTGGGATGAGGCAGGAAGTGTACGTAATAACTATGCATCCTGAGAATGAGTTTTTGTTACTACCAAGGAACTAAATTTTGCGCGCCAAAGTACAATTCTTTACGACTAACGGGTGCTTCATCATAGATGTAAGCCTCGAGCGATCTAGATTCGGGCACGGCGTTATACGTCGACATAACAATAATATGGGTGAATTCAATGTTTCTAAAAAACAAACTAGTTCCATCGGCTGCAGCTCTGCTTTTATGTGCAGGCTTGTCTGGCCAAGCGTTTGCTCATGGCGACGTAACTCCTCAAGGTGTTGACACTGAAGGTCTAGAGCAGTTGGGTGACGAATGGCGCGACGAAAATCCGTACCGTGCTCCGTACGAAAATAACGAGCTGGCCGTTAAAATTGGATCTTCTGCATATAACCAAAACTGCGCGCGTTGCCACGGCTTAGAAGGCATATCAGGTGGTATCGCTCCTGACTTGCGCATGCTAGACCCTGGCTATGATGGTGACGAATGGTATCAATACCGTGTAGTGAACGGCGCTGTGCGTGACGGTAAAGTGTACATGCCTAAAATGGCAGACTATATTAGCCAAGAAGGTTTATGGGCAATCCGTACCTATTTGGAATCGTTACCTGTTGATGAATAAATTTACAACACTAGTCATTTGCGCAAGCCTAGCTTTTGCTGGGCAAGCGCATTCACGCTCCTTTGATGACGTTGTCGACTCTGGTGAGTTGATTGTTGGCGTGTACCGTAATTTTCCTCCATTCTCCTATCAGCAAGACGGACAGCCAAAAGGTGTCGATATTGACGTTGGCCAAGCAATTGCTGATGAAATGGGTTTGAAAATGCAACTGCATTGGGTGATTCCGGATGAGAATCTGGATGACGACCTACGTAACAATGTTTGGAAAGGTCACTACCTCGACAAGGATGACGAAAATCCGTTGGCCTTAAAAAAGCTTGCAGATGTGATGATGCGGATTCCATATGACCGTGAATATGCTTATCGTCAAGACTCCCAGACTGGGGAAATGGTCAATGAACAAGTCGTGATGTTTGGGCCGTATCAGCGTGAATCTTGGCGTGTTGCTTTTGACACCGAGAAGCTGGAAGCGGTTAAAACAATGGCTGTTTTTCAGTACCACAGTATAGGGGTTGAGCTGGATAGTTTGCCTGACTTTTATTTGTCATCCGCTTTTGCTGGCCGTATGCTCAAAAATGTACACCATTATTCAACTCCGCTGATGGCATTTGAGGGTATGAAGTCCGGCGAGGTTAAGGCTGTAATGGCAATGCGCTCTGAAATTGACGCTATGTTATTCGCAGAGAATAACCCTCGCTATCAAGTGGCTGAAAATGGCTTTCCGTCCATCGGTAAGCAGAAGTGGGATGTTGGTATGGCTGTAAAGAGCACTTATCGACAACTAGGTTATGCTGTCGAGGAGGTTGTGGATAAGATGGTTCGTGACGGACGTATGGAAGCGATTTTCTCCCGTTATGGCATCACTTATGAACTGCCCGCTCTTTATCAGGACGTGCAATAGATCGCATTTCAGTCTGCAGCGAATATACCCACTCGAAAGGGTAGAAAGTACAGGGTAAAAAGTACAATAGACGCTTGCTCGTCTTTCTTTATATGATTTGGTAATACATTTAGATAACAGTAACGAACAATAATAATTAGGAGGGTCGCTGATGCGAACCTTTCCAGCGATACTGGTTCTACTATGCCTTTGTGTGCCCATGGCGGCATGGTCACAAGTTAACGATGAGTTGATAACTCAGGCCTCTCATAATGACACTGAGCGTGCTGAACAGGCTGACCCGCTTAACTCACCTGTGTGGCATTACTTGCGTGCTCGATTTTTAGGTGAGTCGCCATACCAATTTGACGATCGAGTGGTTGTTTCCGTTCCCCCTTTTGCAGAAGACCCAACGCAAGTTCCTTTGTTGGTCGATGTAAGCTCGATAGACGAGCCTTTGCTGCGTCTAGTGGTATGGGCCGATCTAAATCCAATCCAACATATCTATTCGGTTGAGTCGGCAGATCGTCACTTACCCCGTATCGCGATTCGCTTCAAAGTTCAGCAAGCAACGCCAGTTCGGGCGGCCGTGCTAACAGAGTCGGGTAAATGGCTTGTGGGTGGCCAATACTTAGAAGCCGCGGGCGGCGGATGCACGGCGCCAAGTATGGCTAATGCAAGCCCTTACTGGGAAAGTCATTTAGGCGAAATCGAAAGCCGCAGTTTTGAGCGCGCAATGAACAGTGGGCGCTCCTCACAGCGCTATAAAGTGAAAATCATTCACCCTATGGATACAGGGTTAGTGTCAGGGATTCCTGAATTTTACATCCAACAATTAGAAGTACGACGACCCGAACAAGCGGCTATCTTGTCGATGGAACTCTCTCAGCCTGTGAGTGAAAATCCTGTGTTTACGTTTGATATGAATTCAGCTTCTGCAACGGCTCAAGATCGTTACACATTGTGGATGCGTGATAATAACGGCAATGTATTTGAGCAGGCTTTGTGATGGGTATTTATCAGGCAGCAGGGCGTTTTCTGGGGTTAATTTGTTGTCTTTTTTGGGTGAGTACAGTGGCCACGGCCAGCTCACTTAGTTATGAGCTAACGCCTCGTTTAATCGCTAAGGACACTTGGCTTTTGCAGGGCAAATTGGAAGACTTTAGCCGTGACAACGGAGCAAATATTGTTAACACGGCGTTTATTGTTACATCAGAGGGGGTCGTTGTTATTGATTCGGGTCCCTCAAAGCGATACGCACAAGCATTCAGACGTGCTATTGCTTCTGTGACGGATCATCCGGTTACGGACGTATTCATTACACATCATCACCCCGACCACTTCCTTGGTAATCAGGCTTTTGCTGATGTGAATATCTGGGCGCTGCCAACCACGGGGCGGCTCATTGCCGAGCAAGGGAATGTGTTTGCAGAAAACATGTACCGTTTGGCCGGTGATTGGATGCGCGGAACTGAGGTTTTAATGCCCAATAAGCCGCTCGATCAAACGGCAATGACCATAGGTGATCATCGTTTTAGGTTTCTATCTTTAGAGGGGCATACTGGCGCTGATCTGGCTATTTTAGATGAAACGACAGGCACTTTGTTTGCGGGTGATTTGGTTTTTTATCAACGAGCCTTAACAACACCGCACACGCCGGGAATAGATCAGTGGCTGGCTGATCTCGATAAATTAGCTGCACTGGAAGTAGCCCTTATTGTTCCGGGGCACGGGCCGGTGGATGCTAAAGGCAAGTCAATTGAACAAATGCGGGCATATTTGGTTTGGCTAGACAAAACGCTGACCCAAGCGGCCTTTGAAGGCTTAAGTATGAACGAAGTCATGAAGATACCAACCGAACCTGAATTTGCTGATATTGCATTGACGCAGTATGAGTTTATTCGAACCGTGTTTCACCTGTACGCCGGCTACGAGGAAGCGGCTTTTTAATCTGCAACAACTGGCAGTTTAAGCGCTTTCGGGCGCTCTTTTTTTGTCTGGACCTCCGCTGCTTCGCAACAGAAGTAGTACTAAGTGAGTATGAAATTTGTCCTCGGGTTGAATTGTTGGAATTGCGCAAAACTTCACAATGAAGGCATTGATCTGGGAAGTGTTCCCGGTTCACTCCTTGAGCGCCCCACAATAATAAACGATTCCGTAAAGGAGCTAGTAATGAAACATACGACTCTGGGTAAAGGTTTTGCAGTAAGCTTGCTTGCAGCGGCCATTTCTTTTTCAACTGCTGTAACGGCAGGCGTGACAGACCAGGACATTCTAAACGATCAAGCAACCACTGATGATGTTATCTCAAACGGTATGGGCCTTCGTGGTCAGCGCTATAGCCCTTTAACGAAAGTTAACGGCGATACAGTAAAAGATTTGCGACCTGTTTGGGCATTTTCATTTGGCGGTGAAAAGCAGCGTGGGCAAGAATCCCAGCCCGTTGTTAAAGATGGCGTTATGTATGTGACGGCTTCTTATTCTCGTGTTTTTGCGATCGACGTAAAGACTGGTGATGAGCTATGGCAATACGATGCTCGCCTACCTGACGCTATTATGCCTTGCTGTGACGTTATTAACCGTGGTGTTGCTCTGTACGATGATCTGGTGATCTTTGGTACGTTGGACGCTAAGTTAGTCGCGCTAAATAAAGATACTGGTAAGGTAGTTTGGAAAAAGAAAGTAGAAGACTACCAAGCAGGCTACTCATTAACAGCGGCACCTATCGTTGTTAAAGGTAAAGTAATCACGGGTGTATCCGGTGGTGAATTTGGTGTTGTTGGTAAGGTTGAAGCGTACGACGCGAAAACAGGGCAACTTGCTTGGACTCGTCCTACCGTAGAAGGCCATATGGGTTATGTCTGGAAAGACGGTAAAAAAGTTGAAAACGGCATCTCAGGCGGTGAGGCTGGTAAAACATGGCCGGGTGATATGTGGAAAACAGGTGGTGCGGCTACATGGTTAGGCGGCACGTACGATCCTGATGTCGATTTGCTGTTCTTTGGTACTGGTAACCCAGCACCGTGGAACTCTCATTTGCGCCCTGGTGATAACTTATTCTCATCTTCTCGTTTAGGTATCGATCCTGACGATGGCAAAATTGTATGGCACTTCCAAAGTACGCCACATGATGGTTGGGATTATGATGGTGTAAACGAGTTAATCTCGTTTGACTATACCGCTGAAGGTAAAACCATCAAAGCGGCCGGTACCGCTGACCGTAACGGTTTCTTTTATGTACTTAACCGTGAAAACGGTGACTTCATCCGTGGCTTCCCGTTTGTTGATAAAATCACTTGGGCAAAAGGCCTAGATGATAAAGGTCGTCCAATTTACGCAGATGCTTTCCGTCCGGGCAACCCAGCAGAAGCTACCGACGGTAAGCAGGGCTCATCCGTTGTTGCTGCACCATCTTTCTTGGGTGGTAAAAACTGGATGCCAATGTCTTATTCTAAAGACACCGGCCTTTTCTATGTCCCTTCTAACGAATGGGAAATGGATATTTGGAACGAGCCTGTTTCGTACAAAAAAGGTGCTGCTTACTTAGGTGCTGGCTTTACGATCCGCTCTATCAATGAAGACTACATTGGTGTGTTGCGCGCTATCGATCCTAAAACAGGTAAAGTGGTTTGGGATTATAAAAACTACGCACCTTTATGGGGTGGCACCATGGTTACCGCGGGTAACTTAGTATTTATGGGTAACCCTGAAGGCTATCTAATGGCATTTGATGCCAAAACAGGTGAAGAGAAATATAAGTTCAACACCGGTTCTGGCATCGTAGGCACGCCAATTACTTGGGATATGGACGGTGAGCAGTACGTATCCGTTGTATCAGGTTGGGGTGGTGCTGTTCCATTATGGGGTGGTGAAGTGGCTAAGCGTGTTAAAGACTTCAACCAAGGCGGCATGGTGTGGACGTTTAAGCTTCCAAAATAATGGCTTGAGTGACTCCTGTGATTGTGGAAAACCCGGACTATGTCCGGGTTTTTTTATAAATAACAGCAGCTTAGGTTTTGAATGTTGCATCTGCGATTAAGCCGCATTATTTAATACCAGTACCAAAGTAGTAGTTTTTCAATTCCAACGGGCGATACCTCAGTGAGGGCCCCTCTCGCTACTATCAAACCGTGACTAATGACTTGCACCTGAGCCTTACAAAGGACAGGGCTGGATAACAATAAAGAGGTCGATAAAATGATTTATGCACAGCCAGGAGCCGCAGGCTCAGTTGTAACTTTTAAAGAACGTTACGGTAACTTCATCGGTGGCGAATGGGTAGCACCGGTAAAAGGTGAATACTTCAAAAATGTATCCCCTGTAAATGGCGAAGTATTCTGTGAAATCCCACGCTCAACAGAAGAAGATATTAATTTAGCACTAGACGCAGCTCACGCGGCTAAGGATGCCTGGGCAGCTACATCTGTGACTCAGCGCTCAAACATTCTTTTGAAAATTGCTGACCGTATCGAAGAGAATCTCGAGAAGTTGGCTGTAGCAGAAACATGGGACAACGGTAAAGCGGTACGTGAAACATTAAACGCTGACGTCCCTTTGTGCGTTGATCATTTCCGTTACTATGCCGGTTGTATCCGCGCACAAGAAGGTTCTATTGGTGAAATCGATGGCAATACCGTTGCTTATCATTTCCACGAGCCGCTAGGTGTTGTTGGTCAGATTATCCCATGGAACTTCCCGCTATTGATGGCTGCTTGGAAGTTGGCTCCTGCATTAGTGGCAGGTAACTGTGTGGTAATGAAACCTGCAGAGCAAACACCAGCTTCTATCCTTGTTTTGATGGAAGTAATTGGTGATTTGTTACCTGCTGGCGTATTGAACATTGTTAACGGTTTTGGTGCAGAAGCAGGCCAAGCGCTAGCAACAAGCAAACGCATTGCTAAAATTGCTTTCACAGGATCAACACCTGTTGGTTCGCACATCTTGAAATGTGCTGCTGAGAACATCATCCCATCTACCGTTGAGCTAGGCGGTAAGTCTCCTAACATCTACTTTGAAGATGTGATGGATCAAGAAGATGACTTTATCAGTAAGTGTGTTGAAGGTACGGTTTTGGCCTTCTTTAACCAAGGTGAAGTATGTACTTGTCCTTCTCGCTTATTGGTACAAGAGTCAATCTACGAGCAGTTCATTGAGAAAGTTATTGAGCGTATCGGCCAAATCAAGCGCGGTAACCCATTGGATACTGACGTGATGGTTGGTGCACAAGCCTCTCAAGAACAGTTTGATAAGATCTTAAGCTATTTGGATATCGGTCGTCAGGAAGGTGCTCAGATTCTGACAGGTGGTGCTGCTGAAAACCTAGAGGGTTATAAGAGCGGATATTACATCCAGCCTACACTGATGAAAGGCACGAATGATATGCGTGTCTTCCAAGAAGAGATCTTTGGCCCTGTAGTAGCCGTAACAACGTTTAAAGACGAAGCTGAAGCGCTAGCAATTGCTAACGACACTGAGTTCGGTTTAGGCGCTGGTGTATGGACGCGTGATATGAACCGCTCTTACCGCATGGGACGTGGCATCCAAGCGGGTCGTGTGTGGACAAACTGCTATCACTTGTATCCTGCTCACTCTGCATTCGGCGGTTATAAGAAGTCGGGTGTTGGTCGTGAGACGCACAAAATGATGCTTGAGCATTATCAGCAAACGAAAAACATGCTGGTTAGCTACGACATCAACCCACTAGGTTTCTTCTAAGCTTTAGAAACAGTAGTGATTAGGTGGCCGAAGGCCATCTCAAAAAAAGCCCCGAAAGGGGCTTTTTTGTGTGTTAAGTGGTGTGAGTCCAGCTATTCAGCGTAGCCGCTGCCGATGGCTTTTAGGGGGAGGGATGCGTTTAGTCCGTCAACTTCTTTAATAACCCAAGCGGGGAATGTATTGCTATTTGGGCCGGGGAAAACGCGATAGTTATTTTTCCAAGGGTAACGGTTAACAGCATCCTCTATTTTAGTGATAAGTTCGGCCGCTTTTTCTCCTTGTTGGTTGTAGATTAATTCGGGTTTGGCACCGTACCAGTATCTATCTGGGTGGACTTGTTCCGAAATAGTTAGCGCAGGTAACCCTCGTTTAACGCGAAACCCTACAACCTCATAAACTGTATAGTTTGGTGCATTTTGCGGCTTGACGGCTATCCATGTGTGAACAGCAAACCACCCTCGCCATCCCCATGCATCAGCGGCATAAATTTGTACAACTGCTTCAGAGGTTGTCGCTGGGTTAGGAGCTATGCCTGCCGGTTGCCTACTAGCTGATTGCCAACCTTCTGTGGAGCATCCAGCAAAGATAACTGCACTGAAAAGTATGGTAAAAAGCGGTGCAAGCCGTGGAAAGCCTCTTTGGTGTACTTGCATGATACTTAGCTCCTTAATTTACCCACTCGAGGAATTTATAGATTCATTATTTATATAGAAGTCTGGTTTGGGATTATGCACAGAAACAATCTGTTCTTATTATCGGCTTTTAGATGGTCGCATAGGTTAAATTTGATACAATGATCGTCTAATTTCAATGATCTGCAGCGAGCAACGGACAATAATTTGGCTTTCAGAATAAGTGTGTGGTGCAGCCGTATTACGGTTTTTTTCTGGTTGTGTTTTGTCTCGTCTTTTGGGCTAGCGGCCTCTAATATTGCTCAAGCTGAAAATAGTACAACTTCCTATAAAACGGACAATAATAATAGCGCTTCTGTAGAAGCGGTTAGTATCTATTTTAATTGGCAGCATCAGTTTGAATTTGCGGGGTATTACGCGGCTCAGCAGCAAGGGTATTTTGAGGAAGCGGGGCTGTCAGTTACTTTTATTCCCTATCAGACGGGCAGCAATGTTATTGATTTAGTGAATGCTGCCCCTGGTCGTTACGGTGTTATGGATAACCGTATCGTCTTATCGTATCTCGAAGGCGAGCCGGTTGTTTTGCTGGCTAATATTTTCAAGCACCCACAGCATATCATCATTACGCAACCTGATATTCAGACGCCTTCGCAATTAAAAGGTAAAAAAATAATGGCCATGCCCGGGGAGTTAGAAACGGCTGGCTTGATGACAATGTTGCGTCAGTTTTATGTTGCAAAAGATGATTTTGAAACCGTCCCTCATGAGTTTTCTGTGGATGCTTTTGCTTCTGGAGAGGTGGATGCAATAACGGCGTTTAGTAGTAACCAGCTATACGAGTTAGAGCGTTTGCATATTCCTTACAACATTTTAGATCCTAGCCGTTATTCTGGGGACTTATATGGCGGTAATTTGTTCACCTCTGACGCTGAGGTATACGCGCATCCACAAAGGGCTCAACGATTAACTCAAGCCGTTCTCAAAGGTTGGCAATATGCATTAGATCACCCCGAAGAGCTAATCCAGTTAATACATCGTGATTATGTGGGCACTAAAACTGTTGAAGGGTTAACGTTTGAAGCCGACAAAATCAGGGATGCTGTTCGTCCGAGCGTCTATCCTATTGGCAGTATTGATCTGGAGCGTTTACGTCAAATCGCATCAATTTATATTGAGCATGACTATCACGTTAAACGTCTGAATATCGAAGGGATGCTATTTGAACCCTCGGACGCGGCTTTGTCCTTATTAGGCTTAACAAGTACTGAGCTGGATTATATTAAACGCCACCCCGTGCTTAACGTGCACAATGAAGAAAATTGGCCTCCTATCAACTTTGCAGTTAACGGTAAGCCCAGCGGTTACTCAATAGAGTTTATGGATTTGTTGGCGAGTAAGCTGGGGGTCCGTATTAATTATATTACGGGTAACGACTGGGATGCTTTCATGGATATGCTAGACGACGGGCGTCTAGACATTATGCTGAATATTGTTGAAACCTCTGAACGTTTGAAGCGGTTTATTTACACACCTCCCTACTTGTCAGCGACCACTGGCATTTTTGTGCGCAGTAATAGTAGTAATGTTTCTGTTCGATCCTTGGATGACTTGGCTGGGAAAACAGTCGCAGTACCCAATGGCTTTTTCTTGAATGAGCAGTTGAAACGTTATTACCCAAACATAAAAATTAAAAACTATACCGATTCTATACAATCCATAGAGGCGGTGGCGTCAGGCGATGTGGATGCCGTGGTGGGTCGTAGCGGTGTTATTAATTATTTAGTCGAGAAACAATTCATCAATAATGTTGTGATGTCGACGGCGGTTGAAGATCCGCGTTTCACCAGCCAAATGCAATTGGCTGTCGACAAAGATGAGCCTGTCTTACGCGATATTTTAACTAAAGTAATGGCGAATGTTACGGAAAGCGAAACAACGGCGCTGCGCCGTAAATGGGGACAAAACAGCTTTGCTAAAGAAAACTCATTATCGCCCGCTGAGCAAGAGTATTTACTGTCTAGAGAGCCGATTCGTGTTTGTATAGATCCAAAGTGGATGCCCTTTGAGGGATTGGATGTTGAGGGACAATTTATAGGAATGGAATCGGACTATTTCATGCTTTTTGAGCGCTTTTTGCGCATACCTTTCGAAATAGTTAAAACCACTTCTTGGACGCAAACTTTGGAATATGCGAAGGAGCGCCGTTGTGATTTGGTTTCCTTGGTGATCGAAGATAAACAAACTTCTGGGTTCTTGAACTTTACTTCGGCGTACTTAAGTTATCCCTACGTTATCGCTACGCGCCAAGATCAATTGTTTGTGGAAGATGTTAACCAAGTACTTGAAGAGCGCGTTGGTATCGTCCGTAGTTATGCTTTATTTGACGAGTTCTCGCGTCGCTTTCCCGCTACTGAATGGGTTGCCGTTGATGATGTTGAAGACGGGTTGCTAAGGGTCCAATCGGGAGAATTATTTGGGTTAATCGATTCGGTCCCGAGTATCGGATACGCCATGGCTGAGCTTGGGTTAATGGATATTCGCATTACCGGTAAAATAGAAGGTCAGCGCCTATTACGCACGGGAGTGCGAAATGATGATCCTATATTACTGAGTGTCATGCAAAAAGCGGTAGCTAGTCTAGACCAAGACGATCATCAAGATATACGCCGCCGCTGGAGCCCGTCTAGCGTTCAAACGAAAGAGGACTACACCCTAGCACTGTGGATATTAGGGGTGAGTGTGTTGCTCTTAAGCTTTATGGTTTATCGGCAAATTACACTTCGACGCTACAACGTTCGTATACAGGAAGCATTTGAGGAAAAAGAAAAAGCGAACTTGGCACTACTTGAAAAGACGGCCTTGCTTGAAAAAATATCGATTACTGATCCGCTAACTCAAGTTTATAACCGTCTTAAAATCAATACGATACTACAGCATGAACTTCAGCGTGTACGGCGTTATGGCGGTAATTTTTCTATACTTTTATTAGACCTTGACCACTTTAAAGATGTGAATGACACCTACGGTCATCCAGTGGGCGATCAGGTATTAAAGACTGTTGTTAAAGTCATTCAAGACGGCTTAAGAAGCACTGATTCGCTAGGGCGCTGGGGCGGTGAAGAATTTATGGTGATTTGTCCTGAGACTAAGCTGCGTAATGCCGTGCTCGTTGCCGAAAACATTCGTCGTCAAATCGCATCGACCCTCTTTGATGTGGTTGGGCAACAGAACATTAGTGTTGGTGTAACGATGCACCAGCCTGGGGATACTCTAGAAGCCATGGTAATGAGGGCTGATGAAGCCCTTTATCAAGCAAAAGATGCTGGGCGAGATCAGGTTGCTTCTGTGCCCAGTTTGTAAGGCAGCAGTAAACGCACCGATGAGGGGGCGTTTACATCCTTGCTAGCACATAGCTAAGGCTTTTATTTTTGAGATGACTCGCTACTCTGCCGTGCAACATCGGCAATAATCGACTCGCTAATTTTGTTCAGTTCTTTCTGCGCATCTTTTGTCAACGGTAGCGGGCGACACAACTTGATTGCCTGAAATCCAGAGCGTGCAGTAAATAAGCTAGCGCCAACACCTTGCCCTGCGCGGGCTGATAACGTGGTCGTGATAGAGGCTCCCAGTAAATGTGAACCCGCATGGATGGTTATTTCACTCAGCCCGGCAAACGCAATGTTGTGGAGTACGCGTTTAAGTAACTGCCATTGTGTGGCTGCGCCGGGGGCAATTCCATAGATCTCGGCTAGTTCGCGTAGCATTTTAATGTTTCGCCACCCGACTAGGTACATATCAAACGTAGCGTATGGGCTTAGCGCGACCATAAGGCCTGATTGAACACTGTTGCGCTGCACGCACTTGCGTGCAGCGGCGTCTTGCTCGCGAAGGGCGTGGTCGGATATGTAGCGAATGATTTCACTGTCGTTATACGCAGAATCAACCTGACGAATCGCGTCCTTGAAAGGCTGGTTGAGGTAGGTGTTGTCATATAACTTGTCCAGTTTTTTTAAAAAAGGCGCAGCGTCGCCATGTGTTTTTTGACTTTGTAAGGTGATGGCTTCTTGCTGAAGACGCTCCGCTTCCTTTAATTGACGAAGTCCTTTGAAGCTACCGTATAGCCACACGGTACCGGAAATAATAGTGATTCCAGTAACGGCTGTGCATATGCCCCCTAAAATAGGGTTGAGTTCATAACCCCAAGTAATAAAACGGTAGACTTCGCTGACTACAGCCCCTGTTAGTACGGCGGTTATTGCTGCCCCAAAGATGCGTGACCAAAGGCGTCGCTTCTTTTTAGGTGGCGGGGTTTCAGTAAGTACTAGTTCGCTGTCGTCAGTGGCGGTAACTGAGTCCGGAGCAAAAACATGCGGTTCCATGGGAGGTTCTTGAAACTGCGATGTTTGGCTGGTCTGTTTAGGATCGATAAAAACAGGCTTTTGCCATGATGGCTGGTCACTCATTAGAATAGGTCTCCTGTAAGGTATTCCAAGGCCTGATCAAGGCGAATGTGGTGTTCGGGCCGAAGGTCACTGCTGGGAAGTTTTTTGGGCGCAAAGTCGACAAACTGGAAGCGGCTGCTATTCCAGTCGTTATCCGTAGGTAGCTCAACAGGAACCTCGCCAGGGAATAAGGCTACCACCTCGCCCGTTGACTTATCGTAACCCTTAAGACAAGAGATTTGCTGACCATCTAGCTTAGCTTGAGCGGATTCAGTAGAGCGAATGGACGCGACGGCCAAACAGGCGGTGTCGATTTCTTCAAAGCGCATATCTCGCTGTGCGTCTTGAATGATGAGTTCTAAAAACTTATCTAAGTTATGGTGCTGGTTCGCCGTTACATGGTCAGCTTTTGAGGAGGCAAATAAAACTTTGTCGATGCGCGGGCTGAATAGCCGACGTAAAAATCCAGACGAGCCATAGTTAAAGCTTTGCAGGATATCTGTTAGCGCGAGCTTCATATCATCAAAGCATGGCTTGCCGTTATTGAGTGCTTTCAAGCAATCAACAAGTACAACTTGGCGATCAAAACGTGAAAAATGCTCGCGGTAAAAGCGTTTGACCACTTGCTCTCGATAAAGGGTATAGCGTTGCTGCAAAAGCGCATAGGCGGAATCAGGCGGAACGTCACTTTTATCCACCGCAGGAATAATCGGAAAAAGTGTTAGGAGCGGATCACCAGCCATGTCTCCCGGCAAGATACAGCGGCCCGGTTGCAACAAGCTAAGCGCATAAGGCTGCTGCCGAAATAGGTGAAGTAAGGCGGTGTATTCGCGGCTTAGCTCGTCAATACGCGACGTATCTGCAGGCGCTAGCCAATCAAATGATTCTTGAGCCTTGAGCCAGCTTTGAGCGAGGCTCGCTCTTGGCTCCAAAGCAAATAGCTCACGTTGTTTGTCGCACCATTGCTCAAAGTTATGATTAAGTAGTGGGAGATCCAGTAACCACTCACCAGGGTAATCGATAATATCTAAATACAAGGTGGCCGAATCGGTGACTAAGCGTTTAAGGCGATTCCCCGGTTTGTACTTTATCGCTAAGCGAACCTCAGATAAGCCCGTAGTGGATGGCGGCCATTGTGGAGGCTCTTGTGATAAGGCGCTTACGGCATCCTTTAAAGGGAACGGGTGTGGAGATTGATCGCTAATATTTTTGACGCTAATGATGCGATGGTCACCGGCTGCGCTAAAAAAGGGAAGTGATTTATTTTGATGGGCGTGCAGTAGGTGATGGGTCAGGGAGGTGATAAAAACCGTTTTGCCACTTCGGCTAAGTCCGGTAACGGCAATTTTAATGTGCTTGTCCAGTCCTTGATCCATAACATCTTTAATTTGCTGCTGCACATCATCTACAAAGTCAGTGCCGACTAAGCGCTTTATTTTTGATCCCAATCCCATTCTTTTCTCCTGAATAGCGGAAGAACGATGCTGTCGTTGGCAAAGTGAAAATAAAAGCTTGCAGCATCTGCACTGATTATGACCGCTAATAGTCACTCAAGTGCCTTTCTTTGTTCATAGTAGATTGCGGCAAGAAGGTAAATTACAAGGTGTTTAAGGCGAGATAGGTCATTTTAAAATGCTTATTTTGCGCTTTATTAACCGTAAGATGTAAGCAATAACAGGAATTTTTTCGTAGAAGTGTGTTGCTGCATCCCAATAGTCCTGATGGTGCATGATGCGATAGCTTCCATCCAGTGTGAGCTCGCTAACCCCTGTAAAGCGCCAGGCTTTTCCTGAAGCTGTTAGCACGCCACTAAAGTCCCAACTGACAAAGCATTTGTTTCCAGAGAAGGCGATCGATTTCACATCAAAGTGAGGTGTTTGGACGTTATCTATAAAATGCGTCAGTACTGCCATTACGCTGTCATAGCCACTTGCTTTATTAAAGGGGTCTATGAAGCATATATTAGGTGCAGCAACGGCTGTTAAACGGTTGAGAGATAAGCGATCGAGCGAGTTAAAAAAGGCAATGTAGTTCTCTACTGCTTTTTGGGCACGGATCATATCATTCACGGTTTTGCTCTTTACTAACGTTAACTAACAACATGGCTCTGACCTGGGCTTAAGAGATTAAGTTGTTAAAAGTGAGTGTTAGTGGGTTGCTTATTGAAAAAAAGTAATACGGTACCTAACTCTATTCCCCATTTACTCACGGTTGCTTTGTTGATCATTACATCATCAGATTGTAAAAACATCCAATCGTTAAATTTAACCTTATAGGACTTCCCCCCAACGGGTAGCATCATGGTGTATTTCCAATTGAGTGCATTACCAGCCACTAGCCCTTGAGCCTTGCCGATTATGTCATCGGCTTGGCCTTCATATCGGTTCTTACCGGTTTGGGTAATGGTCCAGATGCGTTGATCAGTCTCTCCGTCGTTGTAAACAAAATCTTCAACCAGAATGAGTTTTCCATCTTGCTGGCTGCCATTAATGGTCACTTTAAAGCTGCGTTTGACGTTGCCGAAACGGTCTTCAAATAATCCCCAAGCGTGAGTCGTACCCAAAAAGTAGTCGTCTAATACAAAGTGGGGTTGTGTGTTGCTAAACTCCTCAATATTCATAGAGCTGCAACCATTAACCATGATGGCCATGAGTAGGCACACTGTGAGGCGTCGTATTCGCATTGGGCGCTCCTTGCTTTTGAGTTTGAGTGGAAGAAAGCAAACTACTGCAAAGGGGCTTTCTGATTTTGAACAGGCGTACATCGATCGAGCGATAGCGAAATCCACTCTCACAGTAAGCCAGATAATACTCCCACATGCGTTTAAAGCGCTCATCATAGCCTTGTGGTTTAATGCTTTCCCAGCGCTGCGTGAAGGTTTCACGCCACTGCCGTAGCGTTTCGGCATAATCTAAGCCAAACTCGAGTTGCTCTTCCATGTGCATGCCGTGTGCTTGGGTTAAATCCATGACCTTCTCGGCGGTGGGTAGCATACCTCCAGGAAATATGTAGCGCTGGATAAAGTCGGCATTATTACGGTAGTTTTCAAAGCGTTTGGGTTCGATGCATATGATTTGAAGTACAGCGGTCCCGCCGGGCTTTAGTGATGTGTAAAGCTTTTGGAAGTAGGTATCCCAATGGGCTTCCCCAACCGCTTCAAACATCTCTATTGATACGATGCGCTCAAATGTTTGATCGATGTCTCGGTAGTCTTGGAAGGCGAGCTTAATACGATCATTAGCCTCCAATAGAGCGACTCTGTGATTGGCATAGGCGAGCTGCTCTTTCGATAGGGTTACACCGTAGAGCGATAAATTATCTTGTTCGCTAACCGTCTCGGCAAAGCCACCCCAGCCACATCCTATTTCTAAGATCCGGTCGCCACTTTTGGCTTCGCTCATTGAAAGGATGCGTTGATATTTGGCGTTTTGGGCTTGGGCAAGCGTCAGGCTAGTGTCTTCAAATAACGCTGAAGAGTAGGTCATGGTTTCGTCTAACCACTCTTGATAGAAGCTGTTGCCTAAGTCGTAGTGGTAGGCAATGTTTTTGCGGCTGCCCCGCTTGCTGTTGTCGTTTAAGCGGTGCCAGATTCGGTTGATTAGCGCAGAAATGGAGCGGCCGGCAAACGCGGTACGTAAAGCGTCTTCGTTGTACATGGCCCAATCAGTTAGTGTGATGAGGGAGTCGCACTCCCAGTCGCCTGCCATGTAGCTTTCAGCCCAGCCTAACAGCCCATTCACGCTGCTTTTAAGGATAGCGCGGTTGCGTTTAAGCTTAATAACGGGGGCTGCCACATCGCTGTTAGGGTGCCCTATTGCGATACGGTCTCCGCTTTTAGTGACGATGTGAATAGCTGTTATGTTAGCGGCGTTAAGCGTGCTAATTAGTTTTCTAAGAAGCCAGCTATGGTGTGGATTTGTGCTCGATTTGATTAACTCATGTGGTTTAGTCGTAGGCTGAATTCGATTCATAACTGCTTTACCGTTTGCTCGAGTGGGTTGGCTGACCGTGAGAAATTAAATGGCTAGGAGCGGCGGGGCGTTTGACAAGCTTGACGCCTTTACCCCAAAGCTTGAGTGCTTCCCAGTGGATAGCGAAAATAACTTTTACCGTATTTAGAGGGTGCCTGAAGAGCTGTTTTGTAATGACAGACTGGCTGAGAGTTTCGCGCTGCCCTTTCCAAACAGCTGTCATGATTGGCTTGCCTTGGTGTGTTTGGTTAATAGTGAGTGCCAGCTTTTCTTGAGGTAACCTGAACGTAAACTGGTAAGTACATTCCATCGGCATAAATGGAGATACATAAAAGTGCTTATCGGCTTGGTGTTTGTAGGGCTGGGTATGTGTCGCTGTATCAGAATTATTGATAGGGACTAGATAATGATGACGTTGCTTGAAGGTGTTACGTACTTCGTATAAAACGGCATTTAGATTCTGATTGGCGTCATAGCAAAACCAGACAACAAGTGGATTAAAAACATAGCCAAGACAGCGAATTTGACACAATAGCTCTACACGCTCCGGTATGGGTAAGTGGTTCTCCTGCATAATGTCATTAATAAAAGCTCTAGGCGCTCGGCCGTCGGCAAAACCATAATCACTATCATGGAAGCTAAATAAAGCGCCTTTATTCCAGCTAAATCCGCGTAGATCGCGATGCAATGTACCTAACTCGTCGATATCGATAAGCCAGCTAGAAAGGGAGTATTCAAAGCGATGTGATTTTGGGGTAAATCGTTGATGCATCACATCGCCATGATAAAGCGCGGACCGAATCATGCTGTTGCTTCCTCGATAAGGCTATCCGTTACGGTTTGTTCTAGGAAATCTGATGGCGCTGGAATTCTGTCATACATGCCGTGAACATCCCAAGGTCGTCGTACGCCACTAATTTTCTCAGCAACTAATAAGCCCGCTTGAATCCCATCTTCATGGAACCCAAAGCCGCACCAAGCACCACAGAACCAGGTGTTATGGTTTCCTTGTATGTCCCAAAGGTCTATTTGTGCCTTGTCCGTATCTTTATTAAAAATAGGGTGGTCGTATAAAAAGCTGGCATGCACTGAGCCTTTAGCAGGCTCTTCGAATGGGTTGAGCGTCAAAATCATTGGTTGTTCTGTTTTTAGATGTTGTAACTTGTTCATCCAATAGCTTACGCACAGGGCGCCCCCGCTGTGTGCGTTGTCGCCAAGATAGTTCCAACTTGACCATGCGTGTTTACGACGGGGCATTAATTTTGTGTCGCTGTGTAAAACAGCTTTGTTGCGCTCGAACCGAAAATGGGAAAGCACATCTATTTCATCTTGGCGGGGGTCGGCAAGCAGTCGCAACGCTTGATCGGCATGGCATGCAAAGATTACATGGTCAAATTGCCACTGGTCGCCTTGCCAGTCAGTGATTAGGGCTTTGCCGCCAAACCTACGAACCCCTCGTATTGAGCGGTGCGTTAAAATGTCTCCACGTATTTCTGCACATAAACGTGTTACATACTCTCGGCTGCCATTATTGACGGTATGCCATTGTGGGCGATCTTTAACTTGAAGTAAGCCGTGGTTTTCACAAAATCTTAAGAACGGTTTTGCTGGGTAGTCGAGCATTTTCTCCATGGGGGTTGACCATATGGCAGCTCCCATCGGTAAAAGGTGATCATCTCTAAATGAATCGCTATAACCTTTATCTTTTAAAAGTTCCCGTAGTGTCATGTGGTCGTCTTTGACAAAATTAGGATCACTACTTTCTTTATAGAACTTTAGAATGTCGCTAACCATTTTAATAAATGAAGGTCTTAAAAGGTTGCTGCGTTGGGCAAATAAACCATTTAAACCACTCCCTGAATATTCCAAACGGCCTTTATCCATTGAAACACTAAATGACATATCGGTTGGGGATACAGGGACATCCAAATGTTTAAACAATGAGACTAAATTGGGGTAATTAGGCGGGTTAAAAACAATAAACCCGGTGTCGACAGGAATAATATTCCCTTCATTCGTTTTAACATCTACAGTATTGCTGTGGCCACCAAGCCGATCATTTTTTTCAAATACGGTAATATCAACATCGTTTTGTTGGGACAGATGCCAAGCTGCGCTAAGTCCTGCAATACCAGATCCTACTACGGCGATTTTCAAAGGTTTAGATGCATGCATGGGGTAGTCCGTTTTTAGTTTGCAGATATTCATTTGTTAGTTCTCATTACGGACTGAAAAGAAAACTAGATCAAATTAGTTATGGGTGATCTAAATCGCTGTTAGTATCGTAGAGATACACATGAAACAGGAAGCTAGAATGCAAGATGAATCCGGTCCTCGCGATCAGATCAAACATTGGAATACATGCCTTGAGCGCATTGCCTCAACGGGCGACAAGCACATGTATATGGATTTCTATGACCATTTCGCCCCGCGGCTTAAGTCTTGGCTGTTAGGTGTTGCGAAAGATGACGTTCTGGCTGAAGAACTCACACAAGAGACAATGATGACTGTATGGCGTAAAGCCAAACAGTACGACAGCAAAAAAGCAGCGGCGAGCACATGGATTTTTAGAATAGCGCGCAATCTACACGTAGATCATCTGCGTCGGCAGCGTGTTAGGGATAAGGCCGTTCTTGTTTATGACGAGTGTGAAACTGTTAATTACGATGCCCATGCAGATAGTTTTCGCATTCGGGATGAAATTAAAAAATTACCGGTACAGCAAGCCCAAGTGATTTATAAATCTTATTTTGAAGGCAAAAGCCATCAAGAAATATCCGACGAGATGAGTTTACCTCTAGGTAGTGTTAAATCTAGCCTACGTCTCGCCTTTCAGAAACTAAGTAAAGCAGTGAGGTCGGAAGCATGAGTGCACATCATCATCCTGACGACGCAACCCTCATGAGCTATGCAGCAGGAGCATTGCCTGAGTCGTTTGAAACATTAGTTGCCTGCCATCTGCAGTTTTGTACACGGTGCAAACAGCGTATTCGTGAAGCGGAAGATATTGGTGCGGCATTACTGGAAGCCGCTGAGCCTACAACTAACCGCGGTCGGGACCAGTTTTTTGCTCAATTGATGCAAGAGCCTGATATTGATCCGATGATGGACTCAGTAATCGCTGAGAGTGCTGCAATGACGAGGCAGCACGCTTTTCCAGCACCGCTGCAACAACTGCTAAAGAATGGCGATACTGGGTTAGCATGGCGACGTCTTGTTCCAGGCATACAGCAAATTCGTATGGAAACCCGTGATGGCGGTTTGCGCTTATTGCGTATCCAACCCGGCATGAGTATTCCTATTCACACTCATCATGGCAGTGAGATGACCTTAATATTAGACGGATCCTATAGCGATGAGTTAGGGCGCTTTAAACCAGGTGACGTAGCCGATTTGGACCCGACAGTCGAGCATCAGCCTATTACAGATGGTAACGTTCCTTGTATTTGTTTAGTGGCTACTGATGCCCCTATGAAGTTTCAAGGCCTTCTACCAAAGCTCTTACAGCCATTTGTTGGCTTATAAACTACTCTCCCGTCTATAGAATAAACCGGCGTACAGCCGGTTTTTTTATGCATATTAAATGCGAATAAAACTCAATAATAAGCGTATCCAATCTAAGACAAAAAAATAAAGCCGATTTCTTTACATAGGGATAACCCTAAACTACTTTTAAAGCAATGATATAAATAAAGTTCAGTAAATCAATGCTTTATTAATGCTAGATTAACAACAGCGTAAATTATTATTGAGGTTTCCCATATGTTTAATAGAAGGCTAAAAGAGCAATTCAATTCAACTGTTAACGAGCTGGATGCTCTTAAAAGCTTTTCAGATGCAATTATGGGAAATATTGCTGTTATCGAGTTTAATCCTGATGGGACTATCATTACGGCTAATGACATTTTTTTGAAAGCGGTAGGCTATGAACTCGATGAAATTGTTGGACAGCACCACCGTATTTTTTGTAGCGCTACATTTTCCTCCTCGCCTGAATATAAAGCGTTTTGGGAGCGCTTGGGTCAAGGAGGTAAAGAGGGCGGGATATTTTTGCGCCGTAATAAACAAAACGAAGATTTATGGCTAGAAGCAACATATTTTCCCGTAATGGCAGACGGTAAAGTTTTAAGAGTTATTAAATTTGCAAGCGATGTGACGGCCGATAAAACGTCATTAAACACTCAATTAGCTACGCAAGATGCAATAAATCGGTCCATGGCGGTAATTGAGTTTACCCCAAAAGGTGAGATCATAACGGCGAATGCTAACTTTGAAGCGGCCGTGGGCTATAGCTTGTCAGAAATTCAGGGTCGCCATCATGAAATGTTTTGTTTCGATGAATTTTATCGGGACAACCCTGATTTCTGGAAGGAGCTGGCCAACGGTGAATTTAAGTCAGGGCAGTTCAAGCGAAAACAAAAGTCAGGACAAACGATTTGGTTAGAGGCTACATACAACCCTATTTATGATGCCAAAGGTAGGGTTATTAAGGTGGTTAAGTTTGCCTCAGATATTACGGCAAGAGTGGAGCAGCAAGCGTCGATTAGGGAAGCGGCCCAAGTGGCTTACGAAACGTCAGAAACAACCACCACCGCGGCTGCTCATGGCGGTGAGACGCTGAGAAAATCCGTTGATATATCGGCTGGCATTGAGCGCGAAGTAGAGAAGTCATCTAATTTAATCGACAGTCTTAACCAGCAATCCCACGAAATATCCAAAATTGTGACCACTATCAGCAGTATAGCTGACCAGACAAACTTGCTTGCTCTAAATGCGGCTATCGAAGCGGCGCGGGCAGGAGATCATGGGCGAGGGTTTGCTGTTGTGGCGGATGAAGTTCGTCAATTGGCAGCTCGAACATCAACATCAACGGTTGAAGTAGAGAACATGGTGAAGCAGAACAGTGATTTAACCAGTAAAGCCAGAAATAGCATGACCAAAGTCAAAGAGCAGGTAAACAATAGTAATCAGTTAGTTAATGAGGCGCATGGCTTAATTACAGATATACAAGGTGGCGCTCGTCATGTAGCTAAAACCGTCGAAAAGCTGCTGGGGGTGCAAGGGTAGTTTTTGGTAGTGTAAAAACTAAAAAACCTCGTTTTCTATTAAGAAATACGAGGTTTTAAAGATGGTGCCCGGAGGCGGAATCGAACCACCGACACGGGGATTTTCAATCCCCTGCTCTACCGACTGAGCTATCCGGGCAACTCAAGAGGCGCGTATTTAATCGTGTCAGCGCTTTCTTGTCAACTGTTTTTGTTAACTTTTTATGTTATGCCTTTGATGGAGGCACATAGCCTTCGGCTTTGATGTAATCCTCACCGTCCATAAACTTTTCCATTTCTTCGGCTAGCACTTTACGCGTGTTGGGGTCCATCAAGCTCATATGCTTTTCGTTGATAATTAGAGTTTGGTGCTCGATCCACGCTTGCCATGCTTTTTTTGAAATAGTGTCATAGATTTCTTGGCCTTTAGGGCCTGGATAAGGAGGCTTGTCTAAGCCTTCTAACTCTTCTTTAAATTTTCTGCACATGACGGTACGAGTCATGGGTGTCTCCCGGTTAATCAATTTGAGCAGTATGCTGTTCTAACAGGCGCTTTACAGGCGCTGCTAGGCCGATATTGGGCGGTTGGAGTATGTTATACCAGAGTGTGGATTGTCCTTCCATGACACAGTTTATAGGGGTATTGCTGGCGGAGGACGCAAGCGCTATCCGAACAGGCGTTATGTCTAAGTGGTAATGACTAAAGGTGTGCCGAACAGGTTCAAGCGGTATGGCGCTGTCTAAGTCTAAGTCTAGACCCGATTCAGTGGTTGCGTCGCGTAAGTCGGTTACTTCGGGGAGGCTCCACAATCCACCCCAGATGCCGGTAGGAGGGCGTTGGCGTAATAGTGTTTCGCCACGGCTATTCTGAACCAGCAGCATGATGGTTTGTTTAACCGGTTGAACCTTTTTGGGCTTTGGGTGTGGGAAGGCGCTTGGCGTTCCTCGCTTTAAGGCTTCACAGGCACTTTCAATTGGGCAAAGTAAGCAGCTAGGTTTGCTTCGGGTGCACAGGGTTGCGCCTAAATCCATCATGGCTTGGGTGTAATCGCCAACGCGCTCATAGGGGGTGTTTTGTTCGGCATACTCCCACAAGCGTTTCTGGTTAGCAGTGGTACCTGTCCAGCCTTCTACAGCATAAAAGCGAGCGAGTACTCGCTTTACATTTCCATCTAATATAGCGGCTCGTTTTCCAGTGGATATCGACAGTATTGCGCCAGCCGTTGAGCGTCCTATGCCAGGTAGGTCAGCTAGCTCCTCCACTGTTTCAGGGAAGTGCCCGTTATAGTCGCGGCTAATGATTTGTGCCGTTTTATGCAGGTTACGTGCGCGGGCGTAATAACCTAGCCCTGTCCATAAGTGGAGAATATCATCTTGTGGAGCGTCAGCGAGCGCGTGCACATCGGGAAACTGCGCAATAAAGCGTTCGAAGTAGGGGATAACTGTGGTTACTTGGGTTTGCTGCAGCATGATTTCAGAAATCCACGTGAAATATGCTGTTTTCTTTGCTTGCCAAGGCAGAGTATGGCGGCCGTGCTGATCAAACCAATCCAGCACGGCGGTATTAAACTGTGAAGGTGTCATGTGGGATTAAAAAAGTCCTTTAATCAAGCCTTTGACACTGTCACCATCGCCTAACTTTTCCTTAAGCTTGTCTTCAACCTTGCTTTTAACTTCGTCTTTCACTTGGTTTTTTACCTTGTCAGTTAACGCTGCTTTAAGCATATCTTTGATGGCGTTAGTGTCTGGCTTGCAGAGTTTGGCAGGCGCTTCATCGAAGCCACCTTTACAGAGTACCGGCCATTCTACACCTTCTAGTTTGTTATTCACGGAGCAACTTTGCTTAAATAGATTCTCTTTAATCATTAAGCCAAGTCCGTAATTGAGTGTGCGTTGAGGAAGGTTCACATCGCCTTTGCCCGATAAGCTCATGGCATCTAAACTGGCACTTAAATCGTTATTGCTGACTACACCGTTTTTGATAGTGAAATTGCCGCCCATCTTGGCGAAAGGTGTCGAGCTATCAACACTTTCAGCGGTACTTAATTGCCCAAGTGCGCTTAGATTGTTCATCGTTTGGCAGAGTTGTTGGGCCATATCTATACCTTGGATAACGCCGTTTTGTAATCCAACGTTGGCCGTTCCATTTAGGCTGTTGACGATGTCGTAAACGGAGACTCCGTTCGCTGTAACAGCTGCTGTTGTCGACAACGCGCCAGTGATGGGCGCGCTGCCATTTAATGCCGTGAGCATTTCTCCCAACTGTAAGCCGTTAATCTTTTTATTGACGGTAAGTCGTGCGGGCGATTTGCGAACGTCAAGTGAGCCGCTTGTTGCAATAGAGCCACTGTACATAGTTAAGTTGGCTCGGTTGAGTTTGATCAAACCATTACGCGCATCAATGCTGACATCTACATTACCAATAGGCATTTTATTGTAAGTGATACTTTGCATTTTGAGCGAAGCGCCAAAGTTAAGCGGCTTGAGTGCATCGACAGGAATGACGGCTTCTTTGGAGTAACCATGGTTTTTAGCTTCGCTGCTGTCTGTAATACTTTTAGCCTCCCCAGCGCTTTTGTTTGAGGGAGGTAAGTAGCGGTCGATAATAATGCTATTGCCAGATAGCGCTAAGTCTGCGCGCCCTGTTTCTAGTGAATAACTGGCTGACCCATTAAGTTTTGTGTCGTCTACAGTAATAGCCAAGGAGTCCGTTTGGATCGTCTTTGCGTCTCCTGTAAATTGGCTTACAAAATTCATTTTGTTGAAAGCGCCATTATCCGTCACATCAATGATTGGCAGGCCGAGCTCTTCGAGTACCGAGTTTAAAGCAAAGGTGTCCGTTTTGATGGAGCCTGTCATTTTAAGTGTATTCAGGTCTTCAATAGTGACGTGGCCTGAGGCTTTCAGATTACTTAATTGAGCGATCCAGCTCTCTACCACTACACGGTTTTGGGCAAGGTTGGCGACAAGGTCTGTTTCAAGGTGAAGCTTGATCAGTTTTTCAGCTTCTAGCGTAACGTCGCTGTTAAAGTCTTGAACAGTATATTGTTGATTTTCCAAATCGAGGGTGATGTTAGCGGTTGCTGAAATTTTTGCCGCCAATGTCTGCTTATTATTTTGCTGCTGCGTTAGGTCGGCGGCGATATCAAGTGGAAATACGTCCCCATCACTGATCTGGCCACTGTTGATGGTTAAGTTGTTGAGCGTGACCTGTTGCTGAGTTTGTTGGTCTATGTAGGTCACGGTGCCATCTTTAATGCTGATACTCTGAATATCAAGCGATAGAGGCTGATTATTGCCACTGGTATCTTGTGGTTCGGTATTTGGCGATGTCGGTTCAGCGTCGGTGGTAGCGACCGAGTCAGCCGTCGGTTGCTGCCAATTAACTTTACCGTCTTTATCTTTGGTCAAGTTTAAAGATAAGCCTTCAATCAAGATACTGTCCATTTGGACTTTTCCTGAAAAAAGCGCTGGTATATTCACGGCTAACTGCGCTTTGGATAAGTTGGCTAATTCTGGTTGGTCTACAAATCGAACATCGACGTCGGCGATGCTTAAGCCGAGCCAAGGGTAAAACGACCAATCAATATCACCTCCTACAGAGAGGTCAATGTTTGCTTTTTCTTTCGCCAGAGCTTCAATTTCAGGTTTGTAGTCGTTCGGATCAAAGAGAGCTGTTAAAACCCCAACGGCAATCACACCTAATAAAATGACGGCGGCAAGAATGCCAATCACTATTTTAATTATTTTACCCATGGAAATCCCTTAGTTAGTCATCCAGCGAAAGTCATCGTAAATCATTACTTATGATCATAACCTGTATAGCCTGCATCTTGTACGTGAACAGGAGGTTAAGATACTGAAGTATAGGGTAAGAGTCGTATCTTTTTTCTCAGTTCCACTTAACATCAATGTGTTTTTGCAGGTTAGTCGAGTTTTATTGTTTTAAACCGATACCTTACGGTGCATCTGAAGGCGGCTGGATATATAATGAACGTTTTCTGTTTTGTCATCGGAGTGCAGCATGTCTGAGCGTAAGGCTACAGTGAATCGCGAAACCTTAGAAACGCAAATTACGGTCTCTATCAACTTGGATGGAACCGGCAAATTTAGTGCGGATACGGGGGTTCCTTTTCTTGAGCATATGATGGATCAAATTGCTCGCCATGGCATGATAGATATTGAGATTGAAGCCAATGGCGATATTTATATTGATGATCATCACACCGTTGAAGACATCGGTATTACGCTAGGTCAGGCCTTTAAAGAAGCCGTAGGTGATAAGAAGGGGATCTACCGTTATGGTCATGCCTACGTGCCGCTAGACGAAGCTTTGTCTCGGGTTGTGATCGACTTTTCTGGCCGTCCAGGCTTGAGTTTTAATTGCGAGTTTACACGTGCCAGCATAGGCCGCTTGGATACACAGCTGTTTTGGGAGTTTTTCCAAGGGTTTGTTAACCATGCGGGTGTGACTTTGCACATTGATAACATCAAAGGCTTTAATGCTCATCACCAAGCGGAGACTATTTTTAAAGCGTTTGGACGTGCACTACGCATGGCTCTTGAGCGTGATGAACGTGCGGCAGGCATGATGCCATCTACGAAGGGCGTTTTATAATGAGCACCATTGCCGTGATTGATTATGGCATGGGCAATTTACACTCGGTCGCCAAAGCGTTAGAACACGTGCAGCCGGGTGTTGAGGTCTGGGTGACTTCGGACGCCCAGAAAATTGCCGACGCTGATCGTGTTTTATTACCCGGAGTAGGCGCAATCCGTGATTGCATGTCTGAAATTTATGCACAAGGTGTGGATAAAGAAGTAGCACAAGCTATCCGTTCAGGCAGACCTTTCCTCGGGATTTGTGTTGGCTACCAAGCTTTAATGCAGCGCTCAGAAGAAAACGGTGGTGTGGACTGCCTAGGCGAATTTGAAGGGCAGGTGCAGTTTTTTGGGCATGATCATACGGATGCGCAAGGTGAGCGCCTAAAAGTACCGCACATGGGGTGGAATGAGGTTAAGCAAACCATTGATCATCCTTTGTGGAAGGATATTCCAGATAACAGCCGTTTCTACTTTGTGCACAGTTATTATGTGAATGCTGTTAGGCGTGAGCAGGTGGCTGGTATGTGTACTTACGGTAATACTTTTGATGTTGCACAAAGTCATAACAACGTGTTCGCCGTGCAATTTCATCCTGAAAAAAGCCACACGGTAGGCTTACAGTTACTAAAAAACTTTTTGAACTGGGATGGTAAGCCTTAAACAAGGCTTACCAAACAAGCAGCTATCGGAGAACGTAACGTGGCACTCGCAAAACGTATTATTCCTTGCCTTGATGTTGAAAACGGCCGTGTTGTTAAAGGCGTGCAGTTTCTGGATATTCGCGACGCAGGCGACCCGGTTGAAGTCGCCAAGCGTTATGATGAGCAAGGCGCAGACGAGATCACTTTTCTTGATATAACGGCTACGCATGAAGGCCGCGACACAATGGTACATACCGTTGAAAAAATGGCATCACAGGTTTTTATCCCGCTCACTGTAGGTGGAGGGATTCGTACGTGTGATGATATTCGTACCATGCTTAATGCTGGTGCGGATAAAGTATCAATTAATAGTGCTGCCGTGTTTAATCCAGAGTTTGTGCGTGAAGCCGCACAACGCTTTGGTTCTCAGTGTATTGTAGTCGCGATAGATGCTAAAAAAGTATCAAAAGCCGATGAGGAAGACCGCTGGGAAATTTTCACTCATGGTGGTCGCAAACCGACAGGTTTAGACGCGGTTGAGTGGGCCAAAAAAATGGTCGATTATGGCGCTGGCGAAATTTTGCTCACGTCTATGGATCAGGACGGCGTAAAAAACGGTTATGATCTAGGTGTTACCCGCGCAATATCTGAAGCGGTTCATGTTCCTGTAATTGCATCGGGTGGCGTTGGTAACTTAGATCATTTAGTAGACGGAGTGATTGAAGGAAAGGCCGATGCTGTGCTGGCAGCCTCCATCTTCCACTTTAATGAATACTCAATTCCAGAGGCTAAAGCGTATATGCAAGCGCGTGGGATAGAGGTGCGTCTATAAGTTGGCTCTCGCGTTATTTAGAACAACACAAAGCCCAGCTTGTCTGGGCTTTGTGTTGTTAGTACTGATACGATAATGTCGCTTATTCATCGCTAGCGTATCAATGAACATAATGGATGGTTCTACATGTTGAAGTGTATAAATAAGGACGTATTGTGCAGCGTTGCGGGAGGCTTGATTGCTTTTTGTGCCCCCTTGTATGCTGCTACGCCTGTGATCGTAAAACCCTTATCTTCTGTTGTTAGCTTCGAAGAACTAACGGCTCCTGCTACCGTTGTAAACGAGCAGCACATTGTTGTTAGCGCTGAAATTACCGCTAAATTGCTTGAGTTACCGGTCAAAGTGGGGGATTCCGTCGCTAAAGGTCAGGCACTTGCTGAGCTCGATTGCCAGGATTATCTCTTATACGAAGAGCAAGCTAAACAGCGTGCGAAGTCTCTTTCAAGCCAAGTTGGGTTAGCCAGTCGGCAATTAAAGCGAACCAAAAAGTTGCAAACTACGGGTAGTGTATCGGTTGATGTGCTTAATCAGCGACAATCTGAACTCAACTCGCTATGGGCGCAATTACAGGGCGGGAAAGCAGAAGAGGCTATCTCGGCCTTGAACGTTGGTCGTTGCTCTGTGTTAGCACCTTTTGATGGTGTGGTGACTGAGGTCTATACCGCGCCAGGAGCGTTGCTACCTTCAGGGGCCGCTGTGGTTAAGTTGCTAGATACACGTCGCGGCGAAGTGAGTGCAGCTTTACAACCCGAGCAAGTCACAAGCTTGGGCGCCAGTGAAAATATTTGGTTACGCACAGGAGAGAATCGCTATCCAGTGACTGTGCGATCCATCTTACCTTTTATTAAGTCAACAGCTCGCACCCAAGAAGTGCGGCTTGAATTCGCGCAAGCGCAAGCGCTGAGCGGCGCTACTGGAGAGCTTGTGTGGCAAAAGGCACAGCCTTCTATCCCCGCTATGTATACTGTCACACGGGGCAATCAAGTCGGTGTCATGTTAGCGGATGGCAATAAAGCTCGATTTGCCGCTATACCGGGCGCTAAGCCGGGGCAGTCTGTGACGACGCGCCTTAGCCCAACAGCGCAATTGATCGTGAGTGGTCAGTACGTCCTTAATGATGGAGATGAGATTACGATCGAGCAGGGAGAGGATGAGCGTGATAACCCGACTGCTCAATAACCATGTACTGGCGAACCTCACCTTTATCCTAGTCCTCGTCATTGGTATGACGGCGTATATGATGTTACCGCGCCAGCAAGACCCGACGATCAATTTCAACTGGATATCTGTAACAACGACTTTACCGGGGGCCTCAGCCCAAGATGTTGAGTTACGGGTAACTAATCCCTTAGAAGATGCTGTGCGCTCTATTTCTGATATGCGCTTTGTGTCATCTAACAGTCGGGAAGGTGTATCCAGTATGCTGATACGCTTTGAAGATATCGATGAGCGCACGTTTGATAAACACGTGAGCTCGATTCGTCGAGAACTCCAAAATGCTGAGGCCGAGTTACCTGATGAAGCCAGCGAGCCTTGGATCATTGAAATCACCTCGGGGAACGCCTTTCCAAGTGCCATGTTGGCTGTGACCGCCGCTGCGCAAGATGATAATTTACGCCAGCAGGCTGAAATTGTCCGCAAAGATCTAGAGCGAATCGCGGGCGTTGATCGGGTTGATGCCATTGCGTTAGATGATCCCGAGATACAAGTGCAGCTTAATTTAGAGCGCTTGCAAGCCTTAGGGATTAGCCCTGCCCAGGTGTCTGATTCTGTAGCGCTTTGGTTTAAAGATGTTTCGGCAGGGTCGGTTTCCTTGGGGGATCAAAGCTGGCTTGTTCGTTTAGAGGGCCGAAGCGATCAAACCGATGATGTTATGCAAATTCCTCTGGTTGGGGCGACAGGTGATCTGCGATTAAGCCGTTTGGCTGATGTCGTGCGTACAACAAAAAAGTCGGCACAATTAGCGCGTGTTGATGATCGTCCCGCTGTTGTATTTGCGATCATGAAAAAAGACAGCGCTAACACACTCGATCTCGTGAGTGCTGTTCGAGAATACATGGGAGAGCGTAACCAACTAGAGGTTAAAAGTGGCGTTCGTTTAGAGCTCTTAGACGATCAAACCGTCCCTACTCGCCAAGCCATTTCGCTCATGCAAAATAATGCACTAATAGGCTTGTTGCTAGTATTGCTGGTGGCTTGGCTATTTTTAGGGTTACGCATTGCAGTACTAACGGCGATTGGTATTCCTTTTATATTAGCCGGTACGTTTTGGGTGCTCTGGATGATGGGTGAAACCTTAAATGTGGTAGTACTCATCGGTGTTGTTATTGTTTTAGGTATGTTGGTTGATGATGCCGTCGTTGTGGTGGAGGCTATTTACCACCGGCTTCAGCATGGGGTGACACCGTTAGAAGCGGCTTTAGATTCATTAAGAGAAGTAGCTCAGCCCGTTACCAGCGCCGTACTGACAACCATGGCAGCTTTCATGCCTCTCATGTTGCTACCCGGTATATTGGGTGATTTTATGCGGGTCATACCGCTCGTTGTGACCATTGCTTTGGCTATTTCGCTGGTTGAGGCGTTCTGGATGTTGCCGGCGCATGTATTGGTTGCAAAAATAAGTTTTGATAAGCCCTCAAAAATGCAGCAACGGCGGCAGCGCATCACCGCAAAAATCCAACGGACTTATATTCGTGCCCTGCTTAAATCGTTACGGCGCCCATACCTCACATTAATCATTGTCTTTTCTGTCTTTGTTGGCGCTATGGGATTAATTGGTGCAGGTTTTATTAAGATGGATTTCTTTGCCTCAGATGCCAAGCGTGTCTTTTATATTAACGTAGAAATGCCACCGGATACGCGCTTAGAGCGCACCTTAGAGGTCGTACAGGTTGTTGAAGACCGAGCACGTCAGTTTTTACGTCCGGAAGATACATTGGCGTTAGCCAGTTATTCGGGTCAGATGTTTACCGATCGGGAGCCTTATTTTGGCGATCACTATGGTCAAATAGTGGTTGGATTGCAGCCCAAAACGCCTGATAACCGCAGCGTAGATGAGCTGATGGATGCCATGCGCGACGAAGTGACCAGTGTTATCGGTCCGGTGCGTATCTCCTTTTTGCGTTTGGCTGGTGGGCCACCCGTATCTAAGCCGATTAGTGTCAAAGTCCGTGGTGATAACTACGAAGAACTTCGCTCAGCCGCCAATGATTTACAAGCGGTAATGAGTGAGCAGCCTGATATCCGCGATATTACAGATGATGCAGGTGCGGGGCGGATGTCGTTGACCATGCAGCCCGATTATACCGCCATTACACAGGCCGGTATTAATCCGGCGGATGTGCTGCGTGCGGTGCAACTTTTGGTCGATGGCGAAGTGGTGGCTGATATGCAATCACAGGGGCAAAAATTAGAAGTGCGCATTAAAGCGGCTCCCGGTCGATATCAGCGCATCGATGATTTGCTGGCGTTCCGTATACCAGATAAAAATGGTGTTATGGTGCCATTAAATGCACTGGTGAACGCTCAATATCAAACCACCCTCGGGAATATACGACATTACAACTTCCGACGGGCTATAACGGTCGAAGCCGACTTGCGGGAAGGGGGCATGGATACCGTTGCTGCCAATACCTGGTTACAAGCTCAATGGGATGAGAAACTGCAAAGTCGTTATCCAACACTGGGGCTCGACTTCTCAGGCGAGCTAGACGATATCAAAGAAAGCATGGATTACATCGGTTTGCTGTTTTTATTTGGTGTTGGCGTTATGTATCTCATTTTAGGGACTCAGTTTACCAGTTACTCACAGCCTTTAATTATATTGGTAACGGTTCCTATGGCGTTTACTGGTGTTGTTTTGGGTTTATGGCTAACGAATAATCCGCTCAGCTTGTATACGCTATACGGCGTGGTTGCGCTGGCTGGTATCGCCGTGAATGCGGCTATCGTGCTGATTTCGGCAGCCAATCAGCGGTTAGACAAAGGCATGAGTGTTTTACATGCGACCTTGTATGCCTCGCGCAGACGGGTCATCCCCATTTTAATCACATCGCTAACCACCATTGCAGGGCTCTTCTCATTAGCCACGGGACTCGGTGGTAAATCATTAATTTGGGGGCCTGTTGCAACGGCTATTGTGGCGGGGTTAGTATTTTCTACCGTCCTGACGTTGTTTGTTATTCCGTTACTGTATCGCTTGTCCATGCGGAAGCGGCCCGCTGTGGTTTCGCCGGATTAACCCCTGTTTACTAAGGGCCGTTCTGAAAAATCATCACTCAGTGACTCGGGTCATTCCCCGAGTCCACTAGAGTGCGTTAAGCTATTTGCTGATACGATAGACCCTAATATTCTTATTTATGGACTCTTTTTTCGCCATTCGGTTGTTTTTCATCTGTTTGTCATACTTTTTGAGTCCAATTCAACTCTGTTAAGAAGGAAGCTCTTGTGGCCTTTAATGATAGTCAGCGTTTTTTTCCTGATACACGTATGCGCCGTATGCGGGCTGAGTCGTTTTCGCGTCGGTTGATGCAAGAAAATGTACTCACACCGAGTGATTTGATCTACCCCGTGTTTGTCATTGAAGGCAAAGGGGAGACAGAAACGGTCGCTTCCATGCCGGGTGTAGAGCGCATGAGTATCGATTTACTGGTGAAGGAAGCAAAAGCGTTGGCTGCTTTGGGTGTGCCGGCGATGGCTTTATTTCCGGTTACGCCTCCATCAGCCAAATCGGAATTTGCCGAAGAGGCTTACAACCCCGATGGCTTAGCGCAGCGGGCGGTGATGGCGATTAAGGATGCCTGCCCTGAAATGGGAGTTATCACGGATGTCGCCCTTGATCCGTTTACTACCCACGGGCAAGACGGAATCATTGACGAAAACGGTTATGTGCTCAATGACCGAACGGTTGAAACATTAATTCAGCAAGCACACTCGCATGCTGCTGCAGGGGCAGACGTCGTTGCCCCTAGTGACATGATGGATGGCCGAATCGGAGCTATTCGCGAGGTATTAGAAGAGCAGAACTTTGTAAACACACTCATTATGGCGTATTCCGCCAAGTATGCGAGTGCTTACTATGGTCCGTTCAGAGATGCTGTAGGTTCATCTGGCAACTTGGGTAAGAGCAATAAGTTTAGCTATCAGATGGATCCGGCTAACAGTGATGAGGCGCTGCACGAGGTCGGTTTGGATCTAGCTGAGGGTGCGGACATGGTTATGGTTAAACCTGGCATGCCGTATCTGGATATTGTGCGACGTGTTAAAGACGAATTTAAAGTACCAACCTTTGCGTATCAAGTCAGTGGAGAGTACGCCATGCATATGGCGGCATTCCAAAATGGGTGGCTGGACGAGAAAAGTGTCATGCTCGAGTCTCTGCTCGCGTTTAAACGAGCAGGAGCTGATGGCATTTTGACGTATTTCGCCAAGCGAACGGCGCAATTGCTCAACGATTAGCAGGCTTTTGCTGCTGTTTAACCGTTGCGTGTTGTCTCATGCTAAGTGAAAGGCTTACATGTGAGTTCAAGGTGAAACAGCAGCTTATTAATCTGGGGCGGTCGCAATTGAGTTGGTCTCTGCAAGCTATAGAACGGAGACTGGTATGACAAAGCAAGAAACCGCTATTGAGTTAGAGGTAGCAGAGATGACAGACGAGCAGGTGCCCAATCAGGCCGCACAAGCGTTAGTAGAAAGCCGTGAGATCCTTCCAACGGTTGATCACCCCGTAGAAGTTGAACCCGTTGATTTAAAAGCGCCTGAGCTCTACATCAATCGCGAGTTAAGCCATCTTCAATTTAATGTGCGCGTACTAGAGCAATCATTAGTTGAACGCCATCCTTTACTTGAACGGCTGATGTTCTTATTGATCTTTTCGAGCAATCTTGATGAGTTCTTTGAAATTCGCGTGGCCGACCAGCTCCGTCAATTGAAATATGGTCGTGAAGTGGTGGGCCCAGATGCGATGTACCCAAAAAAGGTACTCGAAAAAATCCGTGAAATTTGCCATATCAATGTCGAGCGCCAGTACCGCATTCTGAACGAAATTATGTTTCCAGAAATGGAGCGACAGGGTATTCACTTTTTGCGTCGCCGCGACTGGACAGCCGAGCAACTGGCTTGGGTCCGCGAGTACTTTGAAGAGAAGGTTGTACCCGTCATTAGCCCTATCGGTTTAGACCCCGCTCATCCATTTCCGCGCTTAGTGAATAAGTCACTTAACTTTATAGTTGAGTTAGACGGCAAAGATGCATTTGGCCGTGAGACGGGTATGGCTATCATACCAGCGCCGCGTTCATTGCCGCGTTTGATTCGTATGCCGGATGAGCTAAGTGATGGGGGAGATAATCTGATCTTCTTGTCATCGATTATTCACCAATTTGCCGATGAGTTGTTTCCCGGCATGAAAGTGAAAGGTTGTTTCCAATTCCGTATTACACGTAATGCCGATTTAACCTTTGATTTTGAAGAAATGGATGACTTAGCGCGTACCTTACGTGGTGAATTACACTCGCGTAAGTACGGTGATGCGGTGCGTTTAGAGGTTGATAATCGCACACCTGAGGCGTTGACCGACTTTTTGATGCAAGAGTTTCATCTATCCGATGATCAAGTCTATAAAGTAGATGGTCCTGTTAACTTGACGCGCCTGATGGCTGTGCGTGATTTAGTTAAGCGCCCTGAATTGCGTTGGCCGCCTTTTTCACCTGGTGTGCCAAACAAGCTTAAAAAAGAGAAAGAGGCCAACGTTTTTAACTCGCTTAAAGGCGGTGACCAGTTGTTGTTGCATCCTTTCCAATCATTTACGCCGGTAGTCGATTTGATCATGAAAGCGGCTAAAGACCCGGATGTGATTGCGATTAAGCAAACGCTTTACCGCACAGGTGATAAATCCGATATTGTTAACGCGCTGGTTGAAGCAGCGCGTGCGGGTAAAGAAGTTACAGTCGTTATCGAATTGCGCGCCCGTTTTGATGAAGAAAGTAACCTGCACTTAGCAAGCCGATTGCAAGAAGCTGGCTGTTTGGTGGTCTACGGTGTTGTCGGTTACAAAACGCATGCCAAGCTCATGCTGATTGTTCGCCGAGAAGGTAGCAACCTTGTGCGTTACTGCCATTTAGGTACGGGTAACTATCACTCTGGAACGGCACGTTTGTACACCGATTACAGTTACTTAACGTCAAATGACGAAATTGGTGAAGATGTCCATAAAGTGTTCCAGCAGTTAACCGGAATGGGCAAAATTCAGCGCTTGAAGAAGATCTTTAATGCGCCATTCACGCTGCATACCAAAATGATTGAACTGGTGCAGCGAGAAGCCAAGTTAGCAGCCAGTGGTAAGCCAGGCCATGTTATCGTGAAAGTGAATGGCCTTACTGAGCCTAAGATGATCCGTGCATTGTATGAAGCATCACAAGCCGGTGTGAAAATAGAGCTGATTATCCGCGGGATGTGCCGTTTGCGTCCAGGGTTGCCCGGTATCTCTGAAAATATCACAGTGCGCTCGGTGATTGGTCGCTTCTTGGAACATACGCGCGTTTGTTATTTCGGCAATAACGGAAACCCTGAAGTGTTTTGCGCCAGTGCTGATTGGATGGAGCGTAATATGCTGCATCGAGTTGAAACGGGATTCCCATTGTCGGGTAAACTTGCCGAGCGTGTTAAAAAAGAGTTGGACTACTATTTAGCCGACAATACGGAAAGTTGGGAGCTCAAAGCGGATGGTAGCTACAATCTATTAGCACCGGAAGAAGGCGAACCTGCCTTCAGTGCGCAGCAACAACTGCTGCAGGATTTTGCTAGCTAATCGCCTCAAACTAGTGCGTTTTCCAGTTATATTGGTGCAAGAAGGGAGCTTTTAAGCTCCCTTTTTTGTTATCGCGACATTCAATTGACTAAGTAAGACATAAGCCCTCCTCAGACAAAGCCAGTTGTGTTTTCATTACAAATAAGGAAAATAGACCGTTGAGTCAAAGTTTCCAATAAGAAAATTGCGGACGTATGGTGGCATTTGTTGCGCATACGACCCAGACTGATGTAGAGCCAACATGGAAATCACTTATGTCTGAAAGTCAGGTAGCCCTTGAACTGGTCGATATTTACAAAGCTTATGGCAAGCTCGAAGTCCTGAAAGGGGTATCGCTGACAGCCAAAGATGGGGATGTTATTTCCATTTTAGGGTCAAGCGGATCGGGTAAAAGTACATTATTGCGCTGTATCAACTTGCTAGAACAGCCAGCCAAAGGCGAGATCGTCATTGGTGGTGAAGAGTTAAAACTCAAACCGGGCAAAGAAGGTGAGCTGGAGGCAGTGAGCCGCCGGCAGCTAGAACACATGCGCTCACGCATCGGATTTGTGTTTCAAAATTTCAACCTTTGGCCGCATAAAACCATTCTTAATAACATTACCGAAGCGCCTATTAATGTTTTAAAGCAATCTAAAGAGCAGGCCACTGCTCGCGCGGAAGAGTTGCTAAAAAAAGTAGGGCTGTACGAAAAGCGCCATGCTTATCCGGGTAATTTGTCAGGTGGGCAGCAGCAGCGTATTGCTATCGCTCGTGCCTTAGCAATGGATCCTCAAGTGCTTTTGTTTGATGAGCCAACATCGGCATTAGACCCCGAGCTAGTCAATGAAGTACTTAGCGTTATGCGCGAGCTGGCTGACGAAGGTAGAACTATGCTGATCGTGACTCATGAAATGCGTTTTGCCCGTGAAGTATCCAGTCAGGTCGTATTTTTGCATCAAGGACAGATTGAGGAGATAGGGCCGCCCGAACAAGTGTTCGACAACCCTACTTCGCAGCGGGTGCGAGACTTTATGTCGAGTCATCTGGGATAAAACCTATCTATAACAACACATACAACAGAGAGAGATCTTGAATGAGTATTCGTAACGTAATTGCTGCTGTAACGCTGGTTGCCGGTGCTTTCGTTGGCACCCAGGCTGTCGCTGCCGACACTATTCGTATTGCAACAGAAGGCGCTTATGCACCTTTCAATATGAAAAATGAAAAAGGCGAGCTTATCGGCTTTGATGTTGAAATCGCTGAAGCACTGTGCGCAGAAATGAAAGCAGATTGCACCATCGTTGAACAAGATTGGGACGGTATGATCCCAGCCTTGCGTGGTAAAAAGTTTGATGCAATCGTTGCCTCAATGTCTATCACAGAAGAGCGTCTAAACGCGGTTGATTTTACTGATCCGTACTACACCAACGCATTGGCTTTTGTTGCAGCTAAAGGTACTGATCTGGTTACAGATAAAGCCTCTTTAGAAGGTAAAACGTTGGGCGCTCAGCGTGCCACTATTGCTGGTCAGTATTTAGAAGACGTGTTGGGTGATGTAGTAACGGTTAAGCTTTATGACACGCAAGATAATGCTTACTTGGACCTCGCATCAGGTCGTTTAGATGGGTTGGTCTCTGATAAATTCCCAGCCTACGATTGGTTGCGTACGGAAGCCGGCGCTAAATTCGAATTTAAAGGCGACACCATCAAAACCGAGACCGTTGATAAAATTGGTATCGCTATTCGTAAGGGTGACGATGAGCTAAAAGCTAAGTTTAATACAGCGCTTAAAGCGATTGTTGAAAACGGTACTTACGAGACCATCAACGCTAAGTATTTCCCGTTCTCTATTTTCTAATAGGTTAAGGGTTATTCTTGATCAACAGGGCACACTAAGTGCCCTGTTCACAGCACAGATACGTCTTAACGGGATACGAATGTGATTGATCTATATGGGTTTGGGCATCTTCTACTGGCCGGCACGTGGGTCACCATTAAATTGGCGGTTGTTAGTTTGATGGTTGGTCTGGTATTTGGTTTGCTAGGTGCCGCCGCTAAGTTATCCAGTTACCGGGTGTTGCGTTGGTTAGCGACGGCTTACACTACGCTAATACGTGGTATACCCGAACTGCTTATCGTCTTTGCTATTTACTTTGGCGGCTCGGCCATTGTTATGGCGGTGGCGAGTTGGTTTGGCTATGACGAATATATAGAGATTAATCCATTCATGGCCGGTGTTGTTGCGCTATCGATCGCCTTTGGGGCATACGCTACCGAGGTGTTTAGAATGGCGATCTTATCTATTCCCAAAGGCCAATGGGAATCGGCTCAAGCATTGGGCATGACGCCAGGTAAAACGTTTTTCCGCATTATCTTGCCGCAAGTATGGCGTGTCGCCTTACCGGGGCTGGGTAACCTATTTCAAGTATTACTAAAAGATACGGCGCTAGTGTCGGTAGTGGGCTTACAAGATGTTATTCGCCAAGCAACCACAGCTATTAGCTCCACGAAAGAGCCCTTCACCTTCTACCTAGCCGCAGCGGTTATCTATCTGATTTTAACGGCAATAGCGACGGGCTCTACGCTATGGATGGAACGTATGGTTAACCCACAAGCGAGGTACAAAGCATGAGTTGGGATTGGGATGTCATCATCAAATACCTACCGCGCTTGTTGGATGGAGCATTGCTCACATTAGAGTTGGTCGTTATTTCGGGCCTTGTTGGTGTGATACTGGCCGTTCCTATTGCGCTAATGCGTGCTTCACAAAACCCGGTTGTGCGTTTCTTACCGTTTTGTTTTATCTACTTTTTCCGCGGCACGCCGCTACTTATACAGATCTTCTTGATCTATTACGGATCGGCGCAGTTTGATGTGATTCGCGAATCGGCATTATGGCCTGTGCTAAAAGAGCCGTATTGGTGCGCCATTATCGCTTTTTCATTAAATACAGCAGCGTACAGTGCCGAGCTATTTCGCGGTGCAATCCAAGCCATACCGCGTGGTGAAATTGAAGCGGCCGATGCATTTGGTATGAATTGGTGGCTAAAAACCCGCCGTATCGTCTTGCCCCGCGCCTTTGGTATTGCCTTGCCCGCTTACGGTAACGAAGTTATTTTAATGCTAAAAAGCAGCGCGCTGGCCTCTACCATTACCTTGTTAGATCTCACCGGCATGGCAAGAACTATACAGGCACGAACTTATACACCGGTTGAGTTATTCACAGCCGCTGGTGTTATCTACTTGCTGATGGCAGGGGCTGTTATATTGCTATTTCGCTTTATGGAAAACCGCTTTAACCGGTATCAGTATTATAAGCCTGCAATAGATCCGCTAGGGGTTGAGAAGCAGTGATATAAAGCCTCGGTATTTACCGGGGCTTTTTTATCAACGATGGCTCTGAGGCTCTACGTAGCCATCTACAAAAGATGGGGTTTTCAATTGATAAGAAAGTCTCTTTAATTTTTCATTCCTACACCGCTTACTCCCGCCGCGCCTTATCTCTTTATACCCCTTAATTTCTATGCCGCGCTGTTGCGCTAACCACTTCATCACCTCATGGATAGGTGTTGGCGCATCGTCTGAGGCCAGATAAATGGGCTCGATGGTTTGGCCTTGTACTACTAATCCAATTAAATGCGCCAGTACACCGGCACAATCATCACGGTGAATGCGATTGCTGTAGTGCACGGGTTCGGGTGGGGCGATAATGCCTTCTTGTACGGTGCGGATGAGGTGGTCGCGGCCGGGGCCGTAGATGCCGCTAAAGCGCACGACGGTACTGTTGCGTTGAGTGAGCACTTGTTGCTCGGCCGCCACCATGATTTTACCCGTTTCGCTGTTGGGCTCGGTGGGTGAGGTTTCATCGACCCATTCGCCATTACTTTGGCCGTATACGCTAGTGCTGGAGGTAAAAAAAGTGTGCTTTGGGGCGTGGGTTAAGGACTGCATTAGATTGGAAAATCCATCGATGTAGGTGCCTTGGTAGGCAGCTGCACCTCGACCACCTCCGGCGGCGCTATAAACCAAGTAATCTAACATGGGTAGATCAGCAAGAGCCGATAGTGAGGATTTATCAATTAAATCACCTTTGATAGCATGGATGCTATCAGGGAGCTGGTTTATAGTACGGCGTAAACCGTAAACTTCGTATCCTTGATCGATGAGTAATAGGCCTAATGCCGTGCCGACGTCACCGCAGCCGGCGATGAGTACTTTAGGTTTACGCATGATAGCTCCTTGATTTTAATAATCGCCCACAGGCGTGTAAGCATGATAACAGAGGATTTTACCCATGACGCTGACTGAGCTGCGTTACATAGTGACTTTAGCGAAAGAGCAACATTTTGGCCGAGCAGCCGAAAAGTGTTTTGTTAGCCAACCAACGTTGTCGATTGCTGTGAAAAAGCTGGAAGATGAGTTAAGTGTGGCGTTGTTTGAGCGCAGCAAAAACGCCGTGCGTTTGACCGATGTGGGTAAGCAAATCGTCGAACAGGCAAAAAACGTTTTGCAGCAAGCTGATACCATCAAAGATTTAGCGCAGTTCGGTAAAGATCAACTTAAGTCGCCGCTGCGCGTCGGTGCTATTTATACGATTGGGCCTTATTTGTTTCCACACTTGGTGCCTGAAGTTCAAAAACTGGCGCCACATATGCCGTTGTACATTGAAGAAAATTTTACGGCGCGTTTACGCGAGAAACTGCGTAATGGCGAGCTGGATGCCATTATCATTGCACTGCCTTTTGAAGAACCCGATGTCGTAACACGTACCTTATATGATGAGCCTTTTGTGATGTTGTTGCCTAAAAAGCATCCGTGGTGTGAGCAAAAGCAGATTGATTCGAGCGGCCTTGCTAACACCGAACTGCTCATGTTGGGCGAAGGTCATTGCTTCCGTGATCAAGTGTTAGAAAGCTGTCCAACGTTAACGCAAGCGATTCAGCAGCATCAAACGGTAACGGAAGGTTCATCACTAGAGACCATTCGGATGATGGTGGCTAGCGGATTAGGAGCCAGTGTGCTGCCGGTTTCGGCTACCGAAGGGTATTACCATTCTGACTTGGTAGAAACACGGCCCTTTAAAGCGCCGCAACCTATGCGTACGGTTGCTGTGGCATGGCGTGCGAGCTTTCCGCGGCCTCAGGCTATTGACGCGTTAGTTGAAGCGGTTAGCCAGTGCGAAATTAAAATTGAGGACGGAGCGGCTTAACGCCTCATGACTAGTGTGTATGACTCACCATCGGTGACAACGCTGAAAGGGGTTGGCGCTGCATTGGCACTGAAGTTGGAACGGTTAGGGATTCTGAATTTGCAGGATCTGCTGTTTCATCTGCCGTTGCGTTATCAAGACCGCACTCGTATTTTGCCCATTGGTAGTTTACGTCCCGGCGATGAGTGTGTGATCGAAGGGACGATTCGCGCTAGCGATGTGTTGATGGGCAAGCGACGTAGCCTGTTATGCCGTGTGCAAGATGGTACGGGAACCATTACGTTACGCTTCTTTCATTTTTCGGCAGCACAAAAGAACGGATTAGCGGTGGGTAAAACTGTGCGCTGCTTTGGCGAAGCGCGTCCGGGGCCATCTGGTTTAGAAATGGTGCATCCAGAATACAGTGCTGCAGCAGATACGGGTATCAAACCTGTTGACGAGCACTTAACCCCGGTTTACCCCATGACCGAGGGTTTGCAGCAAAATCGTATGCGGGCGCTTATCGCGCAGGCATTAAGCTGGCTAGAAACCGGCAATTTAACGGAGTTGATCCCAGCTGACATGCGCCAGCAATGGCGCTTGCCTGAGTTAAAGACCTCGCTTAAGTATCTCCACGCTCCGCCGGTTGATGCTAATGTCGATCAGTTACAAAAGGGCATGCACCCGTCGCAGCGGCGCTTAGCATTTGAAGAGCTGCTGGCACATCATCTCACTTTGCTGCAACTTCGCCAAAAAGTGCAGCAAGACGGCGCACCAGCGTTTATGTCGACTGGGCTCTATACACAACCGTTCTTGGATGGTTTGCCGTTCGCGATGACAAATGCTCAATTACGCGTCTGTGGAGAGGTTGCGCGTGATCTCGAAAAACCTATTCCTATGCTGCGTCTAGTGCAGGGGGATGTAGGGTCAGGTAAAACGGTCGTTGCCGCTTACGCTGCGTTACAGGCTGTTGAGAATAACTTTCAGGCGGCAGTGATGGCCCCGACCGAGATATTAGCAGAGCAGCACTTCCAAAACTTTACTCAATGGGCTGAGCCGCTCGGGCTAAAAGTCGCTTGGCTGGCGGGTAAAGTTAAAGGGAAGCAGCGAGAGTCCCAGTTGGCCGCTATTGCTGATGGAAGCGCGCAAATAGTGGTCGGTACGCATGCGTTGTTCCAAGAGGATGTGCGCTTTTACAACTTAGGCTTGGCTGTGATCGATGAACAGCATCGTTTTGGTGTGCATCAGCGTTTGAGTCTGCGTGAAAAGGGCCGTGACGGTGTTAAAACGCCTCATCAACTTATCATGACAGCCACACCTATCCCTCGTACGTTAACCATGAGCGCCTACGCGGATTTGGACTGTTCCATTATTGATGAACTCCCACCAGGCCGAACCCCTGTCAATACGGTAGTGATTGCTGATAGCCGTCGAGATCAGGTGATTGAGCGTGTACGTGCAGCGTGTAGTGAGGGGCGTCAAGCCTACTGGGTATGTACTCTCATCGAAGAGTCGGAGGTGATGCAGTGCCAAGCAGCAGAAGTGGCCGAGGCACTATTGAAAGAGCAGTTGCCTGAGTTGCGTATAGGACTTGTGCATGGGCGTATGAAAGCCAAAGAAAAAGCCGATGTTATGGCGCAGTTTAAAGCAGCAGAGCTTGATTTGCTGGTGGCAACAACGGTGATTGAAGTCGGAGTGGATGTGCCTAATTCCAGTGTCATGATTATCGAAAATCCTGAGCGTTTGGGCTTGTCACAATTGCACCAATTGCGTGGCCGTGTTGGACGCGGGTCAGTCGAAAGTTTCTGTGTGCTTATGTATCATGCGCCGCTTTCTAAGCAGGGGAAGGCTCGATTAGCGGTGATGCGCGAAACGACCGATGGTTTCATTATCGCAGAGAAAGATTTGGAGCTACGTGGACCAGGAGAAGTGCTAGGCACGCGACAAACCGGCATGATGCAATTTAAAATTGCTGACCTGCAACGCGATAAAGATTTATTAGAGCGGGTACGTCAGGTGGCCGAACCCATATCACGCAACCCGTCCATTATGCAGGCGATTACCCGCCGATGGTTGGGGCAGGGTGAAGAGTATGGGCATGTTTAAGCTATATTTTTGAATCACCGTCCCTTTGACGTATTAGCCATATTGATTTAACCAGCCGAATTTAAAAGAGAGTGATATGTCTGTAGTTCCCAACGCCGCGCCTCCTGTAACTGATGATGAGCGCGCGCTCATCCGTACACAAATAGGACGAGAACCCGAGGGCTTAGTCGGCATTGCGGCTCGCTCACCCAGCGGCACCCCCTTAGTATTGCAGATGCGTTCGTTGGTTGGGAAAGTACCTTTTCCTACCCTGTATTGGCTATCGTCTAAAGAGCTAGGTAAAGCGATAGGACAGATTGAGGGCAAAGGCTTCGTGAAAGATGTAGAGCAGCGTTTGCAACACGACGAAGCACTGCGCGAAGCCTATTTGGCCAATCAACGGGATTATGTTCAGGCGCGTTGGGAGCTTATGCTGCCTGAAGATAAAGCCCAGATAGAAGCGTTGGGTTTTACTGAAATGTTTACGCGCTATGGTATCGGCGGTATCTCGCAATGGGATAAGGTACGTTGCTTGCACATGCAGTATGCACATCATTTAGTGGCCGGTAATGTGATTGGTGAGTTAATGGATCAAGAGTTTGCTTTAAACGAGCGAGACTACCTTCTATAAAAAAGTAAACGCTTGTTTAAGGAACTAAAGCTGTCATCGAGTGTTCAATATTCAGCGGTACACTGACTGTGTTTGTGGCACCGAGTTAGACTACAAGGCGCCCAATTAATGGATCAATAATAATGAACGCGTCGCAGCAGGATGCAGTCGTTAGCGATGAGGCAAGGGAATAGTTATGAAGCTCGCCACCTTTAATTTATATCAGTTTGCAGCACCACCCTACTATTGGTACGAACTCTCGTCATCTAACCGTTATTCTGATCAATCATGGAATGATAAGAAGCAGTGGATAAAAGACCAACTGCGCCTGTTAGATGCAGATGTTGTTGGCTTTCAGGAAGTGTTTAGCGTTAAAGAACTCCAGCAACTAACAGAGTCGGTTGGCTATCCTTATTTTTGCACGGTTGATACACCAGCACGGGATCCAGAATACCCTGATGTGTTTATTAAACCTGTTGTGGCGCTGGCGTCACGCTATCGTATTGACGCCCTAGATACAGTGGAAGTCAGCGAAACCCTATTAGACGAACTGCCGCTCACCATGGACTTTATGTTTAGCCGATTACCGATCCGGGCCAGAATTGATGCCGGTGAGGGGTTAGGTGAAGTATTGGTCTATGTGACGCATCTCAAATCCAAACGCCCCAAACTCGATGATTTAGAATACAGTGATGATGTAGATTGGGCTTTGCGTGGAAGTGACACCTTACAGCGGCTCTCAAGAGGACATGTTGCGTCGCTGTTGCAGCGAGGGGCAGAAGCTACCGCTTTATATCATGACGTAAGTCGTGAACTGGAGTTTTCAGTGTCGCAGCCTGTTGTTTTATTGGGGGACCTAAACGACAGGGCAAACTCGATCCCTATTGCCGCGCTAAAAATGCAGGACAATATTTACGAAATAGGTGGCATTAAACAGACGGAATGGCCGCCTGGAGTTAAAGCTGGCTTATATGACTACCGTCTGGCAGATACCTTTGATCTTGCCGAAGGTATGCGCCAGCAAGCGCGACCGTTTACACACATTTACCGCGGTGAAGGTGATGTGCTGGATTATATTTTAGTATCGAACGCGTTAAATCAGAAAAACCACGATAGCTTGGGAAAGGTCGCTGATTACAAAGTCTACAACGCCCATTTGCAAAGTGATGGTGTTGGGAATCATAAACAGTCGGATCATGCGCAGGTCGTTGTTGATATACAGCCGCGTAAGCCTGTTGCAAACCCTGACGTATCAGGCGCTTCCTCTGAACCTGTCTTGACGGATGATCCTTTGCCTTTCGTCGCTCCGGTGACAGAGTCAATTACGCGTCAGGCTTTTATTGAGTTGGCCGGTGGTGTGTATCAAAGCCATAAAGGTTATAAAGATTGGAACAGTCAAAATAAGTGGTCTAATTTTTGGCAGTTCTTTTTTGATACGGGACACGGTTGGGTTAAGTCGGTTTATGGTGCGGTTCCGATAGACGAGCTTTATCAAAAGCGCCGCCACAGTATTGAGCATATTATTCCTAAATCCTTCTTAAAAGATTACTTACGCAAAGCAGGGGTGGCAGAGAATGTGAGGCAAGGGGCGACGGTTAACCCGTTTAACTTTGCCGCGTGTGAGCGGGGTATGAACTCGTATCGGTCTAACTTCCCCTTTGATATGGATGGGGATAAAGTTAAGCGACCTTTCCGTTTAGATTTGAACCCTGATATTTATATGACCACAGGCTTGGATACGGAAAATGAGTGGGTCATCCCTAGCCGTACACGCGGGGATATTGCCCGTGCGCTGCTCTACATGACCCTGACTTATGGGATTGATGAACTATACAATCGGCATGTAGATACACTGGTTCACTGGGCTAAAGTCGATCCGCCTTCAGCATGGGAGCTTGCGTATAACGAATGGATCTTTAACCGTTTGGGTATTCGCAACCCTTTCATTGCGTCGCCAGAGGAGGCGTTGGTGTTGTTAAATGATCGTTTGTTGTTGGAATCTATTCTGATTTCGACAGATCGGACTTAGTTTTAGTAGCAAGCTCAGTTTATAGCCCATTGATTTGTGGTGCCTAAACGAAAAAAACAGGCCGTATGGCCTGTTTTTTTATGGCGTAGAAAAGGCAAGCGCCTTATCTGTTTACGCCGTTAGCTTATGGTATTTTTCCATCAGCTGATCTTCTGTTTCTTCGTGATCTGGATCTTTAGGGATACAGTCAACAGGGCATACTTCAACACATTGTGGCGTATCGTAATGGCCTACGCACTCTGTGCATTTGCTCGGGTTGATCTCGTAAATCTCTTCACCCGGAGATATTGCCTCGTTAGGGCATTCCGGTTCACATACATCGCAGTTGATGCATTCATCAGTAATAATTAATGCCATGGTGGCTACCTCACACGGTTAAATACGGTCTTATCTTTTGTCAGTCTTGGTAGATCTAATTATGTTTTTTAATTGCTTGCGTGCAGTTTTTCCTGCAATGCATTGTTGACAGCAGGATGTACAAATTTACTTACATCTCCGCCTAGCATCGCAATCTCTCGTATCAGCGTAGACGATATAAATGAGAGATGCTCAGCCGGTGTCAAAAACAAACTTTCAGCTTGGGGTGCAAGCTGGCGGTTCATGTTTGCGAGTTGAAACTCGTATTCAAAATCCGATACGGCACGAAGGCCCCTTAAGATCACGTTGGCATTATACTGCTTAACGAGATCAGCAAATAGGCAGTCAAAGCCCACAACCCGAACATTTTTTAGATC